>OMYM01000385.1 GCA_900315225.1 uncultured Erysipelotrichaceae bacterium | reverse complement strand
CTCCAATGCATCTACCGCGCCAAAGCTGTCCACCACATGTGCTTGTTCTTCTCTTTCAAGCAGCGCCAGGTCTTCTTCTGAGAACTCCGAGAAAGACGCACGGATGGCATCCATGATATGCGCGCAACGAACAGTCGCATTCAGAGGCATGATTTCGTTTTCTTTCTTGCCTTCCTCGACCGTTTTCACAAAGGCGTTGATCTGGCTGTAGAAATCATCATGGTCGTATGGAATCTCAATGACTTCCTCATGGTCTGTCACGACATGCGCCTTTGTGCATCGGTGCAGGTTCTCCACTTTTACTACGCCATGTTCAAACGTCAAGACTGCTTCTTGCGCCTTCTTTCTATCAAAGCCAGACTCGAATACAACATCCACGCCATTGATTTTCATAAAGCATTGTACATACATGTCCACCTCATCCTTGAGATTGACATATGTCTTTAAAACAACAGGTTCTCCATTGCAATAGTCCTCGATCCAGGAAATCCCGTAGATACCACTGTCAAGCAGACATCCACCCTGTTCTTTGTCCGTATGATATGTCTTTCCATGCATCTCTTGCGGCAACAGGAAACAGTTGCTTGTCTCTATCCGCAAAAGCTTTCCAAGTTTGCCTTCCAATGCCATTTCCCTGATTTTCCGATACATCGGGGTAAACCTGGATTTCTGTGCCTCCATGAAAACACATTGGTTTCTTTGCGCGCAAGCAGCGATTTCCCTTGCCTGCACCTCATTCAATGCGGCTGGTTTCTCGCAAAGCACTGCTTTTTTCGCTTGTAGCGCCTTGAGGCAATACTCCATGTGCAATCCATGCGGCAAGGCGACATACACCGCGTCTACCTCTTCATCCTCAAGCAATGCCTCATAAGAGAGATACACCTTTTCACAGGCAAACTCATCCTTGAATGCATTCATCTTCTCCTGATTTCTTCCGCTGATCGCATAAAGAACGCTGTTTTCTTCATTCCTTAGGCTTGCGGCAAACCTATGCGCTATATTTCCTGCGCCAATGATTCCCCACTTCAACATAATATCCACTTCCTTCCAACGCCTATTATAGCAACAAAAGGCAGGTGCTCCACCTGCCTCTATTCCCTGCCATCCCAGCAGTACGTACACAAGCAATCTTTCGAAAGCCCTGTTGCCGACACCATATCGTCTATGCGATTAAAGCGAAGGGACGAGAAATTCATTTGTTCACGCATCTTGGAAACCATGTTTTCATGTCTTGCGCTATCAGGATCAGCATATTCCTCGAGAATATCCCTTTCAACGTCTTTTCCTTCCTCTTGCGCAATGATTCTCCTGGCAATCAGCTCCATGTCGTCCGTAGAACGGGAGAAACTGATGTACTTGCAGCCAAAGAGAATTGGAGGACATGCTGGCCTAACATGCACTTCCTTGGCTCCAGACTCATAAAGAAACTCCGTTGTTTCCCTTAATTGCGTCCCTCTGACGATAGAATCATCAATGAGCAACAAGCGTTTGTCGCTAATCAATTCCCTTACTGGAATCAATTTCATCTTGGCGATCAAGTCCCTCTTTGTCTGCATTGTGGGCATGAAGGATCTAGGCCACGTTGGCGTATACTTGATGAATGGGCGTGAGTAAGGGACCTTCGACTGATTGGAATACCCAATCGCATGCGCAATCCCAGAATCAGGAACACCGGCAACATTGTCAATGTCATCTTTGCAAAGATGGTCCCTTTCAGCCATCTTCATGCCACATCTGTAGCGGAACGCTTCAACGTTCACACCCTCATAGCAGCTAGGCGGATAGCCATAATACGTCCAAAGGAATGTACAGATCCTCATCTTCTTGCCAGGTTCCATGAGCTTCTGGTAGCCATCAGGCGTAATAACGCCAATTTCTCCAGGACCTAGCTCCTTGAAATCCGCATAGCCAAGCTTTTGGTAGGAGAACGACTCAAAGGCAACGCAATACCCTTCTTCCTTGCAACCGATCAAAACAGGTGTCCTTCCAAGCAAATCACGCGCGCAATAAATCCCTTTTGCCGTCAAGATCAAGATACTTATGGAACCCTTGATCTTCTCTTGCGCATAGTGAATGCCTTCGACAAGGTGGTCCTGTTGGTTGATCAGTGAGGCAACAAGCTCTGTCATGTTGATTCTATCCTCGCCAGACATTGCCATGAAATGCGTATGCGTCCCCTCGAACAATTCTTCCAACAACTCATCTGCGTTGTTGATCTTCCCCACGGCAACAATCGCATATGTCCCATGATGCGAGCGAACCATCAATGGCTGTGGATCATAGTCGGAAATGCACCCGATCCCGTAGCAACCATGCATCTTCATCACATCACTGCTAAACTTTGTCCTAAACGGAGAGTTTTCTATATTATGGATAGCCCTGTCAAACCCCTTCTCTCCATATACACACATTCCCGCGCGTCTTGTTCCAAGATGGGAATGGTAGTCAGTTCCATAGTAGAGATCAAACACACAATCTTCCTTAAGCGTTGCTCCAAAATAAGCGCCCATAACTGTTCCTCCTGTTTGAATGTGTGCATTATAGCAGAGGAACCCAAAAAATCTACCGTAACAACAAAACTTAAAGAATGTTATCGCTTACATTCAATGTTTTCTCCATATTTCTTTTTCATCGCACGCATCAATCCGAAAAAATGAAATTTCTGGAAAAAGTCCTTGCATTTTTTTTGAAACGTGGTAATATAGATTGTGTGATGAGTGCTTAGCTCAGTTGGGAGAGCACTTCCTTGACGTGGAAGGGGTCATGGGTTCGAGTCCCTTAGCGCTCACTGAAATACCTGTTTAAGCAGGTATTTTTATTTTATCGGGTAGAAACATGGAAAAAACAATCTTCATCATCTCAGGCATCTCATTGCCCTCAGAAACAACGGAACAAATATCATTGATCGCTTGCAAGCACAGCCTCATGGCACATTACGTAGAACTACACGAAGGAACCGTTGAAGGATGCCGCTCTTGCGGCAAGTGCATCAAGCGCCACAAATGCATGTTCGATGATGTCAACCAAGCAATCGACATCTCTGATAATATTGTTGGCATCGCGATCATCTCACCGTTTTACTATGGTCAGCCAGCCTCTCATGTCAAAAGATACCTTGATAGATTATTCCATTCCGCAAGCGATAAGTTTTCCTACCGCCCTATTGTAATCTATTCCTACACGCGCGCTGTAGCAACCACAGATCCCTCAGTCGCATTTGCGCCATATATCACTTTATCAGAATTATCTTTGCTCGACACTGGTATCTCCCGTAGCGCAACAGACCATGCACAACTCTATGACTTGATTGACATTCTATGTCAATCAGCCCAATCCTTTGAATTATCCAATGCCCCAGTCCAAAGAGACTTCTCTTTCCTAAGATAACAAAAAAGGATATCCATTCGGATATCCTTTTTTCATGGTGCACCAAACAGGACTCGAACCTGCACGGGTCTCCCCATACGCCCCTCAAGCGTACGTGTCTACCGATTCCACCACTGGTGCGTTCGCAAGTAATATATTACCACTTCTCCAAAATATGTCAAGGGGAAATTTCATTTTTTCCGAAAAAATCACTCATTCCCCTGCGACTATTTATTATTGTGGGGCAATCCTTGCGATCTCAACGTCATCCACATCGTCTTTATGCAACGTATAGATGCTGACATATCCTTCGCTTTTGATTTCTTCTTTCGATTCTTGCAGCATCTCAATCTGTTTATTTACAATGTTCCCCGGTACATTGCGATCTTTCCTTTTCTTTCGCCTTTGAAAAAGCGTATTCGTATCAATATCGAATACTATGGCTACGCAAGGCGCTCCATGCCCATCAGCATATTCCTTGAGCGTCTTACGCGATCTAGCAGAAAGGTTTGTCGCATCCACAACCGTCAGCCTTCTATTCTTTAACCTTTTGTTTACAATCATATGCATCAAAGCAAACGCATCTCCAGATACTTTCTGATTATTTTCATCATCACATACCCAAGCGCGCAATTGATCCGATGACACTACTTCATATCTAGAAAAATGCTTTGTGGCAAAGGTTGATTTTCCCGCTGAGCTTGGACCAATCAATAGCACAAGTGCATATTCAGGTATTTCTATTCTCATCATTCACACTCCGTCATTCCATGATTAGTAATGAATAAATTATACACTCTATACAATGCGATAAACAGTTTCTTGTTTTCTACAGTTATGATCCACATATGCGAGGGGGCGACACGGGCTCACCCCCATTTGCACAGGGAATATTATTTCAATCCACACCCCCTCATGCGGAGGTGACTGGTCGTTTTCTCTGCGTATGCAGAGGTAAATCTATTTCAATCCACACCCCTCATACGAGGGGTGACATCGCGTATCTTCACCGTCCAGAAGCTCTTCGATATTTCAATCCACACCCCTCATACGAGGGGTGACGAAT
>OMYM01000092.1 GCA_900315225.1 uncultured Erysipelotrichaceae bacterium | reverse complement strand
GCACTTGGAGGTTTGGGAAACGACATGAAGTTCAATCATACAAACAGAAGAGGGTTTTGGCTGGGATTGGTCGATTTCTTTACAGCGGGCATCTTCTTCCTACTGTATATGCCGTTTGGAGGACTACAGGATGAACTGGAAGAGATCCTGGGGCATAAGGTGCTCCCGTATTGGAAGGCTTATCTACTGGGGATACCGACATTGTTCATCTATACCCTTGTCTGGATGGCAAGGATTGCCGAGGAGTTAAAGGCAAAAGCCATCGAACTCGGGGTTGAAGGTCCGTATACCTCGTGGTGGCATATGTTCGGTTGGAACACCATCGGGTTCCTGTTGCTTGGTCCTGCCGTTGCTACGCACAGGTTCTTTCAAACGTTAAACAGAATTGAGACCAAGCTGAACCAGCAAATATAAGGAGATATAGGACAAATGGATGCAGAAAAAGCGATTAAAACATACGGTAGGAATTACTGGGTGGTTCTTAGGGAAGGTGGGTTTGCGGACAAAGAAAAGAAGATGAAAGCGTTCGAATCAAGGCTCAGGGAGATGTACGCCTCCGAGAACTTCAGGAAGCATAACATCTATCCGACAACAAGTGCGACATATATCTATGCCGTCATGGCCATGTGCCTGGAGATTAAATCCCTCGGTTATTCCGATAAAGACACGATTGAGATTGTAAACAAAGGCTTTGAAAGGCGCAGGAATTTCTTTAGGCGGATCATAGCCATCATCAACCTTCTTCCAAACAGCTTTGACATTGCCCGAAAATGGAACATATCCGACCATGCGAAGCGCGTAAAGGACGGAAGCATCACCTACGATTATTTTAATGCCGGCAAGGATAAGGTCGAATACCGCATTTCCAAATGCATGTATGTCGAGATGTTTGACACATACGGCATCAAGGGGCTGTGCAAGATCTTCTGCATGACGGATGAATTTGCCTATGCAGGACTTCCCAGGCATGTACGCTTTATCAGGCATTCCGATCTGTCGGATGGACCGGCTTGCTTTGATGAGGTAATAAGAAAAGCATGATCAGCAAAGATAGCATCATCAATTTACGCAAGGAGGCGTTGTTTAATATGGCAATGGATAAGGCAGTAAAGAAGGCATTTATCAGATACACGAAAAAGAACTATCCGGATGAAGCGGAACAGATCATAAAAAGAGCGGATGAGCTGTTCCCGATACTATATGCAAAGGCTCCAGATATCGGTGGTTCAGAGAACCAGATGGCATACAATCTGGATATGTTCATTGTTGCGATTTCTTTTTACGAGGCTTCCGATCACAGGATAGATGGCAACGCCATCGGTGAAATCGCCCGGGATATATATGAACGCTTCAAGTTCCTGCGCTATCTTGTGAACCTGAACAGGAAGATGACAATGGGTCTTTTCCGCAAGATCATGTATGGGAAATATGTTCCGTATGCACGTCTTGTTGAAGAGAAACGATCAAAAGGGCAGTGGGGCAACACATGGCGAATAAGGATTGATCCTGATGATAGCCGCGAGGGTGTCCGCTTTGATCTTATTGGATGCCCATTGGCTGATTATGCCAGGGCAAACGGATATACCGATCTTTTGCCGCATCTTTGCGCCACCGATCATGTTATTCCGAAACTGATCCATGCAAAACTGATCCGGACACATACATGCGCTCTCGGTAGCGATTCATGCGATTACTGGTATATTGGGGACGAAAGCGAAACAGCCAGAAGCTACAAAGGGGAAGTGGTGTAACCCAATTAACGTTCCCATGCGTTTTCAAATATTACTTGATTCATTCCGGGAATGGG
This sequence comes from uncultured Erysipelotrichaceae bacterium, assembly GCA_900315225.1. Taxonomy (GTDB): domain Bacteria; phylum Bacillota_I; class Bacilli_A; order Erysipelotrichales; family Erysipelotrichaceae; genus Bulleidia. The sequence continues at coordinate 360 of OMYM01000092.1, read as the reverse complement.
ATATAATATAAAAGCGGGTTAGATATTTCTAACCCGCGTCGGTGTCCCACTGGGTCAATCAGGATATATACTCAAGTCCAGAAAAAGCTGGACTTTTTAGCTGTCTAGACCACATTGGCAGCCAAAAAAAATGCCGTCAGGCATGGCATTGCTCGCATGGCAGTCGAATTCCACCGTTCGATAGCACGACAAAAACACGGGTGCTTTTTCCCGCTAAAAAAACAAATAGTTTAAACTAACGGATTGGAGCACTGGCGCTTCGCGCCGGATAGTCGCTGGTACTCCTTAGGCTGCTCCAGGGACCTCGTTGCCCGGGGATTCCTTTCCCCCTTCGGGCTTCCTTTCCTCGCCCGTGTCATT
>OMYM01000370.1 GCA_900315225.1 uncultured Erysipelotrichaceae bacterium | reverse complement strand
TGGGGATCATGACTGGTTTGTCGTCTTTGTAAATTGCACACTCTGTTGTAGATGTACCTAAGTCAATGCCAAGAATAATGCTCATTTTTGACCTCCTTTTCAAGTTTATATGCTGCAACCTTAGCTTTCTTCAAGACAGAGCCGTAATATAGCGTCCCTGGTTCATACACCTGGGCGACCGTCTTGTCTTTTGTCGGATCCTTTGTTGCGATGGCCTCAATGACCTCGTGCGTTGTATAATTCACCCTTTTTCCTGTATCAGCGATTGATTGAAGACCAACGCTTTCCGTCAAAGCGGACAACTTGTCCGAAGCCAGGGCAATCTGTTCGCTCCATGCCGGGTTTTTCGCCAGCATCGAATGCAGGTATCCAAGCTGAGCCTGGTAAGCCATAACGACATTGAGCAGATCTGCTTGTTTCTTTTCTATTTCGCGGATACGAGAGTCATTGGCGCGGGAAATCAGGCTTTCCAGTCTATCCAGCTTCTCCCCTTCCTGATCACTTAGATCTTCAAAGCTTTCCATCATATCTGTCAAGGCATCGTCATGGCGTGATATCTTCATCACTGCCCCATCGAGTTTAGCGTGCGCCTTTTCAAGCGATGAAAGGATCTCCATTGCCTTTCCCTGTAGGTCGCCAGCCAATCCGGAAATGCCACCGACTTTGTCAGCGATTCCACCTATTTTGTCCGCGACCTCACCGATCTTGACTGTGATCTCGCTGACTTTGCCTGTGATCTTATCCAATCGATCGGTCAAGGCCTTTTGCCTTTTGTTCCAAAACCAAACCATGCACACCTCCAAATATCCGTATTATATACCATATGCCGATACAAGTACAATTCAAATGTTCAAGAAAAAAGCAGTGGCTGTTCACTGCTTGTCCAGGGTATAAAGCTCCTTTGGTCGCAAGGCGCTGCCAATGCCACTGTTGCGATGGCAGTGCTGGAACTTGCCCATGTCGCAGACTTGTCTTTTATGGTCGGCTTGGTGAATTTGTCTTGTGACATTGTGATGCCAATCGAATCAACATTCATCCTATTGATGGAGAATCTTTCATGTTGCTATCCAGCGATACGCATGGAAGGGCTTAAGGAAGCCCACGACAAGCATGCGCCAATACATCAGGCTAAAAGTCTTGTTGACATCCAGCTCAAGGACAGGCTAGGCAATCACTATGCTTGTGCAGGACATGTCGCAGAAGTTGATATCGCAAGGTTCGAATACCTTGGGATAGTACTCGGCATGCGTCATTTGACAGATTTGCTTCCATGGATATAATTCTATCTTACGGACAAGGAGGTTTTGTATGATTTATCCCGATGTCAAAAAACTCACGCAAGAAGAGATATCCATGCTTTGCGATGAGTATCGCAAGAACAACTTTATCAATCCCGAGATCAGCGAAAAGCTTGGCGTCAAACGCGGGCTGAGAAACCCTGACGGAACCGGTGTCTTGGCTGGCCTGACGAATATCTGTGATGTCGTTGGCTACAAGAAGAATGAAGACGGCAAGGTCATCCCCATTGATGGGCAGCTTGTATACCGCGGCATCAACGTACAGACATTGGTCGACGAGGGAATCGCCAAGGATCGCTTCATGTTTGAGGAAACAGCATGGCTGTTGTTGTTCGGCTCTCTCCCCACCCCCCAGCAACTGTCCAAGTTCCGCGCCCTGCTTGAGGAGCATCGTGAGCTTCCCGATGGCTTTGCGGAAACCATGGTCATGTCCGCGCCATCGCCAAACATCATGAACAAGATGGCACGCTCGGTCTTGGCAATGTATAGCTACGACGAGCATGCGGAGGATACTTCGCTTGAAAATATCCTGCGCCAGTCGATCAATCTGATCGCGCAGATGCCAACGATGATGGTGTATGCATACCAGACGCAGCGCCATGCCTACTACCATCAATCCATGCACCTGCATTATCCTGTCTCTGGGCTTTCCACGGCGGAACATATCCTTGCGACATATCGTGACGACCAGAAGTTCACCCATGACGAAGCAAAGCTCTTGGATTTGTGCCTTACTGTCCACGCCGACCATGGCGGGGGAAACAACAGCACGTTTGCCAACCGTGTCGTATCGTCCAGCGGAACTGATTCCTACTCGGCCATTGCCACTGCCATTTGTTCTTTGAAGGGTCCCAAGCACGGTGGCGCCAACTTGAAGGTCATGCATCAACTTGATGACATGATGCTGCATGTTAAAAATGCCAACGACGAGGGAGAAGTCGCAGACTACTTGAGAAAGGTCTTGCGCAAGGAAGCAAACGATAGATCCGGCCTGATTTATGGAACAGGTCACGCCGTCTACACGCTTTCCGACCCTCGTGCCCAGATCCTGAAAAAACAAACGCGCGATCTCGCGTATGGCAAGGGTTTCCAGAAAGAGTATGACCTTCTTTGCATGATCGACAAAATGGCGCCGATCGTCTTCCAGGAAGAAAAGAAGTCAAGCAAGCGTATCTGCGCCAACTTCGACTTGTATTCTGGCCTAGTCTACCGCATCCTTGGCATCCATGAGGATCTTTATACGCCGATCTTTGCAATTGCCAGGGTCGTTGGATGGTGTGCCCACCGCATGGAGGAGGTTGAGTTTGCCAACCGCATCATGCGTCCAGCATACAAGTATATTGGCGATAGCCAAGGATATATTCCTCTTGAAGACCGTGCCTATGCAAATAGGATTGCTGCATCGGCGCAAGCCGCAGAGGAAGAGTTTATTCCTTCAGAGGATATTCTCTTGACCCGTTCGGGAATGAAGAAGCATGACTAAAAAAAGATGCGCAAGCATCTTTTTTGTTATTCCTTGAATTCCTCGGGTGGAACCATGAGTTCATCGATGACGTATGATCCATTCGTGTATGTAAAGGTGAATATGCCTCCGTTGGGCATTGCCTGCATTCCTTGGCTCATCCTCTCGACAAAGTATTGGTCGCGATCAATTCCAAACAACACCTTCAGCATGTTCAGGTAGTATGTGCCATGGGACACTAGCAGGACGTTTTCATTGTTCTTGGCGGTTTTGACAATCATGTCGAGCGTGTCTAGGATGCGCTGCCTGACTTGCGCCTCGTTCTCTCCCCCGACATCATCCCAGGTTTCTGTCATGTGTCGGCGATGGATTTCATTTGTCCAAGAATCCCTGACAACGCCATCGAAATCACCAAAGTTCACTTCCTTCAGTCCTTTGCAGGGTTTGATTTCCAGGCGATGCTTTTCATTGATGATCTGCGCCGTTCGCCATGCGCGGGAGCTGGTGGAGCTATAGATATGGCGCAGGTCGACATGCCGCAGGACATGGGCGGCAGCCTTGGCTTGCGCTATGCCGTTAGGGGTCAGCGGTGAGTCGCACCATCCCTGCATGCGGTTGAACATGTTGAAGAGTGTCTCGCCATGCCTGACATAGTAGAAATGAACGGTCTTGTTTTCGGCGGAAGGCTTGAACTGCTCTGGCTCAGATGGAAGTGAAACCAGCTTCCATTCCCCGTCTGTACAGGAGAATTCCATTATGCCGCCATTTGGAATGACGTTTTTGTTGTTTTTCTCGGCTTCTTTCTGGTAAGCATCGATGTCAAAGTCAAGCAGCGTCCTGATCAGGAAGATTTCAAACATGCCATGGCTGACCAAGAGCACCCTGTCGCCATCCTCGCATTCCCTGGCGATTGCCTGCATTGTCTCCCTGACGCGCACTTCCATGCGTGCCCTTGTCTCCCCATCGACGGATGAAAAGTCATTGATCGCAAAGCAATTGCGCAACTCGTCTGGATGAGATGTGAAACGCGTGCCTTCATATCGTCCAAAATCGAATTCATGAAGGTTTTCGTTGATATCAAGCTGGATGTCGCTTCCCTCCAATATGATTTTGGCTGTGTCGATTGCTCTTTCGCTGGGCGATGAATATGCCCTGTCGAAATGAATGCTTGCAAGTGCTTCACTTGCTGCCTCGGCTTGTTTTATGCCCTTGGGCGTCATTGGCGAATCGGAAACCCCTTGTATCCTTCCCTTTCGGTTAAACACCGTTTCGCCATGTCTTACGAGATAAAATTTAACTTCCATGTCTGCTGCCTCCTGTTTTCATGAGTATTATATCAGCATTGCGCGCACAATGAAACATGAGGAAAAAGGCATTCCTTGCAGAATGCCTTATTTCATGTCTTTTAGGAATGCCATATAGGCGCGATATGCCTCGAAAATGTCCGCCTTGGAAGCAATCTCGAACGGCGCATGCATATTGAGGACGCATATGCCTGCGTCCATGACATCAATGTCAAGGTTGGCAAGGATGTACGCAATGGTTCCTCCGCCACCTGCGTCAACCTTACCGATTTCGCACGTCTGGAACATGATGCCGTTGTCATCCATGACCTTGCGAACCTTTGCGACAAACTCCGCGCTAGCATCGCTGGCGTGGGATTTCCCGCGTGCTCCTGTGAATTTGTTGAAGCATATCCCCTTGCCGAAATACGCCGAGTTCTTTGGATCCATGACATCCGGGAAGGTTGGGTCAAAGGCAACCGAAACATCGCTCGACAGCATCCTGGAGTTACTCAGCGCACGATGAAGGTCGCTGTAGCGAAGGAATCCGTTTCTTTCCAGCAACAACGATAGGATGTTCTCAAAATAACGACTGCTCATGCTTGTGTTTCCAACAGAGCCAATTTCTTCTTTGTCCACAAGAATGCAACAGGCAGTTCTTTCCGGTGCCTCGATGTCGAGGATGGCGCGCAAGGAAGCATAGGCGCAAACTTTGTCATCGTGTCCATAGCCCATGATCATGGAGCGATCCAAGCCAAAGTCCCTGGCTTCTCCCGCTGGCACTGCCTCGATCTCAGCCGATATGAAGTCGTCTTCTTCCATGCCGTATTTTTCCTTCAGTATCTGAAGCAGATGTTTCTTGACGGGATCTTTCTCTTCGTCTTTCAATGGCCAGGATCCTGCCAAAAGGTCAAGCTGTTCACCTTCGATCACTTCCGTGGCTTTCTTTTGCATTTGCTTGGCGGAAAGATGTATGAGCAAGTCACTGAAGCCAAACACAGGGTCGCCTGGGTTGTCGCCAATGCTAATGTCGATGGTCGTGCCGTCTTTCATGCATACCACGCCATAGAGAGCCATTTCCCGCGCAACCCACTGGTATTTCTTGATGCCGCCGTAGTAATGGGTGTCCAGCAAGGCAAGCCCGTCCTTTTCGTACAATGGATGCTGCTTGAGATCCGTGCGCGGTGAATCGATATGTGCGCCAAGGATATTCATGCCTTCCGTCAAGGGTTCTTTACCAATGACAAACAGCATGATGTTTTTGTTGCGGTTGATAAAATAGATCTTGTCCCCAGGCTTTAATTCGCCATTTATCTCCTCAAGGCCAACGAAGCCGGCTTTCCTCGCCAATGCCATGGCATTGGCGGTAAATGTCCTTTCCGTCTTCGACCTTGAAAGAAAGCCACGGTATTCTTCGCCAAAGGCAAACACGTCCGCAACTTCTTTTTCGCTTAGCTTGTCCCAAACAGTATTCATTTCTCATCCTCCTTGACTTTATATCGATGAAAACCCGCCATGTGCCGCCTTTCGCCCCTGATCATTAACAAGGTTCCCTCGTCCAAGTATCTTAATGTCTCTATGGACAGTACGCTTCTCATCTTTTCGACCATTCCTTCTTGTCCATATGGAACCAGGCAAAGCATTTCCTCTTCAGCCGGATAGAGCATTTCAATGATACGCGCAAGCATCTCTTCAATCCCCTCTCCCGTGACACTTGACACATGGAATCCTAGCGACCGTTCGCTGACGAGGTCGGATTTCGCAAATACACGGAATATCGGGATATCTCCCGCCCCGATCTGGGAAAGCGTATCGGCAGTGGTCACCGCCTTGGCTTGCCAATCTGGATCGCTGATATCTACGCACTCCAGCAACAAATCGCAATCCAATGCGCTTTCCAAGGTGGATTGAAACGCATCAATCAATGTGTGGGGCAGATCCGACACAAACCCAACGGTATCGTAAAGAAAGAAACGACGGGAATGGTACTCGATGGATCTTACGCTTGTGTCAAGTGTCTGGAACAACATGTCCTTGGTCTGGACATAGCCGTCCTTTCGCTTGCAATGGTGCAGGACGGCATTCATCAAAGAGCTTTTCCCTGCATTTGCATAGCCAACGATCGCCACTCGTTTCCATAGCGTCTTGGCTCTTCTGCGCTCATCCGCCATGCGTCTTTTCTCGATTCGGGAAAGCTCATTGCGGATGCTGGACATACGCTCACGGTATCTTTTTCGGATGATGGACGAACGCATTTCACCAGCGCCCCTGTTGCGGAATGCGCCACCTTGGGCATGGTCGCTTTCCTCTTGTTGCGCGACCATTCTCGGCAAGTCGTAGCTGAGCCTCGCCAATTCCGTTTGCAATTGCGCTTGGCGCGTCATTGCCCTTGAAGCAAAAATATCCAGAATCAGGGAAACCCTGTCTACTACATCGCATTCGATGATCGAGGATATGCGATGGGCTGCCTGTATAGACAAGGAATTATGGAATACCACAAGCTCGGCGCCACATGCCTGGCACAGGTTTTTCAGCTCTTCAAGCTTTCCTTTGCGAAACACTGTGGAGGGATCCATGGAGTTGGAGCGTTGAGAAATCGTTGCTGCGACATCATACCCCAGGGCTTCGCACAACGCAGTGTCTTCTTTCATTTTCCCATTGAAATCCAAGGAGTCTTCCTTTAAATCCACGCCTGCCAGTATCACGGTTTTCATTGCCTCAAAATAATATTACCTTTTTCTTTCCAACGCAAGGTGCTACAATATCCAAATGGAGATTTGTTTATGCATGATGTAGAACAAAAGAAAGCCAAACCTATTGCACACATACTGATTGATGTTTTTGCTATTGCGGTAGCCGCATGCGCCTGGCTTGCCAATGCGCCACTTCTGTCATTGCCAGCATACGCGTTATGGTGTCTTGCGGCCATGTGGCTTGCATCCGTGTCGCGGGAGGCATGGCGTTTTCTATATGCTTCTTGGCGCATTGGACCGATTGCCTGTGTCCGTTTCATGTCGTTGTGTTTCGTTGGTCAAAAAAAACATCGCCTGCGCTTCATGCCAGGATGGTCTGGGTTCTCGTGTACATATGCGCATTGCCATGGCAAAACGCATCCAGAAGCACTGCTTCTTGTCGGCTCATTTGGCAATGCAATTCTTGCTGTTGCTTGCGCCGGCATCGGCTTGCTTGCCAAGGGACCATTGCCAATGGCATTTTTCGCTTTTTTCTTTGCAAGCGCCATGCATCCTTTGATCCCAACATGTTCCTTGGCGCCAAACGAGGGAATGATGCTTGCGCAATTTAAGAGGAACGCCGCGAGCAAAGAGACGTGGGAAACGCTCATGGATATCCTCGCGGACATGATCGAAGGAAAGAAACCCAGCGACATCGACTACCGCTTCTTCATCAGCGAAGAGGTTAGCATGCCTGCCGCCGCCATACGTTTCCTCAATGCGATGCGCATTGAGGAATTCAACGCGCTTGACCAGGCGTACAAGACATATGAGGCAGTTCTCAATGATCCCGACAGCTTTCCCTTGATCCGCATCCTTGCCAAGTGCCGCATGCGATGCATTGCGAAAATATTGACATATCTTGACGTTATTCCATTCACCCCTCAAGAGGAAAAGATCCTAGGCTCTAAAATGAAAAAGCATCCATTCGTTGTCTTGATGAAGTGGATGGAAGGCGATTCCACAATGGAGAAGCCATTCAATAAAATCGCTACGCGATACGTCTATCCTTCCCAGATTGACGAATGCAAGAGGCTCAAGGCGCAGCAGAAACAATAAAACCGGCGGATGCCGGTTTTTATTTCGCCTGGTACACTGTCTTGCCTTCGCAAACGACAAGCTGGACAATGGTTTCTTCATTGATTTCCGTATCGCTGAAGACACAGAAATCCGCCTCGAAACCTTGTTTCAAGAAGCCGACAGAATCTGCTTCAAGCAACATCCTTGCTGGGTTTTGCGACATGGCGCGTATTGCGACAGACTGTGAGACACCCTGCCGCTTCAGTGCGATGATCTGCGCCAAGGCGTTGGGACGGAAACGTTCTGGGCGTACAACGCAAAGCGGGTTGTCATAGACTGTTTCAGAAACGATGTAATACCCTTTGTCCATGTATGACGCATTGTTGGACACGATGCCATGCCCCAGGGGATTTCCCTCGTAGACGCATTCCTTGTACAAGTCATGGATATCCTCGCCATCGTCGATTAGCGTCGGGGTATTGAACTTTGCGCCCAGCAAGGCAAACAGCCTGCGTTCCTCTGCGTCTTTTTCCCGCAAGCGCAAGTGGGCGATGCGTAATCTTTCGTCTCCATCGCCAAACAGTCTTCCCTCGTCTAGAAAAGCCACGAAATCATCGATCTTCTCAAACGAGCAAAGCATTTTGATGCGCAAGCCCATCCATTTCCCGCTGGTCATCTTGTCATATAGGTCAATGACACGCTTGCGGTCATGGAAAATGACATTGAAATCATCGGTCGCCACATGGGTGTATCCACTGGCACCGAGATATTTCGCGGCAGCCTCGATGTTTTTTTCAAGATGGTCGTTTCTTGGGGCGGGAAGTTCTTCGTCGACCAATATGGTGGAAGGCCATTTCACTTTTCCTTTCGCAAAATCAACGCCAAACGCCCCATCCTCAAATTGCGCAAGATCCATGGCGGCACAATTCAATGTATATCCATCTTTTTGTTTCAGGACGACTGGACGCTCCATCTCCACATCTTTTCGCTCAAGCTTGTCATCGCCATAGGCAACAAGGATTTTTTCGCTGGGGTATTTTTCGCCATAGCGCAACAGAGAATCCCTGTCATTCACCCATGGAAGCTCCATGGATTCGGCGATTTCAAGCAAGGATACATCCATCGCATACATCCCTGGCGTGACAAAGGCACCCTTTAGGTCTGTGACCTCAGAGGGCAAAGCAAGGCGCAAGATTTCTTCGTCTGATCCAAAGAGGACAAATTTGCCGTCGTCGACAATAAATGCGGTTGCCTTTGCATCAAATAGCACTCCGTTTACATAAGCCTTTCTCATTCTTTCTCCTCTTTCTTTAGGTCGGGATTGAATTGCGTGTTGTAGAGTTCCGTGTACACGCCTCCTTGCTTCACCAAGTCTTCGTGCTTGCCTCTTTCAACGATACGCCCATCCTTGACAACGAGGATTTCGTCCGCCGCAAGAATCGTGGAAAGGCGATGGGCGATCAAGATGCTTGTGCGGGAAGTGATCAACGGATCGATTGCGTCTTGAATTGCTTTTTCGGATATGGAGTCAAGCGATGCGGTCGCTTCATCGAAGATCATGACCGATGGGTTTTTTAACAAGACACGCGCAATCGAGATCCTTTGCTTTTCGCCGCCAGAGAGCTTCAATCCCCTGTTTCCTACCTGGGTATCATAGCCATGTTCCTGGCGCATGATGAAGTCGTGGATGTTTGCTTTCTTGCATGCCTCGATCATCTGGTCTTTCGTGCCAAAGGGAGAAGCGTACATCAGGTTTTCTCGAATCGTTCCGGAAAACAGGTAGGTGTCCTGGGATACCACGCCAATGGCATTGCGTAGAAAGGAAAGGTCGAGCTTGCGGACATCAATGCCATCGAACAGGACGGATCCATCGGTAACGTCGTACAGGCGGGGTATAAGGTTGATCAACGTTGACTTGCCGGAACCGGAAGGCCCAACGATCGCAATGCTATGGCCGGCATCAAGCTTGAAACTGACATCCTTGAGGATCATTCTCTCGGGATTGTATTGGAAGAAGACGTTCTTGAACTCGATGTTTCCAATGGCTTTTTCCGGTGTCAACGCATCAGGCGCATTCTCAATTTCAATCGGCATGTCGAAATAGTTGAAGATACGGGTGAACAGGGCCATGGAGCGTATCCATTCTGTGTGGATGTTCAAAAGAGAGTTCACTGGTCCATACATCCTTGACAACAATGAGACAAGCACGGTGACGTCTCCTACCGTTAAGTCGGCGCCATAGCGAATCATCAACAAGCCCCCGATGAAATATATCAACATTGGTCCAATGGACGAGAATGTGGATATCACAACGCGGAACCATCTGCCTGCCATGGATTCCTTGATGTTCAGGTCGATCATCTTCTTGTTTACCCGCTCGTATTCCCTTTGCTCGAACCATTCCATGCCAAACAGCTTGACAAGCAATTGCCCTGACACAGACATGGTCTCATTGAGGATCGAGTTGATCTTGTCGTTGTATTCCTGCGATTTCTGGGTCAATGTCCAACGTGTCTTTCCCGCTTTTCGGCTGGGGATCGTAAACAATGGGACAATGATGATTCCAACTGTTGCTAAGATCCAGTTTTTCCGATACATGGCGACCAAGGCTGTGATCAAGGTAATGGAATTGGAAAGGATCGAGGAAAACGTGCTGGTGATGACTTGTTGCACGCCTCCAATGTCACTGGTCATCCTGGTCACAATGTCTCCCTGCTGGTTTTCCGTAAAGAAACGGACGGACATTTTCGAAAGATGCTTGTACATCTGGTTGCGCATGTCGTAGGTGATATGCTGGGCGATCCAGGTATTCAGGTAGCTTTCCAAGACCCCGATCATATTTGCGCCAAGGGTAAGGGCAAGCGATAGCATGATATAGAACACCAATGCGTCTAGGTTTTTCTGCCCTAGCCCGACATCGATGATTTTTCCCGTCAGTATCGAAGGGTATAAATGAAGAATGGACGATATGACGATGGCGCAAAGAACCAATGTCATCTGCTTCCAATACGGCTTGAGGTAGGAAAATACCCTTGCCAATAGCTCTTTTGTGATTTTCGGCGCATTCGCTTTTTCCGCTTCGGTCAAAAACCCGCGCCCAGGGCCACGCATGCTCATAGAAACCTCCTTAGAAAACTATTGTTATTATCTCATAGAATCAGCAACGGTGAATTATCGAAAAACGATAAATTATACTTGAATAACGACATGCCAAGAATTATAATGGCAGAGTAGAAAGGACATGAAAGCCAGGCATGCCTGGCTTTGGCAAACATTATGGAAAAAGAAAGTTATTCCCTTGCTACAGCGATATTGGTGTATTTTGTTGCTTGGATGTACGCAAGGGGCATATTGATGAATCTTGGCACGGAACTTGCCGGCATATGGATCATTGCATTCACACTCGTTTATCTTGCATGGGCGGAATCCGCTGGACTGCTTCATGGCAAGCCTCGTTCCATGGAAGCATTCTTTTGGGATGGCACCATGGTTTTCCTATCGATTCTCTTTGTCCGCCACTTGAGCGACGAGCTGTTTGCACTATATGCCTTCCTTTGGCACATGGCAGCCATCTGCCTTGCCCTATGCCGGGGCTTGGTATTGAAGGATGGGAAAACGGATCGATGCTTTCCCCTGTATCTATTGTGCGGTATGTTCGCCATTCCCTATGGCAATATCTTCTTGCGCATTTCCACGATCATCAAAGGCGTTGTGCATGCGATTAAGAACAATTCG
>OMYM01000365.1 GCA_900315225.1 uncultured Erysipelotrichaceae bacterium | reverse complement strand
TAAGGGGACACCTAAGGGGACACCTAAGGGGACACCTAAGGGGACACCTAAGGGGACACCTAAGGGGACACCTAAGGGGACACCTAAAGGGACACCTAAAGGGACACCTCTAAAGGGACACCTAAAGGGACACCTAAAGGGACACCTCTAAGGTGACAGCTAGGGAAGGGTGTGAGTCAGTAAAATATAGCGGTGATGAAATATACAACAGAATCGTTAAATTAATGTGGGATAGTGGCGTGACACAGGTTGAGCTGGCTAGCCATCTACTTTAGGCGCTCTTATCGCACGCAAGACTAACAGTGCAAATACCGCCAGCCCAGTCTGTTATAGAGTGATCAATGCCACTATAGATATTCACGGGCTTCTGGTTGACTATACAATAGAACACAGCTGGGCGATTGTCAATATGTGATCATGAATCTTACATTCTCTGACTGTTCGGAGGAAAAAATGAAAGAAAACAAAGGGAATGCAACCTGGTGCTGGACCGCATCCTGAAAACACTGAGGATTAGATGCATCAAGCAGATAGAACTCGCAAGATGCCTGGGGATCAACGAAGGAGCTTTTACAAAATGGAAAAACGGCGAAAACACATCGTTTATGCGCCGTATTGGCGCAATCGCAGGTTTTCTCCATGTGGACAAGGATTGCTTTCTTTACTGAACCAATGCCGAGGAATCCCTGCTTGACCTGCATCCCGATGAAATATGGATCTTCCAAAAACATTACCTTGATCGACAAGAGGAACATTCACAGCAATCTTCTTTAAGTTATCAATCAATATGCGATTAGCAAGGATGACGGAATGAGGCATGGCAATCGCTATGGTGTGATCGTTCTTGTCAATAGTTTTCCGATGATTCATGTGGAGGTGAAGAAGGCGTTTTATTGCTAATAATGCGTTATTCTGGACGGGCTTGATGTAGTTACGATTTCCCGTTAAGATATATTTTTTGGCGTATGGTTCACGACATATAAAAACTAGTAAAAAAAAATGAATTGTACTCGATCTTGAATAGGTTTATAATGTCAGTAATCGGGAGGTAGATATGCTGAAATACTTTATTTGCAGAAATTACAAAAACTTTGATGAGGTCAAAATAGACTTCATGGATGTGGGAGAATATGATTTCCAGACCGATTGTCTTGTGGACAATTATATTGGCAAATGTTTGATTTATGGCCGTAATGGAACTGGCAAGACAAATCTAGGAAGAGCAATATCAGATATCAAGGGAATCATTGATCCAAATTGGGTGTTTGATGGAAACAATGATAATATACTATATTCCAAGGCTTCAGTTGATGCAATAGACTTTGAATATGCACTGTCCCTTGTTGGTAAAGATGTGATTTATAGATATTCTCGCCATAGTGATGGAAGTTTAATCAATGAGGAATTGTTGATCGATTGTGAAAGCGCCTATAAATGCTGTTTTGATAGACAGGAATTTGTATTTGATAAGCTGGATTTGATTGGTGTTAATCGTGATGCGGCTGAAATCTATAAACAATCTATTATGATTGACGGAATGCAAGAACAAATTCGAAATGCTCCTATACCTTTTTTGCGTTGGCTGCGGAGTAATACGTACTTCGGTGATAACAAGATTATCCTCATGCTTGTTAATGAAATATTAAGGATCGTATTTCTTTCTCTTGATAATCAAGGTATAGCACTGTTGCGAACGTTTGTGGACAATTGGACTACTGACTTAGAATGGAAGAACAACCTGAGTGATTTTGAGGATTATTTGAATCAAATGGATATGCCATGTAAACTTGCGATTCAGGCAACTCCTTCTGGTCAGAAAAAATTATATTTTGATAATGGGCGGTTGATTTCTTTTGCGGAAAATGCATCAAGCGGTACAATTGCATTAACAGAATTCTACTGGGGAGCTTTAAAACGTCCGTTCCAACCATCGGTTTTGTTTCTTGATGAATTTGATGCGTTTTATCATTATGAAGTTGCCGAAAAAATAATCAGATTATTGAAGAAGAAATACCCAAAGTCACAAATCATCATTACAACCCATAACACAAATCTAATGAGTACAAGGCTAATGCGCCCAGATTGCTTGTTTATCTTGTCTAATGAAAAAAAGTTAACATCCCTAAATCATGCTACATTACGTGAGCTGAAAGAAGGATATAATTTGGAGAAAATGTATTTAAGCGGGGAATTTGACAAGTATGAATGAGAAATATGCGGAAAAACGAAGAAGACATAAGACTTTGTTCGTTGTAGAAGGAATAGGTGGTGAAACTAAGCTATTATCGATATTGGCAAGATCTTTTCCAGAATTGGAAATTGACACAAATGATGTGATAACATATAAGACAAACATTTCTCTTTTATACCATGATATTGCAAAATACTATGAAGATGAAAACTGGACCGACAATGGGGTTGAAATCGATTTGCCTTTTATGGTTTCTGAAATTCAGAAACAGCGAGACCAGCAGAAAAAACAAGAGGATCAGAAGCAAAAGGAACAGAATATATGTCAGAGTCAATTTTCGGTTGATTATACAAATATAATTCTAATGTTTGATTTTGATCTTCAAGATCCTCATTTCTCGCAAGATAGAATCATTGCCTTGCAGAAGTATTTTAATGAAATGACGGGTAAAGGAAAGCTATTCATTAACTATCCTATGGTTGAATCATATTTGCATTTTAGTAATTTTGATGATATTGAATTTTTGGATAGAACAGTTCCCACATCGATTAAAAATGGTGGAGAATATAAAGACTTGGTTAAACATAATGGAAATATAGAGAAATTCTTTGATTTCACTCACACTATTCAAGAAGGCTTGAAAAGGAACAATGTGCCTTTAGAAATGCATGATACAATTGTTAGGAAAATTGCTGAGATTAAAAGAACCGAGAATATCATTGATGCAATTGAAGACATTTTGGAAGCTATTTCAGATAAAAGGACTTTAAATAACTTGAAACACTATTTTGATGCAAAATATAAAGAGATGACTTTTATAAAGCGAGGAGAATCGTATTATGATGCGATTCGTCATGGATTGGAGAAGCTTATTTGGATTACTCTGTATAAGTCTTTAATGATACAGACCAATACATTAGATATCAGTCTCCTTTCATATAAATATGTTGATTTCGAATCTGTTCTGATTAAACAAATTTCATTTTTAGAAACATGCAAGAAATTATGGGTACTGAATACGTCGCTACTCATTGTTATGGATTTTAATAGTAATCTAATAGGTTCGCCACCATCGTTCCTTTTATCTAATCCATAAGACTGTTGGTGTAGATATCGTGCATGTGAATGGTAAATTCCTCTATGAAGGAATTGCATAATAGCATGGCAATCGGTTTTATTCAGACAGGACAAACAAAACAGAATGGAAATTGACTTCTTGCTTGCAAAAAAAAGCACTAATGGTCCGAGTATAGATCGGATCTGTGACTTCAACGTGAAATATTGGGCATCTATCGAGGATCCAGTGCATATTCATATACCAAGTATTTTTAGGAATGATATGTGGCTATTTCTTGAACGGATCGGTGGGGAAAATGTTGATTTGAAACAACTCGGTATCCAAGGAAAACCAAGGAATCTATTCTGAATCAATTGAGGTTCATTTATGCTTAGAGAATCTGTTGATTGTTGAATTCAGAAGATTCCAAGTATAAAACTGCATCCTGGTATAGTAAAAAGGACATCGCCTAGCGATGTCCTTCATTCTTATCGTATCATTGTTCCCGTGATCGGGTCGAAGTTGTATGTCTTGTCGTTTATGACATGTTCGCCTTTGAACATTGCGCCTGTCCACAGATCGTAGTAGTATACGCCATTGTCATTCGCATACCAACCCTTGATCATTTCGCCATACTTGTCGTAGCGCACCCATTTGCCATCGGGGTTGTTGTCGCCCTGGAAGACATATGGCATCCAGACTTCCTTGTTTCTGGCAACAGCGCCTTCCGCGTCAGCGTCAAGCCAATACCATGCATCTGTGTTTGGATCATAGATTTCACGGCCTCTTTCAACTTGGTTGAATTGGGTGTCTTTGACGTTCTTTAGATCGCCATAGACACCTTGGCGGATACCATTTTCATACCAGTAGAGAGGTTTATCTGCACTCAGGTAACTGAATGGTGTTCCATCCGCAAGCTTGAAGCCAATGTATTTGTCTTCTTCCGCAAATACTGGCGTCAGGGTAATGTTTTCTGATGGCGTGAATGTGTATTCCGCATCGGTGCTGACAATATTGCCTTCAGCGTCTTTCCAGCCAAGGAAGGTGTAGCCTGGGGAAACCGTTGCCTTGACGGTGACGGTTCCATCGGCGTTTTCGATGACTTCGGCTGTTCCTGCTTCTTCGTCTTCAACGGCTACTTCTACCTTTGGCTCTGCACCATAAGTGAGGTGGATGTCGCTGAAGGTGATGTTGCAGTTGCGGACAACGAAGAATCCGACATAGATATATTCGGAGTCTACGCCTGTCAGAGGGTAATCAAAGCCTGCTGAGTTGGTTTGTCCATCATAGGTGAGGGTGAAGCCATCGGCTGTTCCAGAGAGCTTCAGTTCTACTTCTGTGCCTGCATTAATGCTTTCTTCCTTGTCAGGGGTTGTATCAACGATAGAGCTGCTCTTGCGGCCATAGTTGATCTTCTTGCCCTGGTTCTTGATACCGGCAGCCACATAGTCTCCCATTGTTTCAGCGATACGGGTGTCGATGTAGAGGTCATCTCTTGCCATCAAGCCAAATGATACCTGGTTATTCGTATCGAAATTGTTGATCTTTGCCTTGGCAGTCAATGTGAATGAAGTGCCAGCAGGGAGCTGTGTGTAGTAAAGCATCAAGCCATCGCTGCCACCAGCGATCTTTCCGTTGTTACCCGTAACATGGAGTGTGATGCCCTTGTCATCGATGTCGGCACCAAAGAATTCAGGTGAAATCTTGTCGGCACCAATGTCACCAAAGGCTGTTCCACGCCATACCTTTCCGTCTGTATCGGTGTATTGTGGCCAGAGGGAAGCGTTCATCTGTTCTTCCGTTGGTGTGTTGTAGTCAATGAAGACGTAGTCTTGGTTGATTGCCAGAGGGAAGTATGTGTCATATGTTGGCTCTGGCTTGTTGGCACTGTATTGTCCAAGCTTTGTTCCAGCGGAACCATTCGCAATGAGCCAAGCGTTCATGCGAGCGCCATAGCTGTTGGTGTGTGTCTGGTCAAGACCAGTCAGGGTGATGTTTCCTTCTTCGTCTTTCTTTGCACCGGTGAAGGCATGGAGGTATTGGGCGTTTTCACCCATTTCCACGTTCTTCTCAATCGTCTTGGCCGTCAGGTCGACAAGCTCAATCTCAACGCCTTGGGACTTCAATGTCGCGACCATATCGCGCAATGCCTGGGCATAGTCACCACCGTGGAAGACATTTTCACCAATGGTAACATCCTTGGTGATATGTCCGGATTCGCCATTGTAGCTTTCCGTTGTGTTCTCTTTTGTCAGTCTGGCGATTGGCGTGCAGACAATCGGCACGACGCCTCTTTCAATCGCTGGCTGGACATAGTTGACATAGATGCTGTTGGCGAAGCTGCCTTCTGTCAGATAATCGCCGGTAGGATCGGTGAACCTTGCTTCTTCGGTCTTTTCATCATTGTGACCAAAGCCAATGACCAGGAACATATCCGTATCAGCGTCACCAAGTGCCTTGACTTTATCGGAGCCATTCATCAATGCGTCATACTCAGTCATTGTTGTGAAGTCTTTGGAAGATGCTCCAGAATGACCAAGGTTATATACAGTTGCGTTGAAGTATGTGGCAAGTTCTTCGCCATATCCTTCGCGTGGCAGATAGTATTTATCTGTGAATGGCGATACCGTGGAGTCGCCGACTGCCCAAATGGTGGCTTCTTTCTGCCCCCAGGCAGCGCCTCTAGCGCCAGTGTCATACAAGCTGCGTGCTTCATCCGTTAGGATTAAGACACCATGCATGTCGATGGATCCATCTTCCTTGCGGGTAGGAGCGATAGAAGTGTCAAGGGAGACAAACCAATCATCGCTGACGGTTGTGCCAACAGTGTTGCTGGACTTGTTCTCTTCAGCTTTCCAATAGTAGTTGGAAATGCCATAGACAGAACTTTCGCTTTGCGATTGGATGCCAAGCTGTTCATCGTTGCTTGTTCCCTTGCGGTAGCTCAACACACCCTTTGCCTCAAAGCCTGTGGTAGCTTTCTTGTTACTGGTGTAGAGGGCAATGTTGAAGTTGCCGTTGTTATATGTTGTGGAGTTATAGACCTTGATGTCAGGGCAGGAGTTGGAGTCGATGCCCTTTGTCTTGTTGTCATAGGAGATAGAGTTGGAGAGAACATGTCCGCCAGGCATGTTGGAGCCACCCATCTTGAAGCCATTTCCGTTTCCTGCGTCAAGCTCATGGGAACCCTCGGCAAATGTCAATGTGCCATTTTCATCACAAAGAACATCTGCCAGGACAAAGTCTGCCTTTGTGCCAGACTTGACCATCAGATAGCCATTCTTGTATGCGACAGAGTTCTTGATTGTCACTGCGCCAATCGATCCTGTGGCGATTTTAGCGAACAGATCCCAGCCATCGTCTGCGTTGAAGGCAGAGATGCATCCATCGAACACATTGCCACACCCTGTGGTCAGCTTTGCCGCAAAGCCATCCGCATCCTCTACCGAACGGTCTGCATTGTTTACAGATGTGCAGTTGATGACGGTGTTGTAGGAAGGCCACAGTTCAATCGTCTCATTGGATGTGCCGGATACCTGAAGACCGGTGTTTCCGTTGTTGTAGAAATTCATGCGGCTAGCGATGTTGTGGCTGCCGGCGATCTTCATTCCTGGCTTTTCATCCTTGGTTCTTGCGACATTGATCTTCTCGAAGACCCACCAATCGCCCCATGCCTCAAAGCCGTTGCCAGTCTCGCCAAAGTCGAAAGTCGCATACTTGCCATCGACTGTCGTGAGTGTGATTGGGTTTTCTTTCGTTCCATTGCGTCCTCTGGCAATCTTGATGAATTGTCCAGAGAGATCATATGTCGTGCTGGCAAGCAGGATCTTCTGTCCTGCCCCAACAAAGTCAAACGCTGTCTGGATATCCACGGCATCCTCTAAAGATGCACCTGTGTTTCCTGGCTTTCCTTCAGGCGTGACGTAGATGGTTCCATCGGCGCCAAGTGCTTTCTGTGTGACTTTCTTCGTTGTCGTATGTGTCTCATACGATGCGATTGTCTCGAAATCACCGATTGTGTAGTTTGGATCCGGGGTGAATTCAACAGCGAAGGTAGCCTCGTTCTCGGCCATCTCGTACGTCTTTACAAAAAGCGTATTGGCTGTAATCGCTACGTTCTCATCGATCTTGACATCGTTCTTGTATATGTTGGCTGTTCCATCAGCGTTGGTCTTGTATACAAGCTCATACTGTCCACTGGTCGTTGTATCGGGGGAAGTGATCGCATATGTGTTTTCGATGTAGGTCGTAGGCTGCCTGTGCCATCCCTCGGCACTCCAATCGGAAGTCGTGTAGACAATGTTGGAGAAGGTTGCGTTCAATCCTCTTGCGACAGCCAATGCGACATATGCTGTATTGTTTTCCTGGAATGTCAGGGGATCCAGCAAGTCGCTGTAGCTTTCGATTGTCTCTGCCTTGGAATCCTTGGCAGGGATGTAGTATATCTCTGAACCAATCTCTTCGCCATCAGTGCCATCTTCATTGATCGCCACCTGGCGCACAATATACCCAAAGTCTTTCTTCTCAAGGGAGACACGATATGTTTCTCCTGCCGCAATAGTGCTGTAGGACTCGCTTGTCCCAGACCAGCTTCTACGGGTAGTCACGATAGCATTTTCCTTGGCGGTAGACTCAGGCTTGTATATGCCTGTATAGGCACGGATGCCAATGGTGCCCTTCTTTTCACTTCCATCAATGGGAAGCTGTGTGCCGGTGACAGACACCAGGTTGGCCATAAAGTCACCCGTAGCGCCATCATCGCCCATGGCATCACGTGCCATCAAGGCAAAGCCTTCCTGGCCATCAAAGCTAGGATTCACCTGGTCAATGTGGACATCTGCCTGCAGATAGAAATTCTGCGTCGTTGGGTCAATCGTCGTGTAGTAGTAGCTGCCGCCATCCGCTGGTGCATCCGCCACAAACTTTCCACCCTTGAGATCAATGGAGCCATCCTCCTTGAAGGTCGCCGATTGCAAGACAACCGGCTCTTCCACGCCATTGCCTGAACTGACAAGCTTGTTCCTATTGTCTCCTACCGAGACACCAAAGAACGTAAACTTCCATTCATCCGCGTTTTGATTGCCTGGCTCGCCTTCCGCCATGACTGTTGTCATAGGTGAAAAAGCCCCAAACGCAAGAGCGCTGCTCAATAAGCCTGTAGACAATCTCTGCCAAAACTTTCCTGTTTGATGCATTGTGATTTCTCCTTTCCATTCAATGTTTCAAACTGTGCGGGTAAACACGTTAATCATTAATGAAATGCTAATCTAATACACCATTAAAAGACATGGACATTTCCGACATATTTATATCATTTTATGAATACATTATTCAGCCGTCTTCACTATCAGTCCCAATAATCTGGAACGATTCGCAATCCTTATATATTTTGTCATTCGTCGTACCGACTGCCACTTTCACATACGCTCCCGTCTTGTGCGCTTCAATCGCCGTGTCATAATCAGCTTTATCCAGCTTGACCGTAATCGTCCTGAGATTACCATGCACAAGGCAAACAATCTTTG
>OMYM01000105.1 GCA_900315225.1 uncultured Erysipelotrichaceae bacterium | reverse complement strand
CAGGAGGGAAGAATGGGGTATTACAATTGTTTTGACCAGGTAAGAGAAGAAGCGTATTCCAAAGGTCATACGGAAGGTCTCACAGAAATGTACATTGCTGTTGAAAACTATGTGAACAGCCTTGAGAAAACAGGCAGAAACATGTTTACCCTTGATGAAGTCAAGATGCTTGCCAATGTCTTGAAGTCTTTGATGGGATTCTCTTCAAAAAAGAACAGGTAAAAAAGCGGCTGCCAAGCAGTCGCTTTCATATGTTAGTCCATAATGCCAGTGATTTCGTTAAAGTGGTATGTCTTGTTATTGACAGATTGCGTTCCTTTGTACATGGCACCTGTAATCGAGTCGTAGTAGTAAATGCCATTATCGTTAGCATACCAGCCCTTGACCATTTCGCCATACTTGTCGTAGCGCACCCATTTGCCTTCGGTCGCTGGGTCTTCTCCCTGGAAGATGTAAGGCATCCAGACTTCCTTGTCTTTTGCGACAGCGCCATTCTTGATAGCATCGAGCCAATACCATGCATCTGTTTTAGGGTCATAAATCTCACGACCTCTTTCTGTCTTTTCATGCTGGGTGTCCCAGATATTCTTTTGATCGCCTGGGACTCCCTGTTGGATTCCATCTTCGAACCAGAACAGGTCTTCTTCAGCATTCAAGAATGCAAATGGCGTTCCATCTGTGAGGGTGAAGCCAGTGTATTCTGGCTTTGGAATGACTTCTTCCTTTGTCTTTCCGCATTCTTCGCATGTATAGACGATTTTTCCTTCGTTAATCACAGTCGCCTCAACTCTTGATGTTTCTTTCCATTCGTGTTCAAGGATTGTAATTCTTCCTTGACCATGGACTTTGTCATAACCTTCCTTAGGAATAACGCCATTGAGGTATTCTTCAACATACTTGAGGACAGTGTCGTTGTCGACAAGCCCAGACATCAAGACTGCCTTGCAATCCTTGAACATCGTCATGCCATCTCCTGCCTGCTGCAGGATATACTTGGAACCCGCAACGGTATAGATCTTTTCGGGGTCGATTGGCTCATTGTTGATCTTGACATCCTGCACACGTCTTGGCTTTGTTTCATCAATTTTAGCAAAGGAGCCTTGGTCATCAAGGATGACAGGTGTGTCTACATGTGCGTTAAGCGTATATGTCATACCTGAGATGGCGAAGAATCCACCAAGCTCCTGGGGATACATGCGGGCAGAATGCTCAAGGGCATCCAGGATTGTTTGTCCTTTTGCCTCGATGACGCACATCTCGTTGCCAAATGGATTGGTGTTGACGAGATCCTGACGGGTGATGATTCCTTCGTTGAGTGTTGCACGAAGTCCACCACCATTCGCAAGAGCAATGTCGGTACCAAACACTGTGCGGTATGCATCAGACACAAAGTCGCCAAGGTTGGTTTCGCTGTTTCTAACCAGGCGCTTTCCTGTTTCAGGATCGTTCATATAGAGGGTTGTCTCGGATCTGCCAATCTCTGCGCCATAGTAGCTCTCTACTTCCGTATTGTATTCATCGATGACAGCCTGCACTTTGTCGCAGGCGGCTTTAGCCGCATCGGTTGCGATAGCTTCTTTTGCATCTTCTGTCTTTACAAGGGACGTAGTGATTTTTTTGGTGTTCCAGTCGATTTCCATTCTGCCAATGTTGGCAAACTTTGTGCCAGTCATTGTCTCGGTGACAGCCTTGCCATCCTTGTTGAGCATTGGACTGCCTAGGTAGTCTGGACCATCGATTGATTCGTGGCTATGTCCATCGATATATGCATCGATGCCTGTGGTGTTGGCGATAATGGATTTCGTGTTCCAGATTTCCGTGGTGCCGTTCATGCCTGTGTGACCTATAGCAATGACAATCTCTGCGCCAGCAGCCTTTGCTTCATCAATGGCTTTCTGGATAGTTGGATAGTAGTCGTTTTCACCGAAATTGAAGATGTACTCACCTTGTTCGTTCTGGAAGTATGTTGGCGTAGACTTTGTGTAAGTCTCAGGTGTCGCAATACCAACAAAGCCGATCTTATGTCCATCTACCTCGACAACCTTGTATGCATCGAAGTACGACTTGTTGTTTTCAAGATCCAGGAAGTTGGCGCATAGATATTGGTATTCGGCTTTTTCGCTCAATTCGATAAAGCGTGGGACTTGATAGTCAAACTCATGGTTTCCTGGCACGGCAAAGTCATAGCCGGCAAGATTCATCAGGTTGACAATGGCTTCACCTCTTGTCATCAGGGCGATGACTTCGCCTTGAAGGGCATCGCCTGCATCAACGGTAAAGACCTTATGACCTTCATCGATCAATTGCTGGCGATAGCCTGCCAATGTGGAATAGCCGTCAATGGCTGCGTGAACATCGTTTGTGTAGAGGATGATAGTGTTTTTTGTTGCGTCTTTGGTTTCTTCGGCAGATACCTTTGTGGTGAAAAGACCCAATGTCATGAATACTGCCATGAAGATTGAAAGAATTGAATAAAACGCTCTTTTCATAATTACTCCTTCCAAATAGATATCGCTATTATAGCACTGATTAAACTTGAAAGGGAAAAAAGAATGTTGGAAGCATATGTTCCAGGATTATTCATCGACATATCAAGTGAAAAGTATGGTATCTTAATGCAATGAAATTGCTGGTGATTGAAGAAGAGGGCATGGATGAAGTGCCGTGGATATTGACCAAGATGCGGCAGAAGGGAAACCTAGTGTTATTGTCCAGCAGCCGCGAGCGTGCCTATGTGAAGCGTAATTATTTTCGCTTCTGCAATGGCTTTTTGGCATTTGGCGGAAGATGCGGGTTTACGTGTTGTGCAAAGGTCGTGGACAAGGTTATCGAGGATTTGCCAGGGTTGCGCATGAAGCTGGAACAGACTGGCGCAAACATACGCTACCACGACTTGAACAAGTCTTATTCCCCGTGGGAATTGACGGGCAAGGAAAGGATTAGAGGCATAGAAGTGATGTGGGATACACCTCAACAACAAGCGTTGCTAGCGAATCTCGGGGAGATTCGCCTGATTGAGGAAAAGCATGCGATGCTAAGGTTGCGCGATGTCAAGGAAGGGGAAAGCGTCAAGGAAATGGCCGCGTTTCTCAAGATTCCCTTGGAAGATATATTTGTGTTTGGCTGGCATGCTTCGCTGTTTGAGGGACATGTTCATGCATACGACCTAAATGAAATGCCTATGAAGGAAGCGCTTGCCATGGCGGGATTGATGGGGTGAAGAATGGAAGACACAAAATACCGCCATGAGTGGAAGCACGAGATCAAATATATCGACATGCTATGCATACGGCAGAGGCTGAAGGTAATCATGCGCCCGGACCCACATGCACTCAATGGGGTGTATGAAATACGTAGCCTGTATTTCGACAATCTCAATGACAAGGCATTGCGGGAAAAGCTGGATGGCGTGGATATGCGGGAAAAATTCCGCATACGCTACTACAACGGAGATACCTCGTTTATTAATTTGGAGAAGAAAACCAAGGTAAAAGGGTTGGAGTCCAAGTTTTGCGCGCTATTGTCGCAAGCGGAAGCCTTGAAGATCGTTGAAGGAGACATTGCCTGGATGGCAATGTCCAATCGTCCCCTTGTGCAAGAATTGTATGTCAAGATGAGATACCAAGGATTGCGGCCAATGACCATCGTGGACTATACGAGGGAACCGTATGTGTATGGACCAGGGAATGTGCGCGTGACATTTGACTATGGCATTAGGACAGGCTTGCGTTGCATTGATTTTCTCAATTGGGGGTGTGCAACGATACCAGCGGGGGATCCTGTTGTCATTCTTGAAGTGAAGTGGGATGAGTATTTGCCAGATATCATCCGCGATGCGCTAAACACGCCTGGAAGGCGCGTTCAAGCATTTTCCAAGTATGCGCAATGCCGCATATATGACTAAAGAAAGGAGAGTACAGAACAATGGGTTTCACGGATATATTCAAGTCTGGTTTTTTGGCGAATGTCGCGGCAGTCAGTGTCTTTGACATGGTCTTGGCAATGGCTTTGTCATTCTTGCTGGGGCTTTACATCTACTACATCTACCAAAAGACATACAGCGGGATCATGTATTCATCCAGCTTTGGCGTGACATTGGTTGCCATGGTCATGATCACGACATTGGTGATTCTGGCGGTGACTTCCAATGTCGTGTTGTCGCTGGGCATGGTTGGCGCATTGTCCATTGTGCGCTTTCGCACCGCCATCAAGGAACCATTGGATATTGCGTTTTTGTTCTGGTCGATTGCGGCTGGGATCGTTCTTGCGGCGGGAATGATTCCGCTGGCAGTGTTTGGGTCGGTTGTCATTGGTGCCATTCTTTTGGCGTTTGTGAACAAGACACCGACAACGCATCCATACATTGTCGTCCTTCGATGCAAAGACACGGAAAGCGAAAAGAAAGCAATTGACCTTTTGAAAGAAAAGACGCTCAAGAACATAGTCAAGTCCAAGACCGTCATGCGGGGATTGGTGGAAGTAAATATGGAGATTCGGCTTAAGGACAATGACACGGAATTTATCAACGATGTCGCAGGTATCGAAGGTGTAGAAAGCGCGGTTCTCGTCAGCTACAACGGAGACTACATGGGATAGGTGCCGCATGTGGACACATGGGAAGATAGAGAAAATCTGCCTTGGAGCCATTGCCCTGGCGGTGATGATCACCATTTTGTTCATGAACGCAGAAGCACTTGGCCTCGAAATGGTCGTTGACCAAGACTGTGAGAAAAACGCTGGATCCGTATATTTTACCGCCAACGACTTGACGCAACAATGGGACATCGAAAATGCGACAAGGATCACCTTGTCTTCTAGCGGTCCAAAGGTCAGCGGGCATGGTGCCTATGTCTATGAAAAAGATGTGTATATCAGGCAATCTGGTTTCTATCAAATCAAGGGTGAGTGCGAGGAAAGTTCGATCATTGTTAATGCAAGCGCCGATTCCAAGGTTTGGCTGTTGATGGATGGCGTTGACATGTCATGCATGGACGATGCATGCATTCGCATTGAGCAGGCGGACAAGGTCTTCTTGAATCTAGGGGAAGGAACAGTAAATACGTTGCATAGCGGAAGCGCCTATTCCGCTAGCGCGATCCAGGATGGCGTGGATGGTGCCTTGTTTTCCCGCGATGACTTGACGATCAATGGAAAAGGGACTCTCCATGTCTCCACCGCCTATTGGCATGGCATCGTTGTCAATGACGAACTGGTGATTTCGGGCGGGACAATCGTGGTGGACGCGCCACAGGACGCAATCCATGTCAACGATGCTTTCCGCATGACAGGCAGTGATATCACCCTGCGCGCAGGGGACGAAGGAATCAGCGTCACAGATGGCTGGTTGTACGTAGCGTCTGGGAACATCGCCATTGATTCCAAGGACGATGCCATCCATGCGGTATCTGATATTGCCATGGATGGGGGAGAGATCGTTGCTAGCAGTTGGGACGATGCCATCCACTCCGATACAGGGATCTATGTCTATGCCATCGACTTGCTTGCGCGCCATTGCAACGATGGCCTGGATGCTCCATTGGTTGAAATATACGGGGGATCGCTTTCCTTGCGTCTCGACAGAGATGGCATCAAGGCGTTGACCAATGAGACAGGCGCATTCCCGCATATCCTTGTGGCGGGTGGGGATGTGGAAATCGTAAACAAGAACGGTGGGCATGCCGTGGGATTGCGCAGTGATGGAGATGTTGTGATTACGGGGGGAACCATTCATATATCGTTTTTGGATAACGGGGAAAATGTTGCTATGGATTATGGCGAGGAGAATGGCGGTGTTGCCCGCATTGATGGCGGCGTTGTTGTTGCGTGCGGCAGCCATGCCATGGCGCAGAGCTTTGGCAAAGGATCCACCCAATGTTCGATACTCTACAACATCAAGGATTCCATTCCTGGGGAAACAACTGTTTCCCTGGAAGACAACAAGGGCAATGTCTTGGTGAAACATAAGGTTCCCTACGCTTTTTCATCAATGATCATAAGCTGTCCTGCCATGGTTTTGTCGCGGACATATAGCGTTGTCATAGGGGAATGGGCAGAAAAAGTCACGCTGCGCGAGACAAGCGCTTCCTTTGGCAATGCAAAAAGCGAGATGTTTGAAGGACCAATGCATTATGGTGGCCTTTCTTATCGCGGAAAAGCCAATACGGCGCAGAAAAATCCGCGTCCAAGCGCTTCACCCATGCCTACAGATACGCCAGAGCGCCATGTTTTCCCAAGAATTGGGGAGAATAAAGAAACATCGGAAAGCCAGAATCCCATTTCTGAAGAGAGTTGGTGGCTTCTAGGTGCGTCTTTTGTTTCCTTGTCCGCAGGAATTTTGTTTGCGGCGCGCTTTGAAGAAAAACTGAAATAAAAAACAGGATCGATGGATCCTGTTTTGTGTATGGTTTACTTCAGAAGCTGATTGACTCTTGCCTGGACTGCGGCATAGTCGTATCCAGCAGCTGTGAGTCTGTTCTTTCTGTCGTCGCCATTGCCCCAAGCGCCATTGATGAC
Organism: uncultured Erysipelotrichaceae bacterium; assembly: GCA_900315225.1. Classification (GTDB taxonomy): domain Bacteria; phylum Bacillota_I; class Bacilli_A; order Erysipelotrichales; family Erysipelotrichaceae; genus Bulleidia. Next base: position 162 of record OMYM01000105.1, on the reverse strand, counting down.
TTCCTTTGCGACTACATCCAGCGGCTTGAGGGAAGGTGCTGCAGGCTTTGCGCCAAGAATCTCGTTGACTCTGCCCTGTACTGTAGCATAGTCGTATCCAGCGGCAGCGAGTCTGTTCTTCCTGTCATCGCCATTGCCCCAAGCGCCATTGATGACTTCTTG
>OMYM01000253.1 GCA_900315225.1 uncultured Erysipelotrichaceae bacterium | reverse complement strand
TCCAACATTCTGAATAGTACCATGTACTCGCCAAGGATATCAGGTCTTACCGCAAGTATGTTATTGTTTTTGTCCATGAGACGGGAATGATATAGATGCGTCTTGAGTCCTTCTTCATTCAGTTTCATGTTTTTACATAGGGTTGCGATGTCATCTTTGAATATGTCGGTGATCGTGTCGTATTGGATTGTTCCACGGATTGTAGCGAAGGACATAATGTTTTTGATGGCATTCTTTATGGCATATTCGTCTCTTTCTGATTCATCTTCTTGCTTTAGCCATCGTTTCTCTATCTCATCAGATAATATAATATCGAGGGTATCTTGCATATTCGCAAGTTTCTTGCCTTGTGTCCAAGCTTCCGCAATGAAAAGAGCAAACAAGGGGCGTGTGCATTCAGGATCGATCTTTTTCAACCGTTTGACAAGGTTTTCTGCATCGTGTTGGGTAAGTTGTTTCTCGGTGGTTTGAAAAACGTAGCTGATCATGATGTCGGCTAGTTGCTCATCGGAAAGCTTATTCATCTTGAAGAGCGGAATAGAAGAATATTGTGAATCTTTGAGAGCTGCTTCGTTTTTGGAGAGGAAAGGGAAGAATTCCTGCGCCTTGCTATAGGCAAGGCGGTCTTCCATGGGAGCTGCTTTGGATTTCGTCTCTTCATCTTTCTTTTCTTCTGTTTGATAGTCTCGATCAACCAATAAGACTCTCAGCTTATACTTCAGCTCAGTGCGTTGATCATATTGTGTGGCGATGTATTCTGAGATAAACGTTGTGTAGGAGAGGGTGTAGTCAAGGATGATCAAGGTATTACGATTGAACATTTCAGGCAAGTCGTTGAGTTTGTGGTTAAGGTTTTCGTTAAAGAAATAGATGTTCCATCCTTCAGCGTTCTTTTTGTAGGCAAACTCTAGGCAAAGCTTGCTTTTACCTGTTCCTGCTGCTCCGATGATCATCGTCCAGGCAAACATATCCTCTGATGAAGTGAATTCATTCAGTTTCTTAAGCTCATTGTCCCTGCCAACCAGTTTTATGCGTTCGTTGTTTTTGTTTCGGTACATGAACGTATATTGGTTGCCGTATTGGTGTGGGAGAAGTATCTTTGGGCGATCATGGTGTATAGCAAAGTTGACTGGTTCGCTTGTCTGGCACAGATACATGTCGGATATATTCCTGTCATTCAGCTTTTCGATTAGGTATTCATCGTCCAAGAACATGTCTTTGTGTTGGTTTTGGAATCTGATCTTCGTTCCGAGTTTAGTGCTGTCCCAATCTATGTTTTCTTCTAGGAGTACAATATAGACGGGTTTTCCTTTTGCGATTGCTTCATTGTATTCATATTTGCAGTAGTCAGAAGAAATATAGTTTCTTGAGGCGAACAAAAGGAAAGCAGTACAGTCATCTATGGCATTGATGATTTCTGGATCATATTCTTTGCCATGGCGTAGCTTCTCATCCATCCAAAGATTGTGGTTTACCTTTAGCTCAGATGCGATTTCCTTTACTCTTCTTGCGTCTTTGTGACTGTAGCTGATAAATGCGTATGGCTTCATAACCGTTTCTCCTGTGCTACAAGTATAGCACAGTCAACATAAAAAAGACAGGTGTTACCTGTCTTGGATATGCATCATGTGGTCTTTTTGCCAACGGTTGATAAGCTTTAGGATAATTCTGTAAACCTCCATGGATTCCTTGATGTTTTCAATGATAATGCGGTCATCATCCCAAGTGGGGATGATGATTGTTCCTGTGCCAATGATCCTTTGCCAGAATGATTGGCGATGCTTGGGTTTCTTCATGCTCGCGATGAGAAAAGGCTCGGTTTCCTTGTCGAATGCGCCAGTGGAGATCGAAAGCTCTTCGCTTGTCAATTCATACGCAGTGAATGTCCAGGGCAAGCCTAATGCATTGCATTTGACTCCATCCCAGATGAGTTCGGTATCGTCGTATACATCGTAGTTGTATAGTTCGCTCATACCTATTTCCCCCTTATGCGTATGTTATATCAGAGCAAAAATAAATTTTGCGCATGGGCGGTATTGTCACAGAGAAAAGTAACAGAAGGTCATAGGAATGCAGGTGTGTTCTATTGCACCTGTCTTGGGAAGATGTGGGTGGTCAGAGCGTAGGAAAGAATTATCGGAAGGTTAAGCCCATTAAATGACGAAAGGCCAGTATTACACTGGCTTTGCTGGATTGCAGTGACAGACGTATGAGCATGTTTCTTGCGCAAAAGGGATGGAACGGTAATATTTGCGGTTGAACTTGACACTGCTCAGAGGACTGTGTTATTCTATGGTTACAAGGCGGGCGGATGTCTGTCTTGGAATTTGCAATTACAGGAGGTGGCGTGGAATGGCAAAGGATACTGGTTTCCCGCAAGGTAAGGAAGGACTCGACAAGGAACTCAATGAACTCAAGCAGAAATGCGCTGAATTGGAGAAAAGCCTCACGGAAGCGCAGGATGTGGAGAAGAAGCTGAAGAAAAAGAACAGCGAACTCTTAAAAAAGAACCAGAAGCTTGAAAACAAGGATATCCAGGAAGAGTATAAGGATCGTGTCTTCAAGTTTATCTTCGGGAACCCTGAACACAAGAAATGGACGCTTTCGCTGTACAACGCAATCAACGGGACGCAGTACACGGATGAGGGAATGATCCGGTTCAACACCATTGGCGATGCGGTCTACATGAGCATGAAAAACGATATCTCTTTCATCATTTCTTCAGAAATGCAGGTGTGGGAGCACCAAAGCACGTACAACCCCAACATGCCCGTAAGATTCTTTGTCTACGGCGGGAGGCTGTACGACAAGTACACAAAGTCAACGAAGTTCCGCAAGTACAGCTCCAAACTGCAGCCGCTTCCTCGCGCCGTCTGCATCTGCTTCTACAACGGTCTGAAGGAGCAGCCAGAGGAGAGCATGCTGAGGCTAAGCGATGCTTGCGGAGGGCATACAGGCTATGAGACGGAAGTGAGGATGCTGAACATCAACTATGGCAAGAACAAAAGGATCATGGATGCTTGCGAGCCACTGAGGGAATACGCTTGGCTTATCGATGCAATTCGCTGTTTCCAAGCGGCGGGTCAGGACCTCACGGACGCGGTGGATGCGGCGGTGGACGCGATGCCGGATGGCTTTGCGACCAAGGGTTTTATTGTTGAGAACAGGGCGGAGATCAAGGATATGTTTCTGACGGAATACAATGAGAAGGAAGAAAGGGAAAACCTGATTGAGGAAACGCGTGAGGATGTGGCCTTGGCAATGCTTGCGAAAGGCAATTCTCTTGCGGATATCGTAGAGTTAAGCCAACTTGATGAGGAGAGGATCCGCGAACTGGCGCTGCTCAACGGCATGGAGATCCACGAGGTGGATGCCACGGAGCAGAAGAAGAACGAGGTCAGAGCTTTGGCGATGCTCAGGGACGGAAGACCCCTTGGTGAAATTGTCAAGTACAGCGGGCTTGGCGAGGGGAGGATCCGCGAACTGGCGCTGCTCAACGGCATGGAGGTTCACGAGGTGGATGCCACGAAGCAGAAGGAGAACGAGGCCAGAGCATTGGCAATGTTTGCGAAAGGCATGCCGTTTGCGGATATTGTAGAACTCAGTGGGCTTGGTGAGACTGAGATCCGTACACTCGCAATCAAGCATGGAATTTCGATCATTGAGTGAACCGCTTGGCGGGTGAAGGATCCGAAAGATACGGGGTTGGATGCAAGGAAATCAAGGAATAAGCGTTTGAAGGGGAGGCTGTTTGCCTCCTTTTTTTGTAAATGAAAACGGGCAAAAAAGGAAAAATGCTCTACAAGAACCTCGTGGTGCCAATTCTTAAGGGTGCATTTACCATGGCGAACCGAAAAGTCTTATTGACCACTGAGAAGAATTATACTGGAACGATCAAATATCTTGAACAGGAATTTACAATCGTTCCAGAATAACAGCAAGGGATTCGGGCTTGGAGGAGATGACTATATTACAAAGCCTTTCTCTGCGATGGCATTGTTAATGCGGGTAAGAGCGATATTCCGCAGGATTGAATACGAAAAAGAGAAACATGGAGTTTCCTTCAGGCAATCGATCAAGGTGGGAAACCTATTGTTGGATGGGAATAGGCGTAGCATTATGAATGGTGACCAAGTGCTTCCTCTTACGCCAACGGAATACGAGGTGTTGAAATACCTGATGATGCATGCAGGTCAAGCGGTGTCAAGGGAAGAGCTTCTTAGCGCCGTATGGGGGTTTGAGAGCATCGTAGAGACGCGAGCAACGGATGACACGGTGAGAAGACTACGGAAGAAAATGATGGATTGTGGGGCGGTTATATCGGCTGTATGGGGGTATGGCTTTCGTCTGGAGGAGATATGAAGAGAAAGTGGCATATCCAGGCACGCATGATGGTCACAATGATTGGTTTGACATGTATGTTGTTGCTCGTGGTAGCGCTAGGATTCAACATATCAGTGAAAAGCTATATCCGATCACGAGTTTCCAATCAACTTGCGACAGTATCCAAGAGTGCCTATGACGAACGTCAAGGACAAGAGGAACACAAAGGAGGAAAACGTTTCAATGACCACCCAGATCGAATCACAGGTACACGAGGTAATGCAATTGTGCTAGATGACCAAGGAACCTTGATCAACAATCTGCATGGCGAAAGACATGTTGGTGAAGAACTTGCTATATACTTTGCCCAAGACACTTTGCATGAAATGCAAAACGAAGTTGTCTCAGTGGAAAGTGGATCATATGCTGTCTCAACAACAAAAGATCCTGCGGAAGAGGAAGCTTATATTGTGTGTTATGTGGACGTTACAGCCATCATGGCATTTGCCAATCAAGTCAACAAGATGCTTATGACTGTAATCCTGATCGCGATAGCTTTGTCGATTATATTAAGCAGATGGTTTGCCCACTCCCTTGCCGAACCAGTAAAAACCCTGTCTTTATTTGCCCGAGAGATTGGTCAAGGAAACCTTGCGGAAAAAGATCTTTCTTTTCATGATGTGGAATTCACTGGTCTAGCGGATTCCATGAATCACATGGCCACGGAACTTCTTAAGACAAAACAACAACAGGAGACGTTCTTTCAGAACGTCTCCCATGAACTACGAACTCCCTTGACATCCATTCGAGGAAATGCCGAAGGCATTGCCTACGGCATCATGGAACCGACAGTTGCCGCAAAAGTGATACTTTATGAAACCGATCAACTCGGTAATATGGTAGAAGATCTTCTGTACCTTTCCCGCATGGGAAGAACCATCCCAGAGGGGAAAGCAGAACCATTGGATCTACGCGATATATTATCTTTGTGTGTATCGGAACAACGTTCCGATACACATGGAATAACGTTTGACTTTGATTTTACAGAAGAACCAGTCCTATATCCCATGCGTGAACAAGATGCACAACATTTGTTTAGCAATCTTATTTCTAATGCCATACGCTACGCACAAAACACCGTGAAACTCACATGTCGAAAGAACGACGACACTGTATATATCAGTGTTTCTGATGATGGACCAGGTATTTCAGAAGAAGACATGCCACATGTTTTTGAACGCTTCTACAAAGGAGAAAAAGGAAAACATGGCATTGGCCTAGCCATTGCCATGTCAATAGCTAAGAAGTATAACGGGACACTACGCGTACATAATGATAATGGAGCAGTATTTGAAGTATACATCCCTATTTCTGAAGCTTATGATATAGCCAAAGTTTAGCAGATATGGTATGATTTTTTCGTGAGAAGGAGGACTGAACATGTCAAACTACATGAATACAAGGGAACCGCTGAGTTTGTACGAAGATATTTACGACAGCATGTATTTTGTGGATAAAAGCAAGTTTCTAGATTCACTGATCCCGATTGTAGCATCGCGCCAAGAACTTCGTTCAATCAACGCCAAAAGACCAAACAAATATGTTTGCATTACCCGTCCAAGGCGTTTTGGTAAAAGCGTCAATGCCTGGATGATTGCTTCGTATTTCATGAAGGGGATGGATACACATGAGCTTTTCGATGATCTTGACGTCGCGAGTCATCCCTTGTATGAAAGCCATATAAACAAGCATGATGTCATCTTCATGGATCTGTCTGATGGTGCAGCAGCCGCCAAGACAATCGATGAATACATGGATGTCATCAAGGTGAGAATCCAGGAAGACATGGCTTCATTGTATCCAACGGTAAATGTTGATTCATCGCGTTCACTGTCCGACCATCTAAAAAGGATCGAGCAAACAACTGGTTCTCGATTTATTTTTGTGATTGATGAATGGGACTATCCCCTTTACATGCCTTACATGAAGGACAGTGAGAAAGAACGCTATGTGGAATTCCTGAGTGATCTCTTGAAAGGAAAGGCATATGTCGAAATGTGCTATATGACTGGAATCATGCCCATTAATACATATGACATCGGGACACCGTTGAACATGTTTGATGAATTCATCATGGGGAAAAACAACATTCATGCTGAGTATTTTGGCTTCAGCGAGGATGAGGTGGACAGGCTTTACCAGACATACCTGGATGTCTGGAAGAGTGATGCGACCATAACAAGAAAGCAACTGGACGAGTGGTACGATGGGTATTACCTGAAGGGCGAAAAAAGGCTCTACAACCCCAAGTCGGTTGTCTCGGCATTGTCGATGAACCAGCTTGGAGGATATTGGGCTTCGTCTGGCAGGTATGAGGAAATCTACACATTCATCGAGCATGACATCGATGGTTCCCGAGATGCCGTTGCCGTCCTGCTGACGGGGGAAGGGTACCCGGTGAGAATCAACCAGTACGCAGCGGCATCCGCCAGGATGACCAACCTCGACCAGGTCTTTTCCGCCATGGTGGTCTATGGATTCTTGACCTATGACGCCACGGAAAAGAAAGTATATATCCCAAACAGGGAGCTGATGGAGAAGTTCGAGGAAATGCTCAGGAACAATCATTCCTTGGGCTACCTGCATACCCTGTATATCAGCGGCTACGATGTGCTGAAGGCCACGAAGAGGCTGGATCCAAAGCCTGTGGAGCATGCCGTGAAGCTTGTCCATGACAAGGAGATATCCTTGTTCAAGTACAACGACGAGGATGCCTATGCTTCTATTATCAATCTTGTGTACATTGCCGCAAGGGACACTTACGAGGTGACAAGGGAGGCCAAGGGCGGCACCGGCTATGCAGATCTTCTGTTCAGGCCGAAAAGGAAGGACGATGACATCATTGCGATTGAGCTAAAGGCGGACGACACGCCACAGAACGCGATAGAGCAGATCAAGTCGAGGGAGTACTACAAGGCGTTGCTGCCATCGTTTGGCGAAACAAGGGAATACACCGGCAGGATCTTCCTTGTGGGAATAGCCTACAGCAAGAAGGATTCCTCCAAAAACCATCAGGTTTCGTTTGAAGTTGTCAATGCTTAAGAATCATTTCAATCAAGATAGACAAATCGACAAATGTTCAGTTTTTTTAACTCATATCTTAAAGTAGAAAAAAGCCCACCTGACTATGATCATTGCCAGGTGGGCTTTGATTGATGCTGTCATACTGGAGCGATAGCCATTCCCAAGAGAAAAACTGGACATTTCTATATTTGGACGAACAAATAGGTAGAATTCCTCATTGTCTGCCTGCTGTTATACTGGAATGATGCCCTGAATCAGTCTACATCTGCTCAATGACACAGGTATGCTTTTTGTATTCTGGATTTTCCGAGTCCGTCTTCTCGTAGCTGATCCCGATGCAAAGGATGTTCCCTGCGTAGTTCTCCAGCCTTGCGGGGTAGCGCTTGTCACGGATCTGGTCGATCGCCGACTTCACGCCCTTGTCCCATTTCAATTCGATG
>OMYM01000145.1 GCA_900315225.1 uncultured Erysipelotrichaceae bacterium | reverse complement strand
GATCATTGCGATAGACATCGCAATGATCACGCCAAGATGTATCGCCAATGCCCGTTTTCCCGCCAAAAATAAAAATAAATATCTAATATTTATGTATTATGTAGTAATATGACCCAAATTCTGAGGTAAACACCATACAATAACAAAAGGAAGTTATCCACCAATGCCTCAACGAACGGTAGAAACATCTACTCATTCTGCTTAGATTTATTGTTGTGGATAACTTTTTCATTGGTTTGGCGCAAGGGTTTTGCGCTACTTGATTTAGCTATTCTGTCTTGTGCCTTGAAGCTGGATGAGAGCCCCGCAAAGGGGTGCAGAAAGACTTCCCACATCATCGTTCTTTCGGCTATAGTAAGATTGTAAGACCATAGTTTTCCACATTCATTTTCTGGGATATGTGGATAACTCAAAAACAAATTGTGGAAAACTCATCCTTCCGCCCAAAGTTATCCACATGCCACATGTGGGCAATGCTGCCGCAAGGGAAGTCAGGTTGCGCGCTATGGCGAAGTATGCCCCAGGCAAGGGCAGAAGAGCCACGCGGGGGAGAAGTTATCCACATCCCCCCACGCATCCAACATCCAAGGGACTGTGGATTGTGGAAAACTCTGCGCGGGAACCATGACCGCCCACAGGCCTGTGGGCGGTCATAAATAGACCCATTTTGAAAGCATTCCCTGGGCATTTCCACTCTGTTCGATACCCATTCCGTATGCCAGCGATGGATCTAGATGAAAACCCCACATAGTAAGATTGTGAGACAATAGTTTTCCACACTCATTTTCCCGATATATGTGGGTTGTTCAAAAATAAATTGTGGATAACCCAGCTTTCCACATATAGTTGTCCACATGCTCCAAATGAGTTTTCCACATTTTTTCCACACCATTTTGAGACTTTCCACATATGAGTTTTCCACCTATGTGGAAAACAGTGGAAAAGTGCAAAATCGCTAGTAGTGAAGCTTGATTAGAAATTGTGGATAACACGTGGAAAACTCAAAATAAAATATACTTATCCACAATTTTGGGCAGTTATCCACAATGTGGAAAAAACTTTCCACATTTTCTCCACAATGTGGAAAGTGTGGAAAACTGTGGAAAAGTCTAAAATAGTAGTACTGGCATTGAAGATTTGAACGTTGTGGGGATGTGGAAACTTTCGTTATCCACAATTTTCACTGGATTTTCTTGCCGTACCTCTGTACAATTATCTTGCCTTTTATTTGAAAGGGGGGCTAAGGACACGGAGGCTTTACACATATGAATAACTCTCAGGAACAATATTTGATTGACTGTTGGCAGTCTTTAATAAACTATATCAGGGACCATGGGCAGGTTGATGTCTCTCTGATCGAAAGCTTCTATGAACCTGCATATATCCACTCGTTTACAAACGACAAGGTGATTATCATCACCGAAAACACTGTCGCCAAACAGATCATGTCTTCGCAAAGCGATGTCATAAAGAACGCTTTCATTGACTTGTTTGACACTGGATTAAACTTTACTGTCACAATTTATCAGGTTAGCGAACTAAAAATAGCACCTGAATTGACGGGAAAGAAGGTGTCGGAGAAGCATGTGGCGCAATTTCCCTCGATGCCTTTACAGTCGGACAAGACGTTTGAGAACTTCATTGTCGGCGACTGTAACAGGGAATCAAAGGCTGCTGCCCTGGCATGTGCTGTGGGACCAGGGCAGTTCTACAATCCCTTGTTTATCTTTGGCAATTCAGGGCTTGGCAAGACGCATCTTCTGATGGCCATCGCCAACTACGTTCTCGCTAATGATCCAGGAAAGAAGGTATACTACACAGAATCGTTGAAATTTGTTGAAACAGTGGTAAGCTGTATCCAGAATAACACCATTGATGACTTCAAACAGTATATGTATAACGTTGATGTCTTGATTGTGGATGACATTCAGTTCTTGGCAGGGAAGGAGAAGTCACACGAAGTATTCTTCACCATATACAATGAATTGGTAAGCCATAAGAAACAGATATGCCTTGCCTCGGATCGTCAGCCACGCGAGATAAAAGGCTTGGAAGAGCGCTTGATTACCCGCTTTTCCTCGGGTCTTTCGGTGGGCATAGACTCGCCAGAGTTCGAGACATCCCTCGCTATTCTTCGCACCAAGATCAAAAGCAATGGCAGTGGCAGCGGGATGGGCATCGGGGATATCGAGGATGAAGGGCTGAATTACATTGCGTCTAACTTCTCAGGCAATGTCAGAGACCTAGAAGGGGCGTGGAACAGGGTTCTTTTCTATGCCATACAGTTTCAGCCAGACGGGGGTGTCATACGCTTCCAGACGGTCTTAAATGCCCTCAAGGGGCAGGCTGTCGTCTCGGAGAAGGGATTGTCCCCCAATGTCATCATGAAAGAAGTAGCGGATTACTATGGCATCACCAAGCAACAGATCACCAGCAAGACCCGCACCAAGACCGTTTCCATGGCCAGGCAGATCAGCATCTATCTCTGTCGCGAGTTGCTTGAGTTGTCATATATACGCATTGGAGAAGAATTTGGTGGAAGAGATCACTCGACCATCATGTCCGCATGTACAAAAGTCAAAAAATCAATCAAGAAGGACGCTTCCTTCAAGGCGGCTGTGGACGAAATTACCACCAAACTTGGCCAACGGTCGTGAGTTTTCCACAATTTGGTACCTGAAACAGGAGATATCCACATTTTTTCCCACATGAAACGCTGTATGGTCACTGAGGATTCTTGAGTTTTCCACAGTTTCCACACAATAAATAAAACAGGCATTCCCACAGGTTGTGATTTGCATGTGAATTCTTGTATGAAATTGGCCTTCGTCTAAAAGTTATCCACATTTTCTCCACAATTTTCTCCACGTGCAAATTACGTATGGGCACTAGGGATTCTTGAGTTTTCCACAGTTTCCACACCCCTAATAATAATAACTCTTTCTAAAAGAATATATATATATACAGGAGGAACCACCATGAATTTCATCATCTCAAAATCATCTCTCAATTCCGCATTGTCAATCATGGCACATGCGATTAATTCCACATCGCCTCAGCCAACCCTCAGGTGTATCCTGATGGAAGTTGAGCAATCTTCCATTACGTTGTATTCTTCTGATGCGGATGTTTCCATCAAGCATGTGGTCAACGCTAGTGAAGAGAATCGTTTGTATGTCGTTGAACCTGGGTCTTGTCTCATTGAGGCTCGTTATCTGATCGATATCGTCAAGAACATTGACTCGCATGATATCCAGCTGGAGATCATCGATGGTCAGTTGGTCAAGTTCTCAGGGAATTCCGCCGTTTTCAAGATCAATGGCTTGAATCCGGCGGATTACCCTGTCATTGACCTCACAGAGCCGTCTAACAGCTTCACAGTGAACACTGTGACTCTTTCTGAGATTATTGACCAGACAACCGTTGCTTGCGATATAAAGGGTTCTAAGCCGATTCTGACGGGTCTCAATTTCAGGTTGAAAGACAAGGTTCTCACATGCATTGCGACTGATTCGTTCCGTTTGTCCAAAAAGACATTGCCTCTGAATATCGAGGGCTACTTCAATGTCACGCTTCCTCTCAAGAGCTTGAAGGATGTGCAGGCTACCATGTTACAGGGGGAGGATTCCACCATCAAGGTTTCCTTGGATAACAGGAAAGTCCAGTTCATCAAGGATGACCTGATCTTCCAGTCCAAGATCCTTGAAGGAGCATTCCCTGAGACAAGCCGCTTGATTCCCACAACGTTTGAAAAAGAGCTTCTGATCGACCGCAATGATTTCATCAGCGCCATTTATCGCACGACCTTCATCAAGACTGACAACAACGTCTATGACAGGCTGCAGGCTTCTACCGATGAAATCATCCTGACCAACTCGAATCTACAGATTGGTGAATCTCGCGAGCAATTGACGGGACAGTTTACAGGTGAACCAATCGACATTAGCTTCACCGCCAAGTATGTCCTTGATGCGGCCAAGGTGATTCCTGCGGATACCATCCGCATTCGCTTCAACGGGAACATGAAGCCCTTTGTCTTCCAGGCACCGGACGATGAATCGCTTATCCAGCTCATTGTTCCTATTCGTACGTACAATTAACATAAAAAGGGCAGCGTATGCTGTCCTTTTGCGTTTAACGCATAAAATTAGGCGCATCATATTTTTCTAAAACCATGGATATTGCCCATATTTGCGCGTGCGCGTTCAAACAATAAAATCTGTTATGTCCATCATAAGAATAACTTATGCTAGTATTTCCCGTAAACCGTTCTTTAAATGTCAAATTTAGCCTATTACAAAGCCTTAAATGTCCATGTTGCCCATTTTTAAAGCCTACAACGCTTTTGACTCCCTTCTATTATCTGGTATTCATTCAGAAAAAAAACCTCAAAATATGCCCTATAAACCCCAAAGTGTGATATAATAGTCCTATTAAAGGAAGAAGCTTAAGGAGGTCACATATGGAAAAGCAATATCCCGAATATATCACACTTCAACAGTTCTTAAAAAAGGAACAACTGGCGGCCTCTGGAGGCGAGGCAAAGCATCTTGTAAAGTCTCTTTTGATCTTTGTTAACGGGGAAAGGGAAGACAGAAGAGGAAGGAAGCTCTACAAGGGAGATGAAGTCAGAATCAATGGAAAGACGTATGTGGTGGAGTGATGATCCTGCAATCGCTTCGCCTAAGGAACTTCCGTAACTATGAGGATGCGACATTCACTTTCTCTCCCCGCATGAACCTGATTACAGGGAACAATGCCCAAGGGAAGACGAATCTGCTTGAGAGCATGGTGTTTCTCTCATTGACGCGTTCTAATCGCGTCAATGACCATCGTCTGTTGATCAAGAAGGATGCTCCCTTTGGGATGGTAGCTTGTGATATAAGCGATGGTTCTCGCTCCATTAGTCTGGAAGCGATATTGCATGGCGATGGCAAGACGCTTCGTGTCCAAGGTCACCCGGTAAAGCAAAGCAGCGAGTTCATTGGCTTGTTGAATGTCGTCTTGTTTTCCCCTGATGAATTGCGTCTATTCAAAGACCAGCCAAGCGAAAGAAGAAGACTGCTGGACCAGGAGATAGCGAAGATATCGCCATCCTACCTCAATTCCTTGAACCAGTACCAGAGGCTTCTAAAGGAACGCAACCAGTTGTTGAAGATGCCAAACGTAGATCGCTTGTTCTTAGAAACATTGAACGATAGGATGATCCTAGAACAGAAAACAGTCATAGAGAAGAGACAAGAGTTCGTTGAATTCATAGACGCGAGGATAGCGGGCATTTACAGGCGCGTAGCGGGCGATTTATCGGAAGTACGTGTCAAGTATCATTCCTGCATCAAATCGCTCGAAAACACCCTCGAAAACCTGAAAGAGATGTATGAGGCAAGTCTAGCCAGCGACATCGAACACAAACACACCAGCCGAGGCATCCATCGGGAAGACCTGGTATTTTCCATCGGTGGGGAAAATGTCGTTAACGTGGCAAGCCAAGGACAGAAAAGAATGGTGATGCTTAGCTTTAAGGCAGCACTTCTGGAATACATAAAGCAACAGACGCATTCATATCCGGTTTTATTGCTTGACGACGTGTTGAGCGAACTGGATGAAGCAAAACAGAATCGATTGCTTGACCTGGTGCAAAAGCCATGTCAATGCATGATCACCTCAACCAAGATACCACCGTACGCCAACAAGGACGAAACAAAGGTATTTGTGATTGAGAACGGAAAAGTGGCACATGGAGGTTAAAGAAATGAACGAAGAAGCAAATGAGACAGTAATGGAAGAAGAATATGACCTGAGCGATGTCGTGCTGGGGGAAGAACTGGACATCAAGGTGAAAAGCGACTACACCGATGAAGATATCCAGGTTCTTGACGGTTTAGAGGCAGTTAGAAAGCGACCAGGCATGTACATCGGTTCAACCTCCAGCCGAGGCCTGCACCACCTGGTTTGGGAAATTGTGGACAATGGAATCGATGAAGCCATGGCAGGCTTCGCCACCACCGTCTGCATCACCATTGACAAGGACAACAATGTTACGGTCATTGACGATGGACGTGGCATGCCTACGGGAATCAACGAAAAGACAAACAAATCAACGATCGAGACAATCTTCACCGTTCTCCATGCCGGAGGAAAGTTTGGCGGAGGGGCTTATAAGGTATCGGGGGGACTCCATGGCGTAGGCGCATCGGTTGTTAATGCGTTAAGCAAATGGCTGGAAGTCACCGTCTACCACGAGGGCAAGGAATATTTTATTCGCTTTGAGAATGGTGGACAACCAGTGGCGCCACTGGCGGTTATTGGCGATTGCGACCCAAGCAAGCATGGATCAAAGGTTCGCTTCAAGCCCGATGGAGAAATCTTCCAGGAAACAACGGAATTCAACCACGACACCCTTCGCAAGAGAATCCGCGAACTGGCATTCCTAAACAAAGGCATTCGCCTGACTTTCGATGATGAAAGGGAAACGGATGAAAAGAGACGTCACTATGAATTCTTCTACGAAGGCGGTTTGAAGGAATATGTGGCAGATATCAACAGTGGAAAAGAACCCATTCAGGATGATATTATATACACGGAAGGTCACGAAAAGGGCATTCAAGTAGAAGTCGCCTGCCAGTACACAACCGATGAAAGAGATGCCGTATATACTTTCTGCAATAACATCTTTACCGGCGATGGGGGAACCCATCTCGATGGCTTCAACGATGCTCTCAAGCGTGTCATAAACAACTATGCGAAAGACCGCAAGCTCATCAAGGAGAAGGAAGACATCACTTTGACGGCTGAAGATTGCAAGGATGGACTCACCGCCATCATCTCTGTCAAGCACCCAGATCCACAATACGAGGGACAAACCAAGGGAAAGCTTGGCAACTCGGAAGTAAGAAAGATCGTCAGCACAATTTTTGGCGCACAACTTGAAAGGTATCTTCTCGAACACCCCAACGAAGCCAAGATTATTCTTGATAAGATTTTGTTGGCATATGAAAGCCGCCTGGCTGCCAAGCGTGCCAGAGAGGCAACACGAAACAAGAAGAACGATGCATTTGGCTCACTCAAGGGAAAGCTTGTGGATTGTTCAAGCAAAGAGTCATCAATTTGCGAAATCTACATCGTCGAGGGTGATTCCGCCGGAGGCAGTGCCAAGAATGGACGTGATTCACACTTCCAGGCAATTCTCCCGTTGAGAGGAAAAATCCTGAATGTGGAAAAAGCCCGTAAACATAGAATTTTAGAGAACGCTGAGATTCGTTCCATGATCACAGCCTTTGGCTGTGGTGTCATGGAAGAGACGGATACATCCAAGCTTCGCTACAACAAGATCGTCATCATGACCGATGCGGATGTTGACGGAGATCATATCCGTATCCTGCTATTGACATTCTTCTACCGCTTCATGCGTCCTATTATCGAGGGAGGATATGTGTACATTGCGCAACCACCTCTGTATAAGGTGCAAAAAGGCAAGACAATCCGCTATGCCTACACAGAACAAGGCATGGAACGTCTTAGAAACGAACTTGGCGATAAGCTTGCTATTCAAAGATACAAGGGATTGGGCGAAATGGACGCCGATCAATTGCGTGAAACAACAATGGATCCCAAGAACAGAACCCTGATTAGGGTATCCCTTGACGATGCCATTCAGGCCGACCAGTATTTCTCGATCATGATGGGAGAGGAAGTCGAGCCAAGAAAGAACTTTATTATCGAGAACGCCGACTTTGCGGAACTCGATGTGTAATGGAGGTAATGCATGCCTGTAAATGACGAGATTTATGAATTTGACGAAGCGAATTTCGATCCTGGAAATATTACCGAACGAAACCTAACGGAAGAGCTAAAGCATGACTTTATCAACTATTCCATGTCTGTCATCGTAGCCAGGGCATTGCCTGATGTCAGGGACGGATTAAAGCCCGTGCAAAGACGTATCCTCTACGCGATGGACAAGATGGACAACGGTCCCACATCTCCCCACAAGAAGTGTGCTAGAACCGTAGGCGAGACCATGGGTAAATACCATCCACATGGCGATAGTTCCATCTATGGCGCTTTGGTGTATATGGCGCAAAGTTGGAACATGCGTGCCACACTTGTGGATGGACACGGAAACTTTGGCTCCATGGATGGCGATGGCGCAGCGGCCATGCGTTATACCGAAGCAAGGCTATCCAAGATCGCGGTAGAAATGTTAAGGGATCTAGATAAAGACACAGTAGACATGGTTCCCAACTACGATGGCGAGGAAATCGAGCCATCGATCCTGCCATCCCGTTTCCCCAACTTGATCGTCAATGGTTCCACCGGCATCGCCGTGGGAATGGCCACCAACATCGCTCCCCACAACCTTGGTGAAACCATCGATGCGATCATTGCGACCATGGACAATCCAGAAATCACAACCTCTGAATTGATGCACTACATCAAAGGACCAGACTTCCCGACCGGAGGCTACATCCTTGGTCGCTCTGGCATACGCCAGGCATTTGAGACAGGACGTGCCACCATCGTCATGCGTGGCAAGACCAAGATCGAAGAACTGAAAAACGGCAAGAAGAGAATCATCATCTATGAGATCCCGTATATGGTCAACAAGGCAAGCCTTGTTGAACGCATAGCGAATCTCAAGGTGGAGAAACAAATCGAAGGCATCATAGATGTCTTGGATGAATCCGATATGTCTGGCGTTCGTGTCGTTATCGAATTACGCAAGGATGCACAGCCAGAAGTTATTCTGAACCAGCTCTACAAACTAACGCCGCTTCAATCTAATTTTGGCGTAAACAACGTCGTTCTCTTCGGCAAAACCCCACGCCTTGCGTCAATGAAAGAACTGATCAACGGATACATCCAGCATCAGGAAGAAGTCATTCGCAGGCGTACAGAATATGATCTCAAGAAAGCACAGGCTAGGGCACATATCCTCCAAGGATTGCGCATTGCTGTGGATAACTTGGATGAAGTGATTCATCTCATCCGCAACTCCAAGGACACCCCGGAAGCCAAGCTTCGCTTAATGGAAACCTATGGCCTTGACGATGAACAATCCCAGGCAATCGTCGACATGCCGTTAAGAAGGTTGACAGGTCTAGAACGTGAGAAGATTGAACTCGAATACCAAGAACTATTGGTCAAGATCGCCGACTATCAAGATATCCTTGCGAATCACTATAGAATAGTTAATATTATTAAGGAAGAATTGACGGTAATCAAAAACAAGTTCGCTGATGAACGACGCACCGAGATTATCGATGCTCCAGTGGACATGGAAGACGAAGACTTGATCCCAGTTGAAAATGTTATTATCTCTCTATCTAATAATGGCTATGTCAAGCGCTTGACCACCGATAACTACAAAGTCCAAAATCGTGGTGGCAAGGGCATCAAGGGCATGGAGCTTAACGATGAAGACGCAATCAGCCAATTCGTCAATATGTCCACCCATGACTTCCTGCTCGTCATGACCGATACAGGACGTGTCTTCCGTCTCAAGGGATATAACATTCCTGAATTCTCACGTACATCCAAGGGAATCCCAGCCGTGAACCTTGTCTCTGTCCAAAAAACAGAAAAGATCAAGGCCTTGATTCCGTATTCTCGTGAAGATGTCGCCAAGTTCCTCTTCTTTGTGACAAAGAAGGGCGTTGTCAAGAGAACCGCGATCAAGGAATTTGAGAATATCAATAAGAACGGTAAGAAAGCCATTACGTTGAATGAGGATGATGAACTTGCTTTCGTCAAAGGAACCAGTGGTCATTCTGAAATCATTCTCGCCAGCTCAAACGGCAAGGTCGTTCGCTTCAACGAAGACACATTGAGAGATCTTGGCAGAAATGCCCGTGGCGTAAAGGGAATGAATATTGAGGAGGGTGCATCTGTCGTAGGCATGGCGATTTCCGAAGAAGGACAATATCTGTTGTCTATCAGCGAAAACGGCTTTGGCAAGAAGACACCACTCACGGAATACCGTTCAACAAACCGTGGCGCAAAGGGTGTCAAGGCACTCACAATCACTCAAAAGACGGGCAATCTTGTTGCGATGGTTGCGGTCAATGGTGAAGAAGACTGCATGTTAATGACGAACACTGGCATCGTGATCCGCATCTC
>OMYM01000252.1 GCA_900315225.1 uncultured Erysipelotrichaceae bacterium | reverse complement strand
ATGTAATATCGACATGCTCGATTTCATAGTCATCTGGCTTGAAGTGAATGTCCAGATACTCCGATAACGTGGGATCTGGGTTGTCATCAATATATGCCACTTTAATCTTTTCCATTGTCAATTTCTTCCGATTATAAATATTTATTTACCATTCGACATTATGCAATGCCAGCACGCTGACAGATTAACGTAAACATGTCTACCTACTGCGCAGAGCCTATCAATGTCATCCTTTACAGGACCCCGCTATCTTCATCATGCATGGATCATCGAATCATAGAAGCCATCCCAGTTTTCATAATAGTCCAGCAAGAAGAAAACAGAAGAATTCAAAACATGAATTGTTTTATCATTAGTGATGCTTTCCTTTTGGGTAAGGGCAATTCGATCTCCTGAAGAAATTGCCATATACGATGAATAAGACAGATTTTGATAATCATTTTCCCCTAGCATAAACGCCAGTTTTCTGACATGCGTACGCATAAGACCAATGAAGTTATCCTTTGAATACTTGCTGATGTCATAACCAGACAGTTTTCGCCTTGCTACAATAATCTTGTATTTCAGGATATTAGCAAAGGCCTTACAACCCCTTTACTTAAGCCAGGAGTGCTACGATTGCCTGAGTGAGATGAATTCAAAGCTTCCCAAAAAAACACAAAAACTGCCAGTATCCCTCATAATATATTCAACAAAATAAAGAAAGGAGAACTGATGTCATGTACGCTGCCATTTTGCCATCATTATCGCTTCCAGTAAATGACCATTCAATCAGAAGCGTTCCAAGACAACGGTTCCCTCTCTTCAACCCCAACAAATCCAAAGTGAAACACGTCCTCTATAACACATATGATGATTTACCAACTTTGCAAAAGCCCATAAGTTCCACCCTGTCGTCATCAAAGAGGTGCAAAACGCCATGCATGAGCCTATCTCCCGAGTTCTTTTTCAGATTTTCTTCTGACGAAATGCAAAATAACAATTGTTGCCACGAGCAAAATAACAGGGGCAACAGCTTGTTCTACACTCCCCATCAACCTAACATAATAGATCGACAACGCAACATACAAGATCATCGACAAAAAATATATCGTTGTATTTCCTGTGCCAAAAGCTTTGCATTTCTTAAGTGCGATGCCCTTTCCCAACTTAATAGGATATAGCAACCAAACCCCGTGCCAAGTACCATCCTTATTAGGAGCTTGGTGATTTAGCAAATCGAACAACAAATGCAGTATAGCGCCAAGGAAATAATACCCTCCTGCTACAGGATACCCCAAAGTGATGCACACCGTTGTCAATAGGATGAACCACAGGGAATGTGAAAATGTCCTATGTCCAACAAACCTGCCTATCAGATTAGCTATTAAAAACAGAATGAGGAATCCAAAGAAGCCTATCCTTGCATTATCAGATTTAGAAAGAATGCTAGATAGAATCCCCATCTCTGCGCCTATGTCAAGCAGTAATCCCACAATCAGTAGCCCGATGACGGCCAACCTAGATCGGCTGCCATCAGTTACTATTCTTCCTTCTCGTTGGTCAATTACATCGGCATCAACAGCAACACCACCGATAGCTCCTGCAATCGTTGCCGTCACATATAATGCCGGCGTAGCATCAGTGGCTCCAAACAGAATTGCTGCAGCCAATCCTCCCGCTGCGCCAATCGCAGCATGTGTGTATCCCATCATAAAAAATCACCTCATTAATTTAAAATCAACAACTACCAGTTTCAATCAATACACTTCACATATAAAGAATAATTTTATATTGATAATGTTTTTACTATAACATATACTTCAACACGCTGATCTACTTGCGGATAAACTTGCAACAAAGCCTATCCAACAAATTGACTCGTCAATGCCTAATTTCACTTTTTTAACCTATCAATGATTTACAGTGAAGTGTTGTATCCTTCACTCGTTATACCACCATCTAGTTATATCATGCAGGATAAAAACCATGAATCAGATAAGCCCCTTGACGTGCATAGTATCTTCACTTGTAATACCAGTTCCATCCGATCTTTTCGTGCCAGCTTTCTCAGCTGACTTTTTCTTTTCGGAGTTTACTTCTTTCGGGGCACAGGTTATATCAGTTTATATTCAATACTTCTTCATATGCATCACATGTAACACTATCGATCCTTCTGCTTACTTCATGCCACTCATCTTTCACCGCCTTTGTCTTACCATTACTTTATGAATCAGGCTGTCACCTCTTCATTACCCCACAATTATCTTTCAATTCTCCATATAGTGATTCAGCATTTCCTTGACACTTTATTCATCCGCATTTATATTATTCCAGACATATAGATCTTTTTCCATAATATCGTCCATGTTCTCGTATAGCCTGCTGTCACCGAAGATGCTAACACTAATCACAATATTACCATCCAGTATCAACCGCTTTGTGCCTCCATGAGTTCTTCTTAGAAGCTTGCGCTGCCTGAGAGTGTGATTATTTTATAGTTTTTGATCGTATCTAAGCTTAACCTTCAACCTTAATAATGAAATGATCTGTCAGCTTTTCAAAAACCGCATTTTCAAGCTTAGTTTTTAGTATTCGAATATTGTCAAATCTCTCCGCATTATTTAAAAACCATTCACGGATATTAGTTTTTGAAATTAACGATCTTTCATCTTCCTTTAGTGTTCCAAATACGTTTTGATACCATCTTTTCACTATTTCTTGTTTCTGTTCAGTAGATAAATCGGCATATTCTATACAACATCCAATTCTAGAGAACATTGCTGGACCAAGAATTTTTTTGATCTCTGATTCGCTTTCAAAATTACATGTAAGTAGAAAAATAGCTTGTCCCAAATTTACGCTGTAATTTGTATCAGTGTATCTTCCCTCATCGAACAGTTCATAAAAAGCGTTATAAAATAGCGGATTAACTTTATCAAATTCATCAATAAGAATGACGTTTGACTCTCGATCCATCATATCTCCTGCAAAACTGCTCTTTGAATGCTCTGCACCAAATACGTAATCGTACGCTTCTTGTGTCTGCATCATAGAAAACTGTACTCGCAATAATTCTCCACCAAGCGCTTTACTAATACTTTTTGCACTTTCTGTTTTTCCTACTCCAGATGGACCAAACAGCATTAGTACGACCGGTTTTGACGTTAAACCTGTAGTAAGACGATACATACCGCTGAGGATTTGACGTTTACATTCTTCCTGTCCTAAAACATCCTCATTAAGCATAGAATATATTCTTGCAAGTGTCTCTCTTGTCAATTCAGGATATACACTCTCGTGACATTCAATTTCATCATCATATCCTGCTCTCAAGGACTCCATGACACGACGAGGAGGATTCTGGACATAAAGGGTTTCAATATCATGATTAAGTGTGACAATATTTGTGAAGTTAGATAGTACATGTGGCAAAACTGATCTATAATCATCAGATCTAACTACGCAATTTTTCACTTTGATTTTTGATATAAGTGCTTCTTCGCCAACACCACTTTCATTAGGCCTTAGCCGTGCATTATAATGCTGGATCAGCTCCATAAAGGGTATAGTTTCTTCGTTTTCACTTATCCGGTCTTTCAAAAAGTCATCAAAATCTCGTTTGGAGCCAGTGAAAACGACCACTTTTTCAGTCATCTGATTCAACCCCCGCCAATAATACATCAAACACATCTAGGTCTTTCCTGCCGTTTTTTTCTCCCTCAGACTCTTCTTCCTCAACATAGGAAGGGTTATCTTTTGGAATGATAGATACATCCATATCCAGCTCTGTGCTGACATTCAGCATATCAAGCGTCGTTCTTCCTACTTTGATTGCATAAATGGTAAGTTTCATCTTTAGTAGATCAGATAATGTATATCCGTTTTTGAACGAATTAATGTTGAATCGAAGGATTACCTTGCTTCTCCCTTTTGTCCCAACAAACTCATAATATCCCTTTGCGTTTTTCAGGACATTCTCCAACTTATCAATGGCAATATTGAATTCGCCAGCGGGTACAGATGCCCCTCCAAACATTGATAAGTATGGTGATACCATGACCATGTATGATAAAGAATCCTTCTCAACAGTTATATCATATCCGTCAAGCTTCTTGATTGCTCCTTTACTGGTTTTAGAAGAACTTTTCTTTGACTCTTCATCATTCAAAATGCTCAGAAAATCTGTCAGGATAGTGTTCTTGACTATATTTCTTACCATCTTATTGCCGTTAAATGAAAGACCAGCAGTAACCTCGCCACTAGCGGAGGCTTCCCATCCTAATAAAGCCTTAAAAATCCCGCTAATACCGCCTTTTACAGTTGCTTCCCCATTTTGTGACTCATTCCATTCTCTTGAATTTAACAGTTCAGTAGTTTTGACCATCTCGCCACCAGCAATAATCTGAACGTAATCGGTGACAGATTCCTCGTCAAAATATACAATTTTGCATATCTTATTCGCCATCTATATTACTCCACTCCCAGTGCCTTATATACTGCATCTTCAGCACTGCTATAAAAAATCAAATTAAAACACCCTACCAGTTCAGCGGGAACCGTACCTAGATCACCTGCCGATGTAATCGGTAACAATACCTTCTTCGCACCAGAATCAAGGCAGACTTGCAATGAATTTGCAAGCTCGTCTACCTTGATGAGGGTTCCGCTAATGCTGATCTCACCCAGCACTGCCAAAGAGCTTACGGTCGGTTTGCCCAGAGCGATGGAACTGAGTGCGATCAGCGTTGGCAATGCTAGCTTGTTGGTCATGCCAATGCCTTGCAGATCCTGATAGTTTACGATGTAATCCTTTGTGGTAGTACTGATTGTGCCGCTGATGCGGTTTCTGTTTGCTTTCAGAAAGCTGAACGCTGTATTGGAGGCTTCCCTGCATTCACGGTCTGAGCCAAGACCAGTACGATCGAACTTTCCATTGCCCGCAAGCATCTGTGATTCCAGGCGGAACACGCCGATCATACTGGACTTTCCACGGGACACGGTATAGACCTGTCCCGGATTGCACATGCCTTCCGGTATCAACTTTCCACCTCCCTGTTCTGGAACGGAAACATAATGCTCCTCAAAGGAATCGTTGTCTATGTAGGAGAAGTTCACATCATAGAACTCCATGCCGCCAAGTTTCTTCAACTGTTCCTTCACACGTCGACGCATCTCCAGCGAAATCGTCAGAATCTCTTCGATTTGTTCTTTGTCGAACACACCATCTGGATAAAGCAGTTTCACATAGGCATCCACCATCTTCCTCACAGCAATGGTATCTCTCTGGTTCAGGTTCTTTCCCAAATGGAAATACTTATCCAGAGCATCCCCATATTGTTCTTTCCGCAGCTCACGAATGAACTCTGACAAGTAGTCCGTGATAAAGCCATAGTCGTCCGTGAAATGATTTGGACGGAACTTTGGAATCTCCCATCCAGGAATATAGCAGTGCATACGATCCAGGAACGCCGTATCTGTTCCCATTTCAGGTGGGAACGGATCAAAGAGACTGCTTGTCTTCAGTAGCACATCCACGCTCTGGTTCATGTTTCCGACAAAGACCATGGACGCGGAAGCCGCCTTTTCTTCTTTGCCACGGGCAAAGGATCCAGAAGCCATGTAGTCTTTCATGATCTGCACGCCATCTTTATCCTTGAAATGTATGCCGGAGACTTCATCAAAGGCAACACAGTCCCAAAGTCCTACAAGCCCCACCTTCTTCCTTGCCATGTTATAAAACAGGTTGGCAACGGTTGTCTGTCCACCAGACACCAGGATGCTGTTTGGGGATATTTCTTTGTACAGGTGGGATTTACCTGTACTTCTTGGACCAAGCTCACATAGGTTAAAGTTGTTCTCAATGAGCGGTAGCATTCTTGTCAGAAGCAGCCATTTCTCACGGTAGTTCAGCTCATCCGGCTCCATGCCAATCGACCGCAACAATACATCGATCCATTCCTCTTTGGAGAATGCTTTCCTGCCTTCCTTCAGTTCATCGATATCCACATGTGGCATTTGGATTGGTGTCAGCTTGCGGATATGGATCGGTGTCCCGTTTCTCTCTTCTTCGATAAACTCATAGTCCAGCTGAACAATGCACCAAATGCCACCGCAAAGAAGCCTGTCATACTTTGTTGGGTATTCCTCGTCAATCGGAATACCCTTCAAGCCAAGGTTTGAGAAATCAGAGACATAGCAGTCATGCTTAATGTCCAGATTCACCGTGATCATATCAATGACAGTGTGGCTACCGCGTTGACGAAGCACAGACAGGATCTTTTGTGCTTCATCAGGTCGAACATAATTATTAGCGAGAATACGCTTTACATTCTCTACGCCCTGTTCAATGATCTCGGGATCGTCCGAACTGCAATACTGACCAAGAAGGAACTCCAGCACATACACTGGGACATTAGCTCCTTCCTTGATCTTCTTTGTCAGATCTTTCCGCACAATCTTGCCGTCAAAATACTGACGTAGCTTACTCTTCAGGACAGTTCTCCTGTCATCGGTATCAACGAATTCCGACATACTCTTGCCTCCGTTTTATAATATCAGAAATTAAAATCATCCGCAAACGCCAAGTCCATAATGAACGAGTGATGGGACGCTTCAATTCCAGTAGCGTCATCATATACGACAAGGTAGTATTGCTTGTTCTTGTCGTATCTCTTGTTCTTGAATGTGAACCTCATCCGAAAGATTCTCTTCTGCGAATCGGTTCAGAAATGAGTGAATCGATTGATCCCCCTGGGCAGATACACCAGGGCATCAAGGATGATCAAAGCAGCAAACAATCATTGCGCATTCGGTAAAAAGGAGTGGCTTGTGCCAAGCCCCTCCATCTCGTCTTGCTATTCTCCGCCAGCAGGTTCCTGGCTGGCATCCGGCATTTCAATACCAAACACTTCCACGATGTCTTCGTCTGTAATGCCCTGGCTTGCTTCTTCTCTCGCAAGCAACGTCATGTATCTATCCTGCTCTTCAACAGGGATTTTAAAAGCTGTCATAGCCTCCTGGGCAGTCGTATGAAAAGCATCCATGGCATTCTTGATATCATCAAGCCTGATCTTCACTTTATCAATCCTTGCCTTGATCTCCGCTTGTTCCCTGGCTATCCGCATGCCTTCCGCCCTGTTGTATTTCGCAATGGCTTCTCCGTAGTTGCACATGCCTTCCATCTCCTCTTCAATTTCCTTTGTCATCGGAAGCCTGTAGTCATTCTCCAATACGCTCTTCCGGTCTTTCACGGGCTTCGTTGAGAGCAGGTAGCTCAGGAACCTGATGAGATCCGAGCGGAACTCTGTTCCCTCGTCGTTCAGGGATACAATGATGATCCTCATCCTGTCGCATTCCCTGGCCTCGTTCTCGTCGATGTAGCCCGCCTCGGCGATTCTCTTCATTCCATACTCCGCGTAGGAGTTCCTCTTCTGGTGCGTTGGGTCGGGGCAGATCCAGATGCTGTAGACCTTTTGGAGCTTCCCGTAGTCCGAGTTCTGGAACACCGTCCCCTTCTGCCTGCTAATCAGACGGCCAACGTAGTACACCGCACGCGCAATGATCGGGTATCCAGGGTTCACGTCCCCTTGGATCTCCACGTTGATTGTCAGGCCAATGACCTCTTCCGTATTGGGCACCTTTGCCGTGAACAGGACGTCGAACCTGACCGTCCCCTCGCTGTACGATGCATCCTCAGTGTTGGCGCCAATGATCTTCGCATCGCCATTTAACACGTCTTGGTCCAGCGCGACAACACTGACCTGGATCTCGTCCACAATGCATTCGTTTTGGATGAACTCAACGTCAAAGTCCTTGAACTCATCGACGCATTCCTTCAGGATGCGCGCAAGGACCGCCTTGTGCCTGATGAGGCTCTTTGCGTACTCGTCAAGCTTGGCCTTGCCCTCCGAAGCATCGATAGTATTCGCAAGATTTGTCTGCACGATTGCCATGTATTACCTGTACCTCCTTCTTTTTCTATATTGTAGAACAACCGCTTCTTTTATGCAAGCCATATGATTCGAAGGAAGAAGGAGACAAGCAGTTCAAAAACGCAAGGCAAGAGAGAAGACGATTGCTTTACTTCTTTTCTTCAGAAAAGCTCTTCTGTCATCGGTCTCAATAAATTCCGACATACTCTTGCCTCAGTACTATTCTATCAGAAATTAAAGCCAAAATCATCCGCAAACGCGATGTCCATAATGAACGGGTGACGGAACGCCTCAATTCCAGTAGCGTCATCATATACGACAAGGTAGTACTGCTTGTTCTTGTCGTATCTCTTGTTCTTGAATGTGAACCTCATCCGGAAGATCCTTTTCTGCGAATCGGTTTCACGGCTATCGGCGATATAGATATTCTCGTTGGAGATCTTTTCATTGTCCTCTGAGATGAAGTACATTTTGTAGGTCGCCTTCTTCACAGTGTTGCTGATGGGGGCAGTCTGGATGAAATCCATGGTTGTAATCAGATTCGTGATCTTCTGCACGATGCTTACCAAGGTGATTTGCGCAGTACTTGTTTCCATGTGTCCGCGTTCCATCTTGATATCCAGCACTGGAACGAGCATTTCCTGCGGGGATGATCCGCCATGGACAAAGTTCTGTCCACCACCGGCCACCTTGAACACATTGCTGCTGACAGGGAAGGATACTTTCTTGGTATCATCATTGTTCACGATCAGCCCCATTGGCAAGCTCTGTACGCCTTCATCCACAACAGCCTCTTGTGCCACGATAAAGCGTCTGTTGATAAACGCATTTCTATCGTTGATGGCACCGATCTTGTCGCTTTCGGAAAGCTTGTCCCGTTTGTAAATAAAACCGTGGTCGGACGTTATGATGAAGCGGTATGTATTTGCATTCGTTGAGATTTTCCGGATCAACTCCATGATCTCCGTAATTGCTTCCTCGCATGCCACGAATACTTCATCCTCGGTCGTTGCCGTATCTCCACGGGCATCGATCTGGTTGTGGTAGACATAAACCACTTGCATGCCCGTGAAGATATCGCGCAGGTCGTTTTTCTTTAACCCTTTGATATCATCAAACCGCACGCATACACTGTTTGCCTGATACTTCTGCAAAACGGTCTGCCTACTGGAAAGATCATTGCACAAGACATTATCCACCAATACACGGTAATCATCTGTCATTGTTAGAGATTTATGCGGTAGCAAGGCAGCCATGCCAAGTCTAGTGTAAGACGGCAGGACAGAAAGCTGAGCTTCCATCTTTACAGTACACTTTGGATCATCCTGCATACGTTTGAAAAGTTCCTGCCCAACTTCATATCGCATTGCATCCGAAATAATCACAACTGTGCGCTCTCTTGCATTATGCAGATAGCGACTATAGAAATTGCGTTGCAATTGGATTTCCTGAAATGCACCTGCTTCTTGAATACCTTCGTTCCACTTTGGCATGATCTTACCCAGATATTCATTGGTGTAAATGTTCTCAACCAAAGTACGAAGACCTTCAAAAGCTTCCGTATCCTCCATCTGGTCAAAGCTGTAATAGAATTTCCGATATTCCTGATCGATCTGGTAATCCTTCGCCAGATACTGTTTGATGACATTCTTGAATCCATCCGGACAACTGTAGTTGGCGGCGACAATCAGATGGTATGCACTCAGAAGCAACCGATAGGTCTTTTTCGTTTGATTTCTGAAGTGCATCTTCATCCGCTTCTCGCAGAGTTCTGGAATCGTGATACGATCCAGCCTTGCGCCAGTGTCTTCAGCCGTCAGACGATCAATCAGCCATTTTACAAGTATCCGATCAGCGGAGATGAATGTCTCAACATCAACCAACATTTCCGGTAGCATCCCGGCAAATACCGACATGGCATTCAATCCATTAGATACATGTTTGGACAATTCATCGAAACGATCACTGTAAATCACACTGTTCATTAGGTTATCCAGGAAGGCAATGATATTCCAGGATTTATAGGAAACAAAGCTCTTCCAGCCTTCTGGCACTTCACAGCCAAGCTGTCTGGCTGTCGATGTGACAAACATCGTGACAATCAGTTTCTCCAATGTCGGTTTCGCATCGGTATAGCCAAATTGCTGTTCACAGATCTTCCAGAAGGATGCTAAAAGATCATACTTTTCCATTTCCGTAAGGAACTTATTATCTTCCAGCGATCCTTCTGTGATCATAACACGTAGTACTTCCTCGAAAGAACATGTACGTGTCTTGCATACTGCACTCATTAAACCAATAAGGATACTCTCCTCATTGAAATTCTCTATGCCCAAGTCATAGAACCGCTGTGTACGTTCTTTGCTGGCAAAGAACTTAATATGCTTCTCAATGATGGGCTTGTATATCTCTTCAATGCAAAGATCAACACACAACAGTGAAGCACGATCAGCAAAGAATCTCTTTGAATACAGAAGAGTATCTTCCAAGTGGTTTTCCCTAACATCTGGCTTTGGGAATGGGGCATAGATCAGATAATTCGTCTTAGTGTCTTCCCGTTCCAATAAACGTTTGGTGGCAAACTGATTATCTGGTTTTAGATGATAAACCTTGGCATTCTCCAGTTCTACGCTTTCAATATCCTCCTCGAACTCTGCCTTATCATCGTACCAGAAAACCAGTTTACGGGTATCACCCGTAAACTCGACATTCAGTCGATCCACGATTTGTTTTAGACTAAGCTCCGCCATAAGCTATCCCTCCATTACTCCTTGGACATGATGTTCTTAGAATCAGCAAGAACTTCATAGAACTTCCCATCATTCGCAGTCTGGATCTTGCGATAGTTCTTTTTAACACCGTCATCCAAATCCAGCTCAATACGAGACAATGCCAGATGAGCAAGCTTCTCATCATATTCACGGCATTCTTTCAACTGCTTTATCAGCTTCTCACGACGTTTTGTAGCTTGTGTCACTTCACGCCTATTGGAACTATGATTAATCATATCCTGCATACGTTCTATTTCGCTCTCATAGATACGTTGCATACGGTGCAGGTAGTCAATTCGGAGATTACCGATGGTATTGGCATTATAGCGGTGAAGGTAGATTAATGCCTTAAAACCATTCTGCTTACCAGAATCAAAGAGCCAATAGATAGGACGTTTGCCAGAGGCGGTGGCTGAATATGTGGTGCAATGATCTTTGAAAAAATCGTTTAGGAAATAATATCTTATAATCTCTCTTGATGCATTACCTTTTTTCCCGATGTTGGATGCAATAAAATCCAAATTCTGTTCCAATGTTTTTTTACCGAAATTGATTTTCAACCATTCACAAAGTCTTGATACTATGTCATCTTCTAAATATTCCTCGTCTGTAATTGGAATGATATTATCATCATCAGGAGTAAACAGTTGATACTGCTCGCCATGCCATTCCCCTCCACCATAAACAAGTTTTTTCTGAGACAACGAGTATCTGCCAAGCATGCAACCAACGGCATAAGAGAGTAAAGACTTTATGTCTCTTTTACGATTGGCTAGGGAAACAGATATTTCATCATCAGGAATCGTGCTATCCAATTCGTCTTCTAATCCATAAATTGAAATAAATAGCGTGTTTAGTTCACTTTCAAAATCTCTAAGTTTATCAAAACGATCTCGGCAATTTTTCTCCCATTCCCTATACACATCTTCTAATAAGCTATTTTCTACACCGCTTGCAATTTTTATAAAAGGATGTTCTTCGAAATCCCAAGAGGTTTCTGTTGAGTCCCAGTCTTCCTTACATATACTTACGCATTCCGCAGACAGCCTCTCAATTTTCTCTGCATTTTCGGAACTATAGATCACTGGAACTGCAGCAACATCACTAATCTGCAATGAAATCGTAGAATTCAGCAAACTCATTGCAAACTGTGCCACATGTGAATTTAAGAGAGCTAAAAGATAATACAGGTTTATCTTTCGCTCAAAAAGCATCGCCCCTTTATTCGTATCGAAAAAGAATCCATCACCACATAATCTAAAAGAATTGGCTCCACTTGTTAAGCCAGACCATGTAATGCCTGGTTTACAATATGGATTACTTGTCTTTAAAACAAAATCGTAATTACCATTTAAATATGGATATTTCTCTAAAACAAGTTTTCTAATTTCCTCACCCCCATGATACCAGTAGACAACAAGATCTATCATCCCATACCATCGTCTGAATCCACCGCCCTTATTATATGGAAACCATTTGAATTCTGATGCGTAGGCATCTTCTTTCTTTGAAAAGTTGAACCCAATATCATTGAAATTCAATTCCCACCACTCTCTCAAATACCTGTCATTATCTGTAGTAAACATGCCTACTCTTGGATCAGCCAGAGTATCCAATCGTGCCTCGTTAAAGATATCAAGTGCCTTATCAGAAACCCAATATGTCATGGGGTTCCTAGGAATCCTTGAAAATCTTTCATTAGGACATATAATCCTATTATATCCTTTCAGATAAGCATCTTCTTTTCCTGATTCAGATTGATAATCAACAAGTCGATTATATAAGCAGTTGTAACGTTTGATAATCGTATTTCTCAGAACAAAAGTTGTTGTTTGTACCACTTCCCCGCCTATCGCATCAAATGCTCTTGACCCCAAATGAGCCATATTAACAAAATTGTACGTTAAAAGTTCATTTCGCATCTTTTCATATCTAGATAAGAACATGAAAGCATTTTGAGTAATCATACCCACATATCCACGCTCAACTGCAAATGAGATGCATTTTTCTATAAAGACAGTACAGAGGTCATTTTTACTATTCGGATAGTATTTTTTTACATATTTTTGTAGAATAGTATTCATTTCACTCAAATACGGCGGATTCGTAGTAACCACATGATACTTCTGTGCAAGAATCTTTCCCTGAGCGATTATCTGCTTCAGCTGCTCAGCAGTTTCATCCAATCCAACTGCCTCAAAGCTCTGTTGCCCAATCATCTCTATGCAAGACACAAACCTTATAAGAAAATCCCAATCATACTGCTCTACCGTCAGAATTGACCCATATTCCTTCGCATCGTAGAATGTATCGAGAAGCCCCCTCATCTGTTCAATAGCATTATTCTTTTCAGTTTCACTCATCCTAGCTCCAAAGTATTTGAGCTGGTTTCTGTTGATTCCGTTACTCTCCTGAATGGAATAGACATTGGGCTTATACTCACCATTCAGAATCCTACGATTGTACTGACGTGCCTTCATCATGATAGCAAAATAGGCCATCTGGAATGCACGGTCATCAATATCCAGACCATATAGATTATTCTCAAGGATGCTTCTTGCTGCATCTCTCTGCCCATAACCTGCACTCTCGTATATCTGCATCAGTACATCGAATGCGTACACTAAAATATGACCACTTCCCATGCAGGGATCGATGACCTTGATATCTTCCGGGTTTAGTTTCGCATATTCCTTTCGGATTTCTGCCAGTTTTGCTTGTACTTCTGGTTCTTGTTCAGCTTCTTCCAGATAGTATTTCCATCTTGCCTTTAGTTCATCATTTGGATGTCCTTCCACCCACAGACGGCCAAGGCTGTTCTCTACCATGTAACGGACAATCCAGTCAGGTGTAAAGAGCTGTGTGACCGCAGGAACTTCTTCCTTGGTGACCTTGCCTTTTTTCGCAAAGGCTTCGTTCTTTGGTTCCGTGTTGTAATACTGATACAACCAACCAATGATCTCCACTTGACCACCACGTTCTATATTGAAGTCTTCTTCTGGGATGTCATGCACCAGATGATAGACTACACCATCCTGGTCAATGATGGACAGGTTCAGTAGTAGTTCTGTATAATCGCTTGTCTTTTCAAACAGGGCTGGGAGGTTTTCATTCAGTGTATTGCATTGTTTGATAAAGAGGATGCGGAATAGTTCATCTATCTTGTTTTCTTGCTTCAACTGATAGATCGTCTGTTCTTCACTGGAAGTGAAAGATAATCCTGCATCGAAGGGATTGGTTACCAAGTCTGGTTCTATTTTCCCAGAATCGGAAGAAAGAACACGCATATGTGATGGAAGATAATCGTTGACTTCCATAAAACGCACGGCAATCAGGCGGTTGAACCATGTGTAGGCAACCTCTTCAAGTATGTACTTATAGGCAGTCTTATAGTTTGTCTCTTTCTCTTTCCGCTGGATCAGTTCCACCAGGTGTTTGCGTTGTTTTACGGCATCTCCGCTGATGGAATAGGGTTCTGCCGTACCGATGTCGTAGAACTCCGTTGTTCCGGTAGATTGTACCAAGGCAGTCTTAATGCCGTCCGCAGTAATCCCCATGAGTCCAGCACGGTAGCTGATATCCGCGATTAGTTTATTTCTTGCCCAGATGGCAAAGTTTTTAATGGCAGTTTTATTCATTCCTGCACCGTTTCCTTTCTATCGGGGATCAGAACTCGACGTTAACGATATCGGTTCCTTCCAGTTCTTTCATCAAGGATTTTCTGAGTGCATCAAGATACTTGTCGATATCTTGTTCGCTCTCCAGTCTCCAGGAAGATGTTTTGGTCATGTTCTTGATCGTGACATTCTTTGTCCTTTTGATCTTTACAGGCTTTGGAACTGGTGCGACAACCTCGATTTCTTTTCCTTGTTCCCTTGCCTTGCGGGCGGCCTCTTCGGCTTGTTTCTTGGCTTTCTGTGCCTTTTCATAGGCAATCTGACGGTCGAGGGCATCCATCTCGTTCATCAGGCGGATCTTTAGGGCATCTGCCTTATCCGCAAAGCTTCTGAGTGAGGATATGTTGTTGCAGTGTTCTGCGCCTTCACGGATCTCACGGAACTTTCCGTTATACTCGGAACGTTTCTGGTCTGCATACTCCTTCGTGTCCAATATTTCAATCACTCTGTTACGTGCCTGTTCAATGGAATCAAGGACTGGCTTTTCTTCCCTTTCCAGGATAACGGAATATGCATGCATGAAGTTGTCTCGTAGTTCTGGTAGTTTGGGGATATTGCGATATGGTTTTTCCTGACCGGTAATATCCTTCATTTGGGCAACGATCTTTTCCAGTTCTTCATCGACGATGTAAGTATTGCTGTCGTCATAGATCGCCAGCATATCCAGTGCTCTGGCGAAGATCTGACGCTGTTCGCCGCCAAAGAACGTCTTTAACGGTTCATAGTCTTCCACAAAGTCGTAGAAACCTTCTCTGTTCTGGGAGACATACCTAAAGAAATCAATCGGGGATTGAAGCTGGATTACGTTCTGCATCAGCTTCTTGCCGATGTCCAGGACTTTCTTTCCTGGGTATTTGTAATTCTGATACTGTGGCTCCAGACGTAATATCTCATCCATGGTATGCTTCGCGTAGCTTTGGAAGTTCTTCATGATGCTGTCTTCATCCTCTGCCACACCGGCGGTGCCAAAGAGTTCTCTCATCACATCACGGACAGCTTTCTTATCCTTCTCATTGACTCGGATACGTTCTTCCAGAAGGAGTTTCTCTGCGAATGCTCTCTTTGTGATAT
Source organism: uncultured Erysipelotrichaceae bacterium (assembly GCA_900315225.1). Lineage (GTDB taxonomy): Bacteria > Bacillota_I > Bacilli_A > Erysipelotrichales > Erysipelotrichaceae > Bulleidia. Next base: position 2,681 of record OMYM01000252.1, on the reverse strand, counting down.
AGCCGATCAGTTCCTCATTTGTCTTGTTGTTCTGGTTGACGGTTGCACCGCTGACTGTGAATGCGAGGTCGCCACGTTTGAATAGACGTGCAACCAGCCAATGTACATCATCCTCCACGAAGCCATAGGGGGCTTTCATGAAGCGGTCTTTGACCGTCTTCATGGAAGTCTTCATATGCATGTGGGTATTCGTGGCAATGAACTGCAGAACGTCATCCAAGGCATGTGTGTTGGCATCCGTTTCACTTTCAAAACCAAGGTTCAGTTGATTGGTGGATTGGAACATCTTGCGAATGTCCGCTTCTCCCTTCGCGGCAGTGATATAGGAGAGTTTGTTGTATACCGTCTGAACCAGCTTTCCAAGGGCTTCCATGATGCGTGTGGAGACTTCCTTTGCGGAAACACGGGATCTATCGCCATCCACATAGATACTTGCTTCCTTCAGGCTTTCCGTCAAATACAGCTTTGCATTGTCATTGCGCTCCGTCATTTCCTCACGTTTTGCTTTTTTGATTGTTTCATACTTGGCCAGCTGCATGGATGTATTCAGGCGTAGGAATTTTTCAATCTTCAGGCATTGGCGGATTTCATCCAGGAATGATTCATCGTTTGGCAAAACCACCAGCACTTCATTCTTCTGTCCAGAAAGCATCCGCAGTGTTGTCTCATCATTACCACCATCGTACCAGGGGGTGAGCACACGGATGCCGATATCGTAATTCTGGTTTGTTCTGTAAAGCCTGTCATCCACGGCCTGGTTAAAGCTGAACGAGTAGCGGCCATTGAATGCGGGATAGCGGTATTTCCTTTCCGTGAAGATGCCCTCATAGATCATCTCGGCAACCTTGTTAATGACTTCGGACGTTTCGACGTTCTGGTTGTCGATCTCACGGTTGATTTCCTGCTCTTCATCGGTCAGGAAGACATAGTGGGAACCGTTCTTCTGAACGAGCATCTGATGCATCAGAACATTCAGGGCTTTTTCGACACGCTCCTTGATTTCAATGCGGTCATCGTTGATGTTCTCGATCATCAGGCTGGTGATGTTGTCGATGTTGGATTCAATCAAAAAAACGTACTTGATCATGAACAAGGTCTTCAGCACATTGATGGCGAAAACATCCTTTTCCTTATGTTCTGGATTGATATAGCTGTTGTCATAAGCCTTGATTATGACGCCCTTGTGACTGTGATCCAGGAAATTCTCCAGGGCATCATAGAAACGGTGGAATGGAACAATCGCCCCGACTTCTTCATCCTTGAGCGCCATGGCGGACTCTTTGAACAGAGCCAGCATGGAACGTTCGCCCTCGGACAAATGCTTGCCAGATGCACCATGGGTACGGATCGAAGTCAACACGCTTGCCAACACATTGAATTGGTAAGGAATGAACGGGTAGACTTCTGAGAAGTTTCTATCGTTATCATACAGCTTTTTCTCTACCCCGTCGTTGAATACGATCAGGTTCTTGATGATTGTGGATTCCTGGCCATACAACAGGCGGAGTGTCTGGGCAGCCGTATCGGTCTTTTCCAGGATTCTTTTCTTGATGACGGTATCGACGTTTGCGGAAGAAAGCGAAAGACGTGTATCAAAGCGTCCCTGGATCTTGGAGAAGTCGTTGCCCTTCACCCTGGTGATGGAATCGATGTCCTGTTGGCTGGTTACGATGACCCATGCCTTGCCTTTGCATTCTTTTCCAAGTTCTTCCGTCACTGTCTGAAGGTTCAGCATTAGCTTGGAATCATCGCCGATATACTGGCCGATCTCATCCACCAGGAATACAACGTGATAGTTATTCCCTTGACGGTCAATGTATGACTTCACGCGCTTGGCAAAGTCCTCGATGCTAATTTGATGTTCCCCAATCGCGGCATCGCACCAGTTCCATGCAGCCCTCTTGCTCATGTAGCCCATCTCGATCAGGGTATCCACTACGCCATCCTGTCTGGAAAGGAACTCATGACGCTCTTCATACCAGTCGTGACCTGTCACCCTCTGGTAGGTCTCCTTGAACTGTTCATACTTCCCGTCCTCGGAGAGTTTTCGCTCAAGGTCGGCCAGGTACGGAATGGCTCCACAAAAGCCAAGGGAGTTATTGAACACTTTCAAGAACACGTTTACAATAGCGTCCTTGCTGGATTTTCCGTTGGATTCGCTCTTTGCATCGATGTTGAAGATAATGATGTCGGCAGGGGTATTGGCTGCCAGCTGCATATCCGCAAGCACCATCGGATCAGTGATCTTCTCATCGTCAATGAAATAGTCAATGGCACGCTTGCCACCGACAACCGCATTATCCAGAACGTAGGAAAGGATCTTCAACAGGTGTGATTTACCGCTTCCAAAGAAACCGGAAATCCACACGCCCATCTTGGTTGTCTCGCCATTAATTCCCTTGGCATATGCAGAGAAGAAATCAGCAAAATGCCTCTGCAATTCCGGCGTAACAACGTATTCTTCAAGCTCTGTGGCTATATTGGTTTTCTCGCCCTGACCGGCGATCACGACTCCCTGGATGTCACGGGTAATCGACTTTTTGAACATCTCTTTGATCTGCATATATTCACCTCACTTTACAAGTTTGAATGCACGATAGTAATTATCGTCTTTGATTTCGTTGAAAAGAATCAGCTCCTGCTCGGTATATGTTCCAGGGAAGAACAATACCACCGGTGCT
>OMYM01000312.1 GCA_900315225.1 uncultured Erysipelotrichaceae bacterium | reverse complement strand
TCGCAGACATATCCATCGTACCACGCCTCCAGGTCCTTCAGCGAAGGCTTCCTGAAGCCCTTGCGGCGCATCAGGGAGGAGATTTCCCTTTTCGTGAGGCCAAAATACGGGTGGAACACAGAGTCGTCTATGCTGGAGAATTCGTTGAACATGTTCAGGGGGGATCCGCTGGAATACTTGGCGATGGGAAGGATGCCCGTCATGTAGGCGAAGTGGACATATTCTTTGTCCTTCAGCAGGTTTCTCAGGAATTCAAGGTAGTCCTCCTTGTCGCTGGTCGTCATAAAACTCTGTTCAAAGATTGCGTCCCACTCATCGATCACAAAGATAAATTCATCTCCTGTTTTCGTCAGCAGCTCGGACAAATCCACATTGTCCATGTCCAGTCCATGCACAGGCAATCCAGGATACGCATCGTTGAGGTCCTCCAGCATTCTTCTGTCCAGCGTCTTCCGAAAATCACGGTATGATTTTGTCTTGTCACTGATTAGATCGATCATGTTGATGCGGATTACCTTGCGCTTTCCCTGCTGTGGCCAGCACAGCGAGGAATCCCTTGTATCAAGCCACTTCTTTTCCTGTTCCTCCTTGAGCCTGCCGATCTCCATCCCCTCGAACAGGATGCGGCTTTTCTCTGCCGTGCTTTCATCGAAGAAAGCCGCTATCATGTTTGCGGCTGTGCTTTTCCCAAACCGCCTGGGGCGGGTGAGGCATATGTAATTTTTAATCTTGGTCGCATATCGGTATACTTCTTGAATCATTGATGTCTTGTCAACATAGGTGTCTTTTTGCGCTTCTTTGAGAAACAGCTTGTATCCTTTTCCGCTGTTCAAGAAATTCATGCTTCTTTCTCCTTTCACAAAGTGTTTTAAGCAGCACCGTTCAAAATAATCACAGGATCGTTCATTTCTTGCGTATTGTATCATGAAGATGATTGGATTACAACACTAAAATGGAACGATCAAATATCTGTTCCAGATATTTGATCGTTCCACATAAAACTGTAGGCAGAGACAATGCTGAATTCTACCTATTTGTACGTCCAAGTATAAAAAAGGCGCTAATGCGCCTTTTTCTAATTAGTTAGCTTTGCATTCAGCCTGACCAAGATCTACGCCTTCATTGAAGTTACGGGCGTTCTCAAGGGTAACAGCTGCGATTGCCTGGAGTGCTTCTCTTGTGAAGAATGCCTGGTGGGATGTCAAGACAACGTTCGGGAACATCTGCAGTCTTGCGGTGACATCGTTGTTCAGGTAGTCATCGGAGTGGTCGGTGTAGACGTTGGCATCTTCGCCTTCGTATACGTCAAGTGCCACAGCATGGAACTTTCCTTGCTTGAGTGCATCGATCAATGCTTCGGTGTCGATCAATCCACCACGAGCGGTATTGACGAGCATCGCTGTGTTCTTCATCTTTGCGATGGCATCTGCATCAATCAGATGGTATGTTCCACTAGGTCCCATGATCAATGGAGCATGGAGGGAAATGAGGTCGGACTTGGCAAAGAGTTCGTCTTTCCCAACATATGTCAACAGTCCTTCATCAACAAGTCCCTGGTTTGGATATGCGTCCCAAGCGATGACGGTCATGCCAAAGCCCTTGCAAATGCGAGCCATGCACTGTCCGATCTTGCCTGTTCCAACAATGCCTGCAACCTTGTTATGCAGGTCGACACCCAGCAGTCCGGAAAGAGCGAAGTTGTTGTCCTTGACCTTGTTATATGCCTTGTGGAGACGACGGTTGCAGCACATGATGATGCTCATGGCGTGTTCAGCAACGGCGTATGGGGAATACGCAGGAACTCTGGCAACCTTGATGCCACACTCTCTAGCGGCCATCAAGTCGACATTGTTGAATCCTGCGCAACGCAGAAGAATCAGCTTTACGCCAAATTCATGCAATGTCTCCACTACGACTCTTGGTGCTTCATCGTTAACGAAGATACATACAGCGTCAAATCCCTTTGCCAAGCCAACAGTTTCAGGTGTCAGACGGGAGTTGAAGTACTTGATATCAGCGTTGTATGCGCCTTCACCTACGTCTCTTGCCAGTTCACTGAAGAAGATACGATCATAATCCTTGGCTCCAAAGAAAGCGATCTTGAGAACGGATGCTTCCTTGTAGGATTTCAGTCTGTTGTCGAGTTCTTTGCGGATCGTTTCCAAAGCGGCGTCTTCATCACCACCTTCGGCAGAGATCTCAAGAACGGAACCCATCTGGGCGTTCAATGCCAGAATCTGCAGGACGTTGTCACCATTGGCGACTTTGCCATTGCACTTAATGACAATCTGCGATGGCAGTGCTACACAAGCCTGGGCAACGAATGCGGCGGGTCTAGCGTGCATTCCCAATGGGTTGGCGATCTTGTATGTGATTTGTTTCATGATTTCCTCCTTGCGCGTCTTTGCGCGTCTTGGTTGCTTTCTGTTTCCTATGATACTACAGAATCATCATCTTTGGAAACATTATTATTCATGTCAATAGATTTTTTTTCAAAATTCATTATAATAAGGATTACATAAGGAGATTACTATGGAAGAAGTAAACATCAAGGTTGAAAAAGCATTGAAAGCATTGGAAGACTATGCTTCCTATGACCAGGAGAAGATTGACTACATTGTAGCAAAATGTTCTGTAGCTGCATTGGATAAGCACGGTGAATTAGCAAAACTTGCTATCGAAGAGACGCAAAGAGGCGTTTTTGAAGACAAAGCCACAAAGAATCTCTTCGCATGCGAATATGTCGTAAACCATATGCGCAACCAGAAAACCGTGGGTATCATCGACGAAGATGAAGTACTTGGATTGATGTATGTGGCAGAGCCAGTTGGCGTTGTAGCGGGCATCACACCCGTCACCAACCCTACATCCACCGCGATCTTCAAGTCCTTGATTTGCCTCAAGACAAGAAACCCGATTATCTTTGCGTTCCATCCAAATGCGCAAAACTGCTCCGCTGCTGCCGCAAAGGTGATGTATGATGCGGCTATCGCCGCTGGCGCGCCCGAAAACTGCATCCAGTGGATTGAAACACCTTCCATGGATGCGACTAGCGCGTTGATGAATCACCCTGGTGTATCCACGATTCTTGCGACTGGTGGCAACGCAATGGTCAAGGCAGCGTATTCTTGCGGGAAACCAGCTCTTGGCGTTGGTGCGGGCAACGTCCCGGCGTATATCGAGACAACGGCAGATGTCAGGCAAGCTGTCAATGACATTGCTATGTCCAAGGCATTCGACAATGGAATGGTGTGCGCCAGCGAACAGGCTGTCATCGTAGACAAAGAGATCTACGATAACGTCAAGGAAGAATTTGTTCATTACAACGTCCACTTCTGCAACGATGAAGAGAAATCCAAGCTTGAGAAGTTCATGTTCAATGCCCAGGCATATGGCGAGGGTTGTGAAACCGCTAGGCTCAATGGTGCCGTGGCAGGCAAGAGCGCTGCCTGGATTGCTGAGCAATCCGGCTTCTCCGTTGATCCTAAGACAAGCATCCTCATGGTGGAATGCAAGGAAGTTGGACCAAACGAACCACTCACAAGAGAGAAACTCTCCCCTGTCTTAGCGATGTTAAGGGCGGACAGCGTGGCAGATGGCCTGGACAAGGCAGAAGCCATGGTCATGTTCAACGGCACTGGACACAGTGCCGCCATCCACACCTCCAACAAGAAACTTGTTGAAGAGTATGGCAGAAGAATCAAGGCATGCAGAATCATCTGGAACAGCCCTTCCACCTTCGGTGGCATCGGTAACATCTACAACTCATTCATTCCTTCCATGACCCTTGGATGTGGCTCATATGGCCATAACAGCGTCTCTGACAACATCAGCACAGTAAATCTCTTGAACATCAAGAAAGTCGGACAGAGGAGGAATAACATGCAATGGTTCAAGATCCCTTCAAAGATCTACATCGAGAGAAATTCTATTGAATATCTCCATGACATGAGGGAAATGAAGAAAGTCTTCATCGTGGCAGACCAGTCAATGGTACGCCTTGGATACGTCACAAAGGTCACCGATCAGCTCGAAGAACGTCCTCGCTATAATGGCGTAAAGGTCACTTATGAACTGTTCTGCGATGTCGAGCCAGATCCATCCATCCAGACAATCCGCAAGGGATTGTCCCTGATGCAGACATTCGAACCAGACACCATCATCGCAATTGGCGGTGGCTCCGTCATTGACGCAGCCAAAGGCATGTGGCTGTTCTACGAACACCCAGAAGTAAACTTCAACGACCTCAAGCAAAAGTTCATGGACATCCGCAAACGTGCCTTCCGCTACCCAGAACTGGGCAAGAAAGCCAGCTTGGTTTGCATTCCGACAACATCCGGAACAGGTTCTGAAGTTACCCCATTTGCGGTCATCACCGACAAAGAGACACACGTCAAGTATCCTCTGACAGACTACTCTTTGACACCTACGGTTGCTATTATTGATCCAGCTCTGACAACCAACCTGCCAAAGACCGTCACCGCCAACACAGGCATGGATGTTCTCACCCACGCCATTGAAGCATATGTCTCAGTCTTGGCATCCGACTACACAGATGCACTCGCCCTCAAGGCAGTGCAGATGGTCTTCGACTACCTGCCAAGAGCTGTCCACAATGGACCAAACGACCCCGAAGCAAGAGAGAAAATGCACAACGCTTCCGCCATCGCAGGCATGGCATTTGCGAATGCATTCCTTGGCATGAACCACTCCATGGCACACAAGATCGGTGCAGAATTCCACGTTCCTCATGGCCAGGCAAACGCCATCCTGTTGCCATATACGATTAGGTACAACGGAACAAAACCCGAAAAGCCAGGTGTTTGGCCAAAGTACAAATACTACGATGCGGATGAAAGATACTGCCAGCTTGCTAAAGCAATTGGCTTGCCATTTGATTCCGTTGAAGAAGGCGTTGAAATGTTCGCCAAGGCAGTATGGCAGCTCGGTGAAGACTGCGGCATCCCTATGCGCTTCAACAGCATTGACTACCTCGATGAAGAAACATGGATGGCAAACGCTGAAAAGCTCTCATATCTTGCATATGAAGACCAATGCTCCCCTGCCAACCCACGTGTCCCAATGGTAAAGGACATGCAGGAAATCCTCGAAAAATCCTGGACAGGCGAAGTCATCGAGTACGATCATCACTAAAATTTCATAAGGAGACGTTCCCGTCTCCTTTTCTTGTGCTATAATGATGCTCACAAAGAGATAACCATGAGCGAAAATTTGAAATACATCTTTATCAGTTGTCATTACAGGACAGAAGACATCGCAACGAAGTATGTCGAGGAACTCCGCAAGCAAGGCTACATCGTCTACGCTCATACTGGAAAACTGCCAGAACCAGAAGACCAACTAAGTAACAAGGCAATGGTCCACAAATGCTATGTCTTCATCCCCATCCTGACCAAGGAATACCTCCGATACAAAGACACCAAGGAAGATCTACGTGCCGTATACAACGCACCAGATACGACCGTACTCCCCATATACCTGGAAAACCCCGAGCAGATCCTACGTTCAATGCCAGAAAAGCAACGAACATGGTTTTCAACACTCCCCATCTTCCCGATGAAAGAAACATCTGAATTCATGGAAATGGTCAATTCAACCCCAGAGTGCAAAGAATGCCAGTACGACCCAACCCAACCATCCCCCATCGAGCAAATCCTGCAAAAAGCAAAAGAAGCCCATGAAATCTTAAGGAATGAGGAAAAAGCCGCCAGATTGTACCGTTTTGCAGCAGAACTAGGTAACCCACAAGGACAATTCACCGTGGGAGCAATGTATGCGAGCGGATACGGTGTTCCAAAAAACACCTCAAAAGCCATCCAATGGTACACAAAGGCTGCCAACCAAGGCTACAGCAAAGCCTTCTGCAACCTTGGATCAACCCATGAAAACATCATGAGAAACTACACTGAAGCAGCCGAATTCTACCGCAAGGCAGCAGAACTAGGAGACATGTATGGCCAATTCAACCTTGGGCGCATGTACGACGATGGAATCGGCGTAAAACAAGACTACGCCAAATCATTCAAATGGTTCAAAAAATCCGCCGAGCAAGGATACGTGAAAGCAATGCACAACGTAGCAGTATGCTATGAGACAGGAGAAGGTGTCCCACAAGACAATTCCGAAGCAACCCATTGGTACCGTATGGCTGCCGAACAAGGCAACGATGAATCCACCCACAATCTAGCAGTCATGTATATCCAAGGAACATGCACAGAACAAGACACTACATTACTAGCCAAACTATTCCAGGAAAACGTTGAACTGGGAGACCCTGCTGCTCATTATTGCCTTGGCTTGATGTATAAAGATGGCATAGGTGTTGAAAAAGACCCCGCCAAAGCAATCGAGATGTTCAAATACGCTAAAAACAACGGATTTGATGAAGCAGCAGCACAAATCAAAGAATTGAGAAACTGATATA
>OMYM01000251.1 GCA_900315225.1 uncultured Erysipelotrichaceae bacterium | reverse complement strand
CATTGAGTCAACGATCAACCAAGCATGCATGGCTTTAATTACAGATGAAAACATCCTTTCAACTGAATATCTATTCCAGTGGTACCAGTGTTTTGGAGAGCATTATGCTATGAGAATTACCCAAGGTACCAAGCAACAAAACTATAACTCTGAAATCCTTGGCAGGCTAAGCATATCCTATCCTTCCATAGCAGAACAAAGAGCAATAGTTAAGTTTCTATCTAGCATTGATTCCCTTATTGCTCTTCATAGTCAGAGGATAGAAATACTGAAGAATATCAAGAGATTCATGATGGAGAAGATGTTTGTGTAAGAAGGATGATGGAGGTGACGCATGTATCAACCAATAAAGCTAAAAGACGACTACCTAGATCGGGGAGAATATGCTATGACATTATTGAAGATCATAGCCGACTACGCTCCTAAGACACCGTATGAGATCATTGATGGTGATGATGAAGACATTGGGGAAATCAATGAGGGAGAGATAAAGCTTGTAGATTATGATCCTTATGAACTTGGCTATAAACACCATATGTTTCAAGCGGAAGCTAGGAAATTCGAACCTGCTTCTCAACAAAACGAGCAGGCTGAAAGAGATCCAAAATATACGATCAAGCTGAATCATCTCGACAACGAGGCATTCATCATGGCGATCTCAGGATCCTGGGGATCAGGAAAGACAAAGTTCATGGAGATGTTCTTTAATCTACTCCATGGCAAAGAGTATCAAGCGAATGGAAACGAGTCAGACGCAGCGTTTATCGAAAACAATAAATTTGAGGAGGGCAAAGTCGCATACTTCGATGCATGGGAAAACGACTTCTACGATGATCCAATCATCCCCTTCGCCCAAATGGTGCTGCATACGGTGTGTGTAGACCAAGAAAAGTACAAGGAAGCTGCTGATACCGTATGGAAGACATACCAAAGGATGTTACAGGCGAAGGACAACGGCTTAAGCATCATCAAGGAAAACGACAAACTGTCAGACAGAATTGCTGAGGTTAAGAATTTGTTAAGAGATTCTATTGATCGTAAGAAGATTATCATTATCGTTGACGAGCTAGATCGATGCAAGCCAACATTTGCGATCAAGCTATTGGAAATCGTCAAGCATCTGTTCAATGTCAAGGGGATTGTATTCATCTTTGCGTTAGACATCAACCAGCTACAGCACTGTGTTAAGACGGTGTATGGCGATGAGTTTGATGCGATTGGCTACCTTGAGCGTTTCTTCGACTACTATTCCCTGTTGCCTAAAGGATCCGATAAGCAGTTGTTTTGGAAGTTCGCCGAGGAATACGACATCCTTGAGGATGTTGAAAGCTTCTACGAGATGTGCAGACAATTCAACCTGACTCCCAGGGAGATGAAGGGCGTTTGTTCATCGTTCTACTACCTGAATAAATACCAGTTGAAAGGCTACCCGCTGAAGGCAAGGCAACTGTGCTTCTACCTGCTTCTTTTGAAGCACAGATACCCAGAGAAGATACACTCCCTTTCTGCCAAGGGGATGAAGGGGGAAAGAAAGAAGTTCTTCGAGGACAAGATACCGGATTGTCTGAAGGCAAAACAGACCCCAACCGACCCGTTCCTTGCGGCGCTTGTGGAGAACGCAATGATTAAGGATACAAAACTTGCGTATATAACCAGCAGTGGAGAAAGCAAAGGTGAAAGACAATACGACTTTACCAAGCCACTGGATGACGCAGGCTCTCTGTCCTATATCATCTACGCCCAGGACTATAAGAAGGATATTGGGGACATGCATGTCTTGGAATATCTGTTCAATAAGGTGGAGACATATGGTGATGCAATACCTATGGAAACAAAAAGGGATAACATCAGGCGGGGAAAGAGACTGACATTTGGCAGGTGGCACAGGGATACTGAGGAAGACATGGAGCCAATCGAATGGATCGTCCTTGAAAGGCAGGGAGACAGAGCGCTTCTCATTAGTAAATATGCTATTGATAGCCTTCCATATGAAAGAGAGAAAGTGGGTGCCACATGGGAGGAGTGTTCTCTGAGAAAATGGTTAAATGGGGAATTCCTTGAAAAGGCATTCAGCCAGGATGAAAAAGGGTTGATCGCAAATGCAAAAGTCAGGGCGGAGAAAAATCCAGCATATGACACAGATCTGGGAAACGACACGGAAGACAAGGTTTTCCTGCTGAGCATCCAGGAGGCAGGAAGGTACTTTGAAAACGGTCAAAAGAGGATATGTAAGCTAACGGAGTACGCGAGGAAAAAGATGATAGAAAGATACAAGGTGTTTCTGAACGCCTTTTATCCAGATGAGAGAAAGCACTATGTAATGCTTGACGGATTTGTCGGAAAAATTAATAATTCAAGCACATGGTGGCTTCGCTCCCCCGGTTACTATAGTGGCAACCCTGTCCTCGTCTACAACGATGGCAGTGTCCTCGCCCGCGGCGACAGTGTCAATTATGTCAACGTCGGCGTGCGGCCCGCTTTGTGGTTAATCTTAAATCCTTAATCCTCTAATCCTGAATCACCACAAAGCGTAAGTGGGATCGAAGGAATGAGCAGCAAGCGTAGATCGTGAATTCACAGGAATGCAGTAGAAGATTATTAAACAAGTAACCTGACCCCCGCTGAAAGCGGGACGCGCGAGGGTGTTTTTTTGGAAGGTTTTCACAACGTGAGAACTGACAGTGAATGTTCTGGTGGTTGCTGTTGAATTTTGTTTGTGTAGAAGGGATATATTCAGAATCACAATTATTTGGAATCCCGTATCGTTTGCCTGCCGTTATATGCGTAGCGATCAAAATATCTTTTTTGGATTTTTGACTGGTATAGTGTAGAGATGATCGGGATGGTTTGTCTGTGTTGTGTTTGGATACTGGTGGATGTTATAGTGGAAATTCAAGTATAGAAAAGATGTTTGTAGGAGGATATCATGTTGAGTATCATCTACGGTGAAATAGAAGACAAGAAGTATATTTTTGATCCTGATACATTCTTTGACAATACGTATGAGGATGAATGGATTGTGGATGAGTTGTCGGTTAAAATGATTAAAGATGTGGATCAATCAGATGTGATTGGACCACATCTGATTGAGAGTCCGTTTCTTGGACCGATCAGTGTTGAAAAACTTTCTGGTGGGGTCAAGACATTGATTCTTGTGAACAATGATCAGGGACATATATTTAATGCTTCGGCATGTGGCGATAATTGTGCGAAGTGGTTGCTGGTAATTGGTCAGATGAAGGATGTTACTGTGAGACTGGGGTATTTCATGGATTTTGGTGATGGTGAAATTGAGGTTCGTATTGTAAATACTGGGTTTATTGCTCATTCTTCCAAAGAATTGGATTATGAGGTGTACAAGAATCGACTGTTGTAGGATGAGTTGCTATGATTGGAAAGTATAAGATTGAGATATATAACAATAGGGTTCATTTTCGGCTTGAGGTAAAGAGGAATATCACGATTATCCAGGGATATAGTGGAACGGGAAAAACTACCTTAATTAGGCTATTGGCGGCTTATCAAAGGCTTGGTGATGGGTCGGGTGTTGTTTTGAAGTGTGAGAAGCCGTGTGTCTTGTTGAATGTCGTAGATTGGAGACATCAGCTTGAGACAAGCAAGGGGAATATCATTTTCACGGATGAGAATGTTCCGTTCATAAAGACAAAAGAGTTTGCTGAAGCGGTAAACCATTCAGACAACTATTTTGTTATCATCTATCGTGATAGTCTTCCTCAATTATCGTATAGTAT
>OMYM01000250.1 GCA_900315225.1 uncultured Erysipelotrichaceae bacterium | reverse complement strand
TTCATAAACTCGAACATCCGCAAGAATTCCCAGCTTATCGATGATCCTTCACGCCGATGTAAAGTGCGCCGCCATGTGTATCCGATACAGAATCATAGAGATTTTCCATTTCCAAATATCCCATTGAAATGTGCCTCCTTTTATTCTTCTCATACAATTATAGCTGAAATCTTAGAGTTGTCATTGAACACACAGTTCAATATTTCACACCAAAGACAAAGCATAGGAAAACATTCGATCACGCTTTGTTCCCTCAAAGAGATATTTGTTGTCATTAGGGGTGTAGCATCTCGTATTTCCATCTATAAATCGATAAGATCTTGTTGCTTTACCCACAATATGTTACAATGGATGCTGTTATTTAGGAGGCTATATGCAGATTATAGGAAGAGACAGAGAAAAGGATATCTTGTCTAGATGTCTTCATATTGAACGTCCTCAGTTTATTGCCATATACGGAAGAAGACGCGTTGGAAAAACTTATCTTGTTAAAGAATTCTTTAACAACAAGTTTTCTTTCTATTCAACAGGCATCACGCAAGAAAAAACCGCAGGACAATTACACGCCTTTTACGACAGCTTAGAAATATATGGCGATGAAGTTGGAACTATTCCAAAAGACTGGTTTGAAGCTTTTTCACGGCTTCGCAAGTGTTTGTCAAAAGAGTCTGTGTATAGGGATCCTGTCAGTGGGAAAAGAGTCGTATTTCTCGATGAGCTTCCCTGGATGGATACACAGCGATCCAATTTTCGCAGTGCGCTTGAGTATTTTTGGAACAGCTGGGGTTCTTCCCAGCCAGACCTTATTTTGATTGTCTGTGGATCTGCCACCTCATGGATGGTCAAGCATTTGTTGGATGATCACGGAGGTTTTCACAATCGCATAACAAAGAGAATACACTTGATGCCGTTTTCACTATTAGAATGTGAACAATTATGCCAAAGCATCGGGATGGATCTACCTCGAAGCCAAATTATTGAATACTATATGATCTTTGGGGGAATCCCGCACTACATGACATTAATGGATGAACGGCTAAGTCTCGTTCAGAATGTGGATGAATTATGCTTCAAATCATACGGGGAACTGCATAATGAATACAACAATGTCATTCGCTCTCTATTCAAAAAGCCAGAAAAGCATCTTGCTATCATGAAAGCCCTATACAAAACAAAAAGAGGCATGACAAGACAAAACCTCAGTGCAATCAAGGAGATTGGAGGTGGTTCTGTCTTGACTAAAAATCTTGAGGAATTAGAGCAAAGCGGGTTTATTCGCCAAGCCACTCTCTATTCAGAACCCAACAATATTTATTATCAGCTTATTGATCCATTTTCCATCTTTTCGCTTCACTTTATGCAACAGGAGCAGATCTCTTCGTGGACAAGCTTCTTTGGCTCACCTGGTTATTACGCATGGCGTGGAAATGCATTTGAGCTTGTTTGTTTGCATCATATTGAGCAGTTGAAAACTGCTCTTGGCATCCGTTCTGTGGAAACTCACGAAGCAGGATGGCAAAGCTTTGACAATGATTCAAGAGCCCAAATTGACCTGTTAATCGATAGAAAAGATGGGGTGATTAATCTCTGCGAAATGAAATATACGGATGACCCATTCGAAATAACCAAAATAGAACATGATAAGCTTAAGCATCGTCTTAGTGTTTTCAAGGAAGAAGAAAAGCCTAATAAAGCCGTGCATATCACTCTGATTTCTGCCAACGGCTTTAAACAAGGACCTTATAATTCCGTTGCCCAGAATTTCTTGACAGGCGATGATCTATTTAGGTTTTGATTTTTCTCTTGTTAAAAATAAATAATCCATCGTTAAACATATACCCCGCGCGACCCGCTTTCAGCGGGGTTCAAGTTACTCTTTCTTGTTTTTCTACTCTGTTCCTACGAATGCAGGTTCTTAATTTGCCGCTCTTTCCTTCGCACCCTGACGGATGATTATAGATTGGAAGATTAGAGGATTAAAGATGGATCCTCAAGCTGGGCCGAACGGCAAAGTCACTGTCGTAAACCCAATAGCCGATGAAGATGAGCGAGCCATCGCGGTCGACGTAGACCGCAGTGTCAGATGAGTTGCCGGGCGAGCGAAGCCACCACCAGCAAGTCTTTAGGTCTTTATTGACACTTGCGCCGTTGGCTATTGCATATGATGTTGGCTCACACCTTCTACTTTTCGCTGTCTCAAAGTATTTCCACGCTTCTTGGATACTTAACAGAAATACCTTGTCATGTATCTTTCCACCACCTGGAGTTCCGTATTTCGGATTGTTCTCATTGATGATTTCTTTCTGTACAATCCTTTCCTTTTCCTCCTTGGTGAAAGCTTTACTATAGAATGTCTCTGGATCATCCTCGTTCTTTTCGTTATACAGCCACTTCCTCAATGTACATGTTTCCCATGTGACATCTCCTCCCTTCTCGTGATATGGTTGGCAGTCAATGCCGTATCGGCTTATGACCAATGCTTCTTTCTTATCCACTTCTAAGACGATCCATTCGATGGGTTCCATATCTGCATCGATCTTACTATCAGCTTTCATATACCATTTGCCAAAGTGGATGATGTCTCCTCTTTGCAGTGGCTTCTTCTTTTTCGAGATTGGGATGTCACTGCTATACGATTCCACCTTATTGAACAAGAATTCAAGAATATGAAGATCAAGGATATTTTCGATTCCCTTTTCAAAGTCCTTTGCGAACAAGATAAATGACCAGAAACAGTTGTTGTTTTTCGATAACTCCTTGAGTGTATCGTTGTTCTCAACTTCCGTAATAGAGCAAAGATTTCCTATGTCTATTCCTCCATCAGTCTTCATGGTGATCGGACGGAATTCGGTTTCCCTGATTGTTGCGTTTGTTAATACGGCATCAAAGAAAGGTTGTACTGATTTACCCTCTATGGTTAGGAATGAAGGCTGATTATCTTTCGCAAATACCGTTTCCCTTGCATTGGAATTGTGTCCATTCAGATTGGGAATTTCCTGCGGGAACTTGTACTTCAAAAGAAGAATGTAAAAGTAAAGAAGCTTTGCTATGTCGGGGTATCCTTCCAGGGAATACTTCTTGATGTAATAGAAGGATGAACACACACCTTTCATCTCTCTTGGGGTAAGATTGAATTGCCTACATAGATTGTAGTATTCCTTGATGTCTTCTGGTAGCTCATATTCCTTCGCAAATGTCTTCAATAGCCTCTCTTGGTTGCCCGTTGGAAGGATGGAGTTGTAGTCGAAGAATCGCTCCAAATACCCGATCGCATCGAATTCATTGCCGTAGATCTTCTTCACACAGTGCTGCAAGGCTCCTATGTCAAGAGAGAAGAGGAAGACAAGACCTCTGATGTTAAAGAGGTGTTTTACGGTTTCCAGCAACTGAATAGCAAAAGTAGGCTTGCATCGATCAAGCTCATCTATGATTATGATAACTTTCCTTTGACTCTTCTTGGGTATGCATTCCTGAAGACTCTTTTTGATTGCTTTGATTCTGTCTTCGAGGGTGGAGGTGTCTTCTTTCTTAATATCATCATTTCCTTGTTCCCTCAATAGCTTCAGGTATCCATTGAAACCCTCGATGGCACTCGTGTATTGGGTAGACTTCTTTGGGCATACAGTCTCTATGACCTTGCGGGAAAAAGGAATCATAGGGTCTTCATAGAAGTCGTGCAGCCATGAATTGAAGCAGACAATCTCGTCTTCCTTGAGCTTGTTCTCGTTAATGAAGTCCCAGTTCTGATCGCTAGCTTCAACGATCTCGATCCCTTGAAGAAGGTTGCTGAACAACTCAACGAACTTTGTCTTACCGGTTCCCCAGGAACCGGTAACAGCCATGATGAATGCATCATTGTCCAAATGATGTAGTTTACTGGCATAGACTGGGTTGTAGGAAGAACGCTTGTTATCGGATGGTTCCGTCCTCGTTTGCGGGTCACTCTCTTGTTTCGGTTCTTCCGGCATGTCGTCAAATGTCATTTCTTTCGTGTTGATTGGTCCTAGCGTAATGTTGTCAACAACATCGAGGCTGTTCTTTGGCGCAAACTCCACAATGATCTTGAATAAGGTCATTGCGTATTCCCCTCGATCCAGTTCATCTCCAGCTAGGACTAGTTCATTTACCATCTTTTCCTCGCTCATGATTCACCTCCATGCCATGCAATTATACATCCGTTGGATGCGAGAAACAATGAAAACTCTTACATTCTTTCCATTCACGAAAAAATATTTCAGAAAACGCATCATTTCTCTTGCATTCTTTGGGTAAAAGAGTATATCATCTTTGTGCGTATAGAAAGGAAGTAGCATATGAAACCTTATCGTGAAATGACAACCGAAGAACTTAACGCAGAGCTTGAGACTCTCAGGGCTGAGTACAAGAAGTTGCAGGCAACAGGCTTGCATTTGGACATGAGTCGTGGAAAGCCTTGTCAGGAACAGCTTGATCTCTCCATGGGCATG
>OMYM01000568.1 GCA_900315225.1 uncultured Erysipelotrichaceae bacterium | reverse complement strand
GATTGTGGATGTTCCATTTCCTGCGGTGGATCCACATCTTGATGAAGATGGATTAGAGCATATGGCTGAAGAATACATAGATAAGATCATGGAATATACGCCAAAGTGTGTCATGGCGCAAGGGGAATTTACTTTGTGCTATAAAGTGATACGTGGTTTGTTAACGAGAGGGGTTACTGTGGTAGCGGCGTGTAGCCAGAGAAATACGGTGGAAAGCGGGAACACGAAGGTATCGGTGTTTGAGTTTGTTAGGTTTAGGAGATATGAATGAAGGCTATTAACATTAAACTGAGATGTCATCAAATGACTTTACCTATGGGGTATAATCATTTGCTACATGGGTTGATATACAAGATGTTCTCTCTTGACAAGGATTTTAGCGAATTTCTTCATGATGAAGGGGTTGAGATGTTTGGCAGGACGTTCCGTCCTTTTATGTTTTCTCGCTTGAGACAACTCGATAGTAACAGTATATATAATAAGGAAGATAAAAGTATTACTTACAACGGGTTGGTGGAGTTTGAGATACGGAGTGTCGAAGATTATTCCATTGATGTCATATGTGCATATCTTGAGCAGAATCAGGTTGTGCAGATTGGTTGGCATATGGCTGAGGTAGTGGGGTATACGGTGATGCAGAAAAGGCATTTCGGCAATGCGCATTATATTCGTATGATTACGCCGATCACGGTGCATGTAACATCTGGGGATGGGCAATGCTATTTCTATAAACCGGATTCCGAGGAGTTTTACAACAGGATTGTATCAAATGCACAGAAGAAGTTCTATGCGATTGCGGAAAAAGAAGGGGAGTTCTTGATCTATCCTGAGAAAGTAAAGGAACAGGATCGCAATGTGACTTCGTTTCGTAGTGCTAGGATTGAAGGGTATAAGGGGATCTACCGCATCGAAGGGGATCTGGATATCATAGATTTCTTGTATTATGCCGGACTGGGGGAGCGTAATTCCCAGGGGTTTGGGATGTTTGAGTTTGATGATGCAAGGAAAATACGTTAAGTTCTGTACATTGTACTATGTCATACCATTTCACTATGGGCATGATGAATCATGCCCATTCAAGGAGACGGTGGAGAAGTTGTCCCATGATCCCCATTGGAAGCATCATGCGATACAAGAGAAAGATTGTGACTTGCATGGGTTTATCGTTGATACGATTGGTTTAAACGCAAGCGACACCTCAAATGAAACACGCATAGGCTATTGCTTTGACATGGTGATGGAGCCTATGCGTATGGAGATCTCTTGTTATGACAAGACACAGGCTGAGATAGAGATAAAGTATGCAGGGGTGTATTTGTTTTCCTCTGGCATAGGGTTTTTCTATTATCAACTAAAGGTGGTTTCGGAGGTTACGGATCGTGAATTGATCACGATCCAGTTCTCGTTGAAGGAAACGGCTAACTTGAATTACGAGAGTGCCAAGGGATTTGAGCGTGGCTACACCTTGATTCGAGGCGGGGATGAAGTGTTTCATCTTGGGACATGGATCAATGCGTGTCTTGATGAAATCGGTGTTGAAACGTGTTATTTTGCCCACAGGAAGTATAAGAGCGTTGTTTATCCCGATCATGCGTTGGTTTTTACAGGTGCCGTCATTGACGGGGATGAGGAGGAGATCGTCAGGGATGCCTTTTTGCTTGCGAATGGAATGGGGAATGGTTCGGTGTTACCTTCCGATTTAGCGGGGGATATGTTCATTCCTTACCAGAGCCAGTATTGGTTGGTGGGGGATGCCGGATGCGGGTATTTCTTGAAGTACAACAAAGACAATGAACATTTCCAGAAGTCTATTTTGCCAAGAAGATTGTTGTATAACTACTTTCCTGCCTATGTCTTGTCTTTGCATCAGTCGTATGGCTTGCTTAGGCATGTGGAGTTGATCGAGAGTCAACTACATGGGGATCCTGCCATGTATCTGCAGCCTGACAGGGAATTGGCGATGAAGTTGAACAAGCATCAGATTCTGATCAATGCTTTTCTGCTCAAGAGTGGGTATGGATCCATCTCTTCCAGTGATTCCATCAATCGGTTTTACACATATGCCAGCCAAAGGCTGCGCATTCCAGAGCATATCTCTTCCTTGAAGACGAGTCTTGATGCATTGGCAGAGCTGGAGAAGAGGGAGTATGAAGAGAAGGTGAATGCTTCGAATGAGAACACTGCCAATGCCTTGGGTGTGCTGTCTTTTCTCACCATCATCTCTGCGCTTTTGGATGGGACAAACCTTGTTAAAATGGTTTTACAGGATTCTGGAGAGCCTGTGCCAATGGCGCATATCCTTCTGTATGTCGCAATGTATGTCCTCATTCTCCGTATATCGGCACCTGCGCTTGCTTCTTTCATACGCAAGGCGGTGCTTGGGAAAAACAGGTAATAGGGTAGAGGGGACATTTATACCAGAAGCCTCAGAAATCTGGAACAGATTTCTACAAGGCTTCCGCATATAACAGCAGGCAGACAATGCAGAATTCCAGCT
>OMYM01000401.1 GCA_900315225.1 uncultured Erysipelotrichaceae bacterium | reverse complement strand
GCAAAACCAAGAAGCACGAAAACAAGCAAGAAAAGCCGTTCAGGCAGTTAAACACACGACAACCATCAAGAAAGACCTGCGCATGCGCAGGTCTTTCTTATTGCATCCCATTGTTGCCTAACGATAATCGCATCCAATTCCTTCGGATGATCAAAGTCACTCGCCATCCCCACTTTTTTCTTCAGCCGCTCAATGGCAGATTCAGCCATTGGATCATTCAGAAATGTCTTCTTGCTCATCTTCATCTGAATGATAAATCTACAGGAGTCTACCATCAGCACCTTGCGCGTCTGCCTGTCGGCGGCTTGCTCCCTTGCATGCTTCTCCCTGTTCCGATTCACTGCGTTCATCGGTTTCTGTCCTTGTTCATGACTGGTGATTCGCTTCATGACGGGCGATTCCAGATTCGAGGATTCCAGATTACGGATTTACCCTTAAAGCTGGGCGCACGCCGACGAAGCCAAAATCGACACCGAGGCCGACAGCATCGATGCCGCCATCGCGGTTGACGAGAGCGGCGTGGCCACTATTGATGCCGGGAGAGCGAAGCCACCATGGCGAGGAATTGCAGTCTTTGTTAATATATGTGCCTTTGTTGGCGGCATATGTGGTTGCCTGGCATCTCTTTGATCCGGCATCTTTAAGGAATTGCTCATTCCTTGCATCTTCAAGGCTAAGCAGGAACACCTTATCCTGCGTGTCGTTCCCACCCTCGGTACTGTAGTATTCGTTGTCCTTGTTCACCGCCGTACTCATTTGGATCATTCTTCTTCCCTCATTGCTGAACGCCTTGTTGTAGAAAGAGTCCTGTTCTTCCTCGTTGTTCAGCCAGTCGCGGAGGGTACAGTCCTCCCACGTCACTGCTTCAAACGTTTCATTGTAGGGTTTGCAGTCCAAGATGTACTTGCTAAGGAGCAGCAGGGTCCCGTCCTCTTCCTTGTCAAGAACGATCCATTCGATTAGCTCCTTTCCGTTGCTTTTTTGCACTGTTGTATTTTCCTTAACAACAGACTCGTCATGATTATTTGTTTCTACGACTTCTTGACCTGTCTGATCATGTTCGATAGTTTCAACTACACTATCATCTGCTACATCGATTACTCGCTTGCCTGATCTTCCATTGATCCATAATAGCCCAGTTGTTGTAATCGAAACCATTGCAAAGCATATGCATGCTATGGAGAGTATCTTTATCAATCTTTGATAAGCGTTGCTGCGATTGCCGATGGATATCAGTTCATTGGCGTTTTTCCAGCCTTTGAGGGTTTTGAATTGGCGGATGGCGGAATTGTAGCCGGCACTGTCCCCGATGGACATGTCATGGATGCCTGCCATCATAATCTCATCCTTGCGGCAGTTTTCTGCCATTTGATTGCAGCATTTTGTCAGGTATTCTGATTCCGAGTAATTGCCCAGGGAAGAAAACATCTGTGCCAATTCCGCATATTCCTTCTCTGAAGAAGCTTTATTCATACGCTTCTTGGCAGAAGCGTATGTGTTCTTGATGATATTCTTGATCTCTTGCCTAAAGCTTTGTATGCGTTGTTCCGCATCCTTCCATCCTCGGATGGTTTCCAGTATTGCGATGGCTTCCTGGTAGGCTTCGGCTGTCTTTTCTTGTGCTTTTTGGATTGCATTGGCATAGATTGCATTCATCTTGCTTTCGTTTGCCTTTTTACGGCATTCTTGAAGCAGTTGAGATGCGTTGTCGAAACCTTCGATGCTTGCGAGTAAGTCTGCCGCGGCGTTGTATTCTTCTTCCGTGCTTGCCTTGTTCATGGCATTGACGGCTTTGTTATATATCGCAAGTTTTCGGTTGTATTCTGAATGCATTTTGCATTCGTTGGCTTTTCCCTGGCATTCCAGGAGCAATTGAGATGCGTCTTTGAAACCTTCTATTTCCGTGAAAATATCCGCTGCATCGTTATATTCTTTCTCGGTGCTTGCATTGCCCATGACATTGACAGCCCTGTTGTAGATCGCAAGCTTGCGGTTATATTCGTTGCGCTTGTTGATGTTGTCAACATAGCCTCTAAGCATCCTCTTTAGACTCTCGTTGCCATAGTTCATTGCTTTCTTATAGCTCTCGTTCTGGTCAAATGGTTCGTTTTGATTGGCAAGCTCTTCAAGAGACCTTACCTGTAGGTCTGCCATTAACATGACCACATACGCAGAAGCATTTTTGTAGTCTTCATCAAGCGCACGGTCGCATCTTTCCTTTGCCTGTTGAAATTCCCCGTTCCTCAAGAACTCATGATAGGCACGCTGCAGCGTTTTATTGTTTCCCAGAAAGCTTGCAGCTCCAGCCACTTCATTAATTTTTCTTGCCACACGGGTTGTCCAGCTGTCGAACATATCATCGTCCGTCTCCATGTCAATGATTTCAAAACGCGATAATTCTTTAGGCAGATCATTGGGATGGATGCTTCTGCATACAGGAATCAACAGCTTCCTTCCATTGCTTTCGTTGACAATGGGAAGGAAGCGGATCCATTCGTTACGGATCCAGGCAGACTTGAAGTATTCAGGCTTTGTGCCTATGACAACCATTGCCTTTGCGGAATGGATTGCGGAGTAGATGTATGGCTCAAAGAATTCCCCAGCTTTTCCCTTCAGCGTAATTGGCGCATAGAATACCTCATATCCCTTTTTCCTTAGCTCTCTGTACAGTTCTTTCGCAAAGTCAGAGTCATAGGTTCTCTTTCCGTTTTCATCCGTCTCTTTATAGCTAATGAAGACATCCACGGGAATCTCCTTCTTATAGAGTTTCTCAATGTTCAGTCGCATTCTCTCCAATTCCTCTGCTTCACGCTTGAGCAGTGGCTTTTGCGAATCATCCGCAAGCCTTATGGCTTCCTTGTAATCAGGGTCTTCCTGGACACGGGTAGTCTGGAAACGCTTGATTGTTGACTTCCACTCCGTGGAATCATCGCTCTTGCAGTATTGGATGCCATACTTGCACAACACCAGCATCCAATGTGCGATGGGATCGCTGGGATTCACTTTTGCAAGATGTTTATATAGTCCTGCTGCG
This sequence comes from uncultured Erysipelotrichaceae bacterium, assembly GCA_900315225.1. GTDB lineage: Bacteria > Bacillota_I > Bacilli_A > Erysipelotrichales > Erysipelotrichaceae > Bulleidia. Next base: position 1,368 of record OMYM01000401.1, on the reverse strand, counting down.
TTATCATATTCGTTCGCATTGAACAGAAGACTTGCCGAGTCATACTGGGACGCCATTCCTTCGTCATTGCATAAAGGAAATGCTTGCCTTGTGCCGCAATGACTGCATGTTGCAACCTTATTTTCCGTTTTGTTCTCTATTTCTTTCCCGCACCGAATGCATCGATATGTTGCCATGGCCACCCCTTTATCAATTTCCGTTTTTTATTGTATCACACTTGAATCATTACTCAATTCCGAAAATATGGTAGAGGGGAAAGCAACGAGCATGCAGTAACCAATCCAAACCGTGATCTACGAAAAAACCAGTGTTTCACACCGGTTCTTTAAGGTTGCCCCGCCATGATACGAGGCGTTTTTCTATTATGTTTCGATGCATGGGATCCTGTTTTTCGGCAAGCAGCAAGCATATACCCATCGCATGGTCAGGATCCTGTGACCGTTTTTTTTCTGTGGGCTGAATTTTCAAATTGATTCGATCATTTTTTCCCAGCCGCCTAGAATGCTGCAATACCATAGGTGTTGACGAGGGCTTCCACCTTTTGTCCTGCCTTGCACATTGGGCATTCATAGGAAGGCTTGCTTTCGTAGTCGTCAATCAAACCCTTCTTGTTAAAGACGGATGTGACCTTGTATCCGAAGCATTCATCGACGGATGTGAAGATGGCGCATACGCCTGTGGGAAGACCGCCATAATATCTGATTGCTTCAATGCCTCCTTCAACCGTATATCCAGTGGTGACGGAAGCTGCCAGAATGAGGACATGCTTGCCAACGATCATTGGCTTGAGGTTGTCGCGGAAGAGAAGCTGTGAACCTGTGGTATGTTCTGGGGTAACGACATAGATTGTATTATGCTGGTTGATGCTACGGAAGTTGCCTTTCGTCAGTTCGCTTGCCATGCATGCGCCAACGACTTCCGTGCCATCCAGGCACAGGATCGTATCGATGATGGTCGAGGACTTGTATTGGCTTGCAAGGATTCTTGCGGCTTCTTTTGCCTCGGAGAGACGGTGCTTGGTAAATGTCAAATCAACATAATAGTTGATATGGCTGTGGCTTGTCGCAAAATGTCCTTTTGCGACACGTAGTTTCAAAGAGTTTTGGGGATTGGGGTAATACATCATTTTAATTGGCATGTTTTTTCCTCCATATGTAAATAATCGAACATATTAAATTGTCTTTTGGCTTTCTCTGCCGAGGATTGCCTCCACATGCTTGAAATCCAGGATTCCAAGGTGGGCAAGTTCGTTTCTAGCCTCGACAAACACTTGGGTGTATCGGTAGTCTCTCTCATCCATGATGCTTCTGTTTTTCGCCATGTATAGCAGGAAACTCAGTTCCAGGTTTTCCACGTTGTCGATAATCG
>OMYM01000382.1 GCA_900315225.1 uncultured Erysipelotrichaceae bacterium | reverse complement strand
GAATCTGAATCTGAAATACACGAAAGACGCATCAGGAGGAGTGAACATGTGTGAGGGAATGGTAAAGAACAACTTGGCAAACCAGATTGTTGGAATGATCAAAATGTGCAAGGATTTCAGTCTTTCCGAGGAAGAGACAATCGCAAGGGTGAAGGAGAATTATCCTAGAGTCGATGATGAAATGGCAAGGGACATGTATCTTCACTTTGACGAATACAAGGCAAAGTACATTGCTCCGTTAATGTGAGCTGTGCAGGCTTGCCCCAGGCACAAAAAAAGCATCAAATGCGAGACACCGCAGTGGAACACTGCGGTGTCTTTATCTTCGAGGGCGCAATTGTACGATATTTCCCGCATCTCAGGACTGACCGAGTGCATTCTATCTTTCTCAAGCCAAAGTCGATTGACAAAGCTCCTTGATTGAAAAGCCATATTTTCGTACTTGCGCCAGAAAATTGCGTTGTCATTTCCACGTTGAGCGGGCAGGAATACTTTGACGCATGGGTGAAGGAAACGATAAACCTTCAAAACAAACATGGGAATGATTGGATGATGGAAATACGCCCTGTCATGAGGCAAATGCTGCATTTTGGATAACCTTCTTTTGTTCTGCTGGAGCGATCAAGTTCTGGTAAATTGGGCATCCAAGCACAGGTTTTTCGATCAAGGATTGTCAAGGCTGCTAGGATCTTTAGTCTTTCGTTTTCGAAACGCCAAGATAATCGCTTGAATGATAATGACAACTTCACCAACCGGAGCCGCCATGAACACCAAAAAACCAATGATAGAGATATACGTCACATCGCTGATAAACAATAACATTCCAATGACCATCGCAAAGAAACACAAAATCGCATTGGAGAACATGGGCGTAGTGTTATAGCGCATTGCACAATAGATCACCAAAGTCATGGCGCAAAAAATGGCAATAAAGGTCTCAGCCCCCGTCTTTGAGGCATAGCCAAGCAATATGAAGGATAATAACACTGCCCCAAAGACAAGCAATTCCCTGATCGACATCATACGCGCGCCAGCCCCTATGCGAAGAAAATCCATGAGTTCCTTCCTACAGGATGACTTTCGCAATATTACCGCTTCCGTTCCAGAAGACAAGCGTTGTTTCAAACGAGTGTATTGCGCCATTGACAGTGGATATCTTTCCAAAAGATACATCAGGTATTCAGGATCAGTGACCATTTTGCCATATATAACAATATTTCTTAGATCCTCCAGTTGTTTCTTCCGTTCTCTTTCTTCCATCCTTTCTTCCGCGTTTTCTTGTTCAAGAGAACGGAAGAAAGACAATTCTTCTTCATTGACGACAGGATGTGGCTGTTCAAAGGTAAATGCCTGTGGGGCAGGGAAAGTTTGTCGTTGCGTCAATGTGCGGTAGGCTGCCTGGATCCTTGCGAATTCCTCGGGATTCTCTTCGGGATGAACATCCTGTGATTTCTTGCGGAATGCATCGCGTATCTCTTCCCTGCTACAAGAGGGAGGAATGCCAAGGATCCTGCATGCGGTCAATTGGTCCATTTCTTGAATACCTCCCATTCCATTGGCTCATCGCTTTCTTCTTCATCTTGTTCTTGCTCGAATTGATCGATGAATGCTTCGGCATCAAAAACTTGGCTTGTCTCTTCCTGTGTCAAGAAAGACAAAATATTTTTGCGTGCTTTTTCAATCTTGTAGGTGTTTTGTTCTTCCAATACATGTGTGAACTTTTGCAAGAGTTCCATTGCAACATCTCTTTTATAGCCAAGACTGCTTTCCACCATGGCTTCCAAACGAGCCATCAGTTCCTTGTTCTCCTGTTTGTCACGGGGATGGATCTTCAGTTTTTCCAGTTTATCCAGCTGTTTTTGTAAGGCATCAGAGGATAGGTTTTCGCAAAAGACACGACTTGTCTTTTCCCCGGTCGAAAGGACAGTGACATCAATGGCCAAAATGCCATTGATGTCATAGGTGTAGCGTACTGCCGCTCCTTGCGATCCCTTAGGACCCTTGGGAATAGGGACAGTGAACGATCCCAATCGCTTGTTCTGGTCGGCATACACGGATTCTCCTTGCAAGGCAACAATCTCAATCTTGTCCTGGTTGTCACGGATGGTGTAGAAATGCTTTTCCATGGAGCAGGGAAGTGGTGAATTGCGTGGTATGATCACCGAGCAATAACTACGAGAAGGAAGATCCTTGTTATAGGTTTCCTCACTGAGCGAGAAAGGACAGATATCAGCTAAGATATACTGTTTGATTCCTTCCTTTCGTTCCTTGATGCCACAGAAATAACCCAATCCCTGGGCAATCCGAAGGTCGCAATCTTCCTTAGCAACAATGCTTTTCTGAAAGAGATACCTGGCAAAAGACTGTACAAGGGGCATCTTAGAAGATCCTCCGACCATGACGACTTGTTCAATATCTGCACCCGATACATTGGCATCGTTCATTGCCTTGTATACGACTGTCCGTATTTTCTTCAAAATCGCTTCGCTTTGGCGGGCAAGCCGCTTACGGCTGTATCTACTGATCAATCTGGTGCCATCGATATGAAACACAAGATCTGTTTCATTTTCCTCGCTCAGGCGAATCTTGCATTGTTCACACGCCAACAAAAGAGCATTCTGTTCCATCTCAGACAGATGAGAAAGATGATGCTCTGCCAGAAAATCCATGGCAATCGCTTGGTCAAAATCACTTCCCCCAAGCTGATTATCACCACTGATCGCTAGAATGTTAACAACAGAGCCAAGGCAATCAATGACAGAGACGTCCAACGTTCCTCCGCCAAAGTCAAACACCAAAGACAACTGTTCTCTTTCTTCCGTGATATATGTGGCCAAGGCGGCAGCGCTTGGTTCATTGACAATACGTTCCACATGCACGTTTGCCAAGGCACCAGCTTTCTTTGTCGCAAACCTTTGGCTATCATAGAAATACGCCGGAACAGAGACAATCGCTTCACTGACAGGTTCCCCAAGGTATCTTTCCGCATCATCCACAATGGAACGAATGACAAAAGAACTCAATTCCTCCGGCGTGAACGACTTGTTGCCAAGCTTAACGACTTCCTTGGAACCCATCTTTCTTTTGAACAAGCTTGCGGCACGTTCAGGATGTTCCAGCTGGTATTGCTTTGCGGGCAACCCCACCAGAATCTGTCCATCATCATCGACTGCCACGATGCTTGGGGTAAAATACGAACCATAAGGATTCTTTATGAGCTGCACACCCTGCTTAGAATATACACTGCCCAATGAATTCGTTGTTCCTAAGTCTATGCCAATGATTGCCATGTACGCCTCCTTTTATTCATTGCATAACAGTATTCTATCATCTATGTTATGATTCCACGCGAGATATCGGTTGAATCGAATTGATGTCATCTGCCAATTCCATCAATGCATTTCTTATGTCAATGTCATTCTGTAGATTGATGAAATAACGATCCGACACACCAAAATACCTGGCAAGCCGAAGAGAAGTATCTACCGTAATCTTCCTTCGATCATGCAAAATATCCTGGATCCTTGAAACAGGAACATGAATGTCATTAGCCAAACGATATGCCGAAATATTCAATGGTCCCATAAATTCTTCGTATAAGATCTCGCTGATTTTTGGTGTTTCAATCATGTTGTCCATAAAACCTCCACGCATAGCCATAGCGCTACAATGAATGTCCAAGTGCTTGAATTCCTGAATGGGCTTCATCTTGCCTTCAGCCAATAAGCTGAAGGCAAGACACCCAAATGGTTCATCAGGCTGTATGCACTGTGGTTGGAACATAAAGTCCCAACGGATGATAAGAAATCAATGCTAGTGGTGATAATCTACGATTTCAACATCATAGGCATTCCCATCAGCAAATCGGAAACAAATACGATACTGATCATTAACACGAATGCTATACTGGCCCTTTCTAGAACCAGCCAGTGCTTCCAGTCTATTGGCCGGAGGAACCCTTAGATCATCCAAGGTAGCAGAGTTGTTAATCATCATCAACTTCCGAAGGGCAACCTTTTGGATTGCCTGGGGAAGCTTCTTGGAGAAAAAACCGTTGTATAAACGCTGTGTTTCTTTATCCTTGAAACTTTGTATCATTCATATCTCCTTGTGATATGTTCTTACCTCCCCATGAACCTTATGCAGTATACCTCTTTCGCATGTACATGTCAAGCGTGTATATCAAATATCTGGTATTGTGCAATTATTCAATCGTATTCATTTTTGCTGTAGATTTTTTTGAAAGAAAAAGATCTTTCATCTTTCACAAGAATCGATATATTGGTTTTATTTCTTGATTTTTTTGGATCAAGACACCCTTGGAAATAGGTTGTTTTGTCGAGAAACATTTCAGAGTAGGATTTTAGCTTTTCAATGGAGCTGGCTTCCCTGGCATGATATCAGTGTAGTTGCAGCATGGTTTGCGGAGAGAAGCATGGCTTCAAGTGCCATTTTGCGTGCGTGCATTTTTTGATCCTTAAGTTGGTTGGTTCGATAGGATAGCCTGCGCGGCGTGTCTTTTTACTAGACATTTATTTTTTCTGTTACATTGTCCAGTGGCGAATGAACTGTAGCGTTCCCTATGAGCGTTTCTTCAGTTTCTCGATCTCTTCTTTGAACTTGATCATTCTTTTGTTGATCCAGCGCATCTTTATATCTTGAGATAATGACGAAGGATAAAAAGTCTTTTGTATATTGTCTTCATTTTATCTCCGGGCTGGTGGATCACCTCATTTGATTGGTTTGCTTGCATCGCTGATGTTATAGTGAACGCATTTGATTTTTACGTTTTAAGGTACTCAAGTTATATAAATCTCTAGGTGGATCGATAACCAAAACGAAAAGCTTAAAG
>OMYM01000124.1 GCA_900315225.1 uncultured Erysipelotrichaceae bacterium | reverse complement strand
GTTCGAGAAGAAAGAGCAGGCATGACAAATTCTGCTTTTTTGCCTAACGGTTAGAAACTACAAACTATATCGTCACTGAACAGTTACGGTGGTTGTTCCAATGGTGGTTTTATGACCATGCGCATGATCATAAGCTATCCTGGTTTCTTTGCGGCAGCTTTCCCGGTATGCGAAGCCTTCCGTCCTTCCGCATTGACAGAACAAGATATCCAGAACCTGAAGGATATGCCGATATGGTTTACAAATTCCCAAGATGATCCACTTGTACCACCAGATGGATTATGTCTTCCAACATATCATAAGCTAAAAGAGGTTGGGAATGACAATGTCCATGTCACACTTTTCGATCATGTGATCGACCAAAGCGGTCTGTTTAAGGATGAACAAGGAAAGCCATACCAGTATAACGGCCATTTCTCATGGGTACATGTATACAATGATTTCTGCCAACATGACCTGGATGGCAATAGGGTATTATGCTCAGGACGACCTGTCTCCCTGTTCCAATGGCTTGGCAGACAAAAAAGAAAATATTAGGAGGATGAACAAATGCTATTTTACTTCACTGCTACAGGAAACAGTCTCTATGTTGCAAAGCAACTGGATGACAACCTCATCAGCATTCCCCAAGAACTCAACAAAGAAAACCGTTGCTACAAAGACGATTCCATAGGCATTGTATGCCCTCTCTTTGAGTTTGAGATTCCCCCTCTGGTCAAGAAATTCATTCGTGAATCTAGCTTCGAAACCAACTACTTCTATATCATCGTAACATTTGGTTGTCACTTTGGATGTGTTGGACAACGCACACAAGAATTCTTGGAATCGATCAATCAACCAGCGGATTACATCAACACTATCATCATGCATGACAATGCGATCATTGTTTTCGATATGGACGAACAAAGAAAACTCGAGGAAGGAAAGAAAGTGGATGAACACATTGCCAAGATCAAGGCTGACATTGAGGAAAGAAAGAAGATGATCCAGACATCACCTCAAGAAGAAACAGACTTCTATAACCACTACATTGAATCCAAGGCAAAGAATGGACCAATGTACACTTTCCCTCTTTACAAAGTCACTGATCAATGCATTGGCTGTGGCACATGTGCCAAAGTATGTCCCATGGGGTGCATTCTTATCAAGAATGCACGCCCTGTCTATGACTACACAAACTGTGCCAACTGCATGGCATGCATTCAAGCATGCCCAAAGAAAGCACTTCAATTCCTTTCCGTCAAGGAACCCAACCCCAATTCTCGCTACAGAAACCCCCATATCTCTCTCAAAGAGATCATTAGTGCGAATGAGCAAAGAGTAAAAGAATAAACGTTACTTTGTCTTGGACGAATTTTCCTCATGCGATTATTTGTGCGTTCGAGTATGTATCGAATAGATCACGGAACTGAACGTTCTGTATCCTGAAGTAATTCAGGCGGCCTCCCTGTTTTTCACTTACGTGAAGCAGCTGGTTGGCCGTAAATAGCCCTCGAAGGGCTTCCGAGGCTCTGCCAAGGATAGCATAAAACAGAAAAAACCGCCGAAAATCTTTGCCGAGGTTGAAGCGGTTTTAACTGTTTCACATCTTGGAAGGATCAGCCGTCACTGGTGATCTTTCGTTTATTATATTACCCTGGGTTGCCGGAAAATGCAACCTTTTATTAACGAATGAGCGAAATTCGCGAATGAGTCTCGGGTAAATACCCCTCTGCTTGCAGAGAAGGAGCCTTTAGGATATCCTAAAGGACGGATCCACACCTTTAAAGGTGTGGTCCGTTGGAGCGAAGCGTGGGGGATACCCCGTCCGCCGCAGAATGCGGCGGTGAAGCGCCGGTGGCGCTTCAGGCTTGCCACGGGGGAGACCTTCATTTTTGAAATGTTGGTGGAATGCGGCTTTTGTATTCTATATTCAATCAAGCTGCGCGCACGAATGCCCGCTGGCGATGCTGTGCGGATTATCACAATGCTTACCGGCGATTATTTGTTGATTTCGGATTAACGGCATGAGCCAGAGGTTCCTGCGGAAATAGGCTTGAAGCATATGTTTTGGGATTGATTCCACTTGGGTGCGCAATGCATTAGCACGAAACAACTCTTTTCCAAAGAAACAAACAACATTTTCTTTACCAAGAAAGGATTCTACATCTCTGACATAGAGAGAATGCCTTTCATTGAGTATATGCTCATTGAATACGTTCAGTTATATAAAACATCTGTCATTATAGACATGCCAGATGACTGTCAAATAAGCCTCCGACTCGGCAAAGCCAGTAAAGATGTTTACACTCTGCTAAAAGAATTGCTCGAAGCACAGGACAAAGCAAGACTTGCATATGACATCAAGTAAAAACAACCGCAACACGATAAGTGTTGCGGTTGTCTGTCGGCGTACTGTCGAAAGACAGTGATAGATCACCACACGGTGGTAGGAGCAGGCCTGTTTATATCATCGTTCTGTTCAGCTTCACAAGAAAAAGGAGGTGGGCTTATGAATATGATGTATTACATCCAATTCATTGCGGAACTGAACGTTCTGCATCCTGAAGTAATTCAGGCAACCTACCTGTTCATCACTTACGTGAAGAAGTTGGTTGACCTAGATGATCCTGCAGGGCTTCCGATAATCTTTCCACGGATGAAGCGGTTTTACTGTTACAATCTCTTGGAAGGATCGGCAGTCACTTGTGATCACCGCTGATATATTACTATATGTTGATAGAAAAAGCAAGCTTTTATTTTAGGCTTTTTTGGGGCATTGTGTTTTTAATGGTGCAATAAATCGTTTTCACTATCTCAAGAATGAATCTCAACTTTTTCTAAAGATGCGACCAATCTGCGCGCAAGAATGCGCGCTCTTATGCATTTGATGCAAACTGTTTTATAATCTGACAGGTTAGAAAATGCGATATGAGTAAGAAAAGCAAATGTACGCATGATTGATCATCAAATAAACTATGGTACATGAAAGTGTTGGGATGTTTACTGTAATGACTGGAAGTACATATAAGCATATAGCTTGCGATAGCTTAGAAAAGGTTTTGCTATGCATGGTGAATATTCGAACCTTTTATACATGATATAACCTTTGATTACAATTGATAGTGGATGGCGTTCGGTAGACGAAATGTGGATTTCGAAAGAGAAAGGTATTGTCATTTTTGAACTTGTCGAAGAAAACTATGTTGAAGGTTTTGAAGAGAGGCAAGATGAGCGGAATACCCTAAGTTTTCCAGTTTAGGCTTACTAAGCTCGAACAACCAGCTCCTAGAAAATCTTTTGTTTTCTATGAGCTTTTGCTTGACATCAGTCTCTTTGTGAGCATATACTTTTGATGGATACATGGGAGGCGCTCATGTTCATCACAGAAGCTAACAACAATGGAAGGGATTATCTCAAGCTTGTTGAAAATTTTCGGGCTGCCTGGACGACCAATCCGAAGAAAAAGGTTGTTCTCAACATGGTTCGCAAAGGTTCTTTGAATACATCTACTCGCTTAGGCAGTATTACTCATTAATATGTATAATTGGAAATACTATGTAACCATATGATATCGAATAGTAAAACAGGCTTACAAGTGCGTTTGCCAGCACTTATAGGCCTGTTTTTGACTATGTGAAACTGGCAAACTAGGGATATACAGCATTCATTCAATTGACGAAGAGATCTTTAGCCGTAATGATTGCTTGAAGTTCATTGGCATAAGCATTATCTATCACTTCATTTGTCGTAATCAGTATTGACTGAATTGCTTCCTTTGAATGAGTCTTAAGCCTAAAGTCAGTTATCTTTCTTCTTTGATCGCGAGAGAATTCTTCACTTACGGTATAATTTTCTTCCGAGTATTTCATTTCGCATACGTTTATCACATGGTTTCTTCTTACAATCAATAGGTCAATCTGCGAGCCGGAAATGCCGGCTTCAAGATCTGCTTTACATTGCCATGCATGGACTTCCGAATATACGCCAGAGATTCCAAGAACAGCCTTGATTTGCTTCACATGCTGTAAGCATACTCACCTCTTTTCCTTGGTTGGCAGGCGAACATCCGTGAGCCTTGGAACTCTTTTCTTGGTTTCCGAAAGCCATCATTGTTTTGGGTATACACGACAAGCTTGGAAACCTTTCCAAAATCGCATGCTAGACCCTGCTTTGGAAGGAATCCACTCCATTCCTAGTAGAAATGGAATTCCCGTGGATGGGAGAATAGACTATGATGTCCTTGGAGACGTGTACAAATATGTCTTTGGAAAACGTTTCGATCTTGCTTTCTGGGCAAGAGGTACGCCTTTCATTTGAAAATATACGAAAATATAATTATGCTATATAATTTGAAGAGAACACAAATTGAGATGATATCGAAGCAAAACGCAAAATCAATTGCATATTACTTAGAGGCGTGATATTATAATGGTGGTAAAGGAAGGAGAGATTATGATAATAAAAGAGGTCATGATTTGCGGGTTTAAGAACATTCAGAAAATCAAGCTTGATTTATCATGTGGGATTAGCGCGCTTGTGTCATGTAACAGTTATGGTAAGTCGAATGTCTTGGACGGATTGAAATTTGCAAGTGAGTTCATATCGACCAAGCCAAGTGAGAAAGAACACATGATGGATGATGGAACATTTGTTCCATTGAACAAAAACATGGATAGAGATAATTTCGTGTTCGAGCTTTTAGCAATTGTGTGCGATGGAAAGTATGAAGTGAAATACGGGTTTTCTTTTGAATGGATAAGTAATGAAGGAGGAACTCGTATTATTGAAGAGCATTTGTTATTGAGAACGGTTTCTTCAAAAAAGTTCAAGAAGATGTTTTCTCGTATTATAGGAAATTCTTTTCTGAAGACATTGTGACAATAAATATTTAATGACGAATATTATGGGGATTTTAGCAGTTATGAAATGCGGAGGCACCATGAAAACAACTTGCCCCCAAAAGGCAAATTTTTAGTGTTTTTGCCAGGCTTTCCCGGCAACCCGGGTGTCAGCGCATCGCACGTTCGCCGAAAAGGGTCTGCTGCTCCCGCCTGGGCTGCATCGCGCGGAATTCCCTCTCCCTGCCCTCATTGATGATGGCGTATACCCGCCTCTCCCTTGTCGCCATCGTGTTCTTCGGGATGTCGCTGAAGACCCGTTCCATTTCAGTCCCGCACTTGCACTTGAGCGGATCCCTTCCGAATACCCTTATGCAAAGCGGCCTGTACGAGGCATTGCCACGGCCGGCCGCCCTGGCCGCGCTTCTCTGGAAGCGGTTCCGCTTCCTTCTTCCCGTCTTGCCCAGGGACTCGTTCAGCATGTCCAGCTTGGCGGTGCATTTTTGGTGGTAGAAGCCGTAGTGCCTGACCATCTTGAATCCCTTGTCGGGGATGTGGAGCAGCACCTGCCTGCAGAAATCCAGGGATCCCATCGTCACGAGCTTCCGTTGGCCGTCCGCATGGTCGTCGTAGCAGTAGGTCACAGTCCCCGCCGTCTTGTCGTAGGACGTTATCCTGCCCTCGGATATGGCGGGCCTTGAGCTGTAGCGGATGATGTAGGATATGCATTGGGCGGTCGAGCCTTGTTCATCCTTGCCGCGCTCCGTGCGCTTTCCTCCATTCCCGCCCTGGAAGTCCTCCGGCTCGATCCCGGCGCCGTAGGCCGCGTAGACGTAGTAGCCGTTCGGGTGGCGGCCGTACGTGGGGTTGCCCTTGCCAAACTGGGCGATGAACATGCCGTCCACGCTGACGGGGGCGGATCCGAAATGGAGGG
>OMYM01000249.1 GCA_900315225.1 uncultured Erysipelotrichaceae bacterium | reverse complement strand
GATTCGTTGTGCATGGCAAGGTTGTTATGAAAGGTCTTCCAAATGAAAAGCTCGATGCATGTGGGCTTCTAAACCTCTCCAAGGCATACGAGCGTGTTCATTCCAAACCAGTTCAACTGTAGTTTGCGTTCTAAGCATTGGAAGCATCGTATACGGAACCGTAAGGTGCTGTGAGAAGACGGGATCCTTCTCGGTTCTTAGCGCAAGGCTTCTAACGTTGCCATCTCATTCCAGCATATGTTGGCTTCTCTTATTTGAGGAAGGAATCCCAATGAACTCATAGAACAAAAATAGATCTGTTTCATTGATGCCAAGGATTTTGGCAGCATCGCCTTGAAAGGGGTATAGGACCATGGTGTTGCGTTCAACGTCAGGCTTTGCGTATTCATCTAGATAAGGAGCCATTGTTTCGGGAACTTCAATGGATATGGTAACAGTCTTCATCTTTTATTGCCTCTCTTTGTTGGCAGCATTATGGCAGAATTGGCAATGGATAGAAAGAAGCGGAATGTCTTTTAATTTATCGAGTTCTTCATCAAAATAGTGAGTCATCACGAGAAGTTACAGCATTATTTCTGTCGCAGCAATATATTTCATTTTGATTCCTTGCTGACCTACCAAAGCAAGGATGCGTTAGTGAATGCGATACAGCCCGATAAACATTATAATTGTGCATCTTATGATAGAAGCGTAATCCGCATTCAAATCCATTTCTTTTAGGATTACCACAGGCGAATCCAGCTCCAGTATAAATTGTATCATATCTCTTTCATAAGGGTTTATGATCTAGCCTTGGTGCTAGTTGTGCAGAGGATGGCTCTGGGAAACATGACACATGAAAAAGCCATGCTTGACATTCATGGCTTAAGTTTCTCGTATTCAAGTTGATATGCATTTGGGGATACAGAGTCTAAAATGGATGTAGATGCTTGGAGAACAGAAGATGAAGATGTATATGCGAATGACTTGATGGATAAGATTGGGAAGTATTGTGATGATTATGGCATCATGCGTGAAATCTCATACATAGTTTATGGCAGTGAATACATACTCCTTGTATCCATGTACAAGCCTATTTTCGTTTTCAATAAAAACAACCATGTCTTCTGATTGATCAAACTGCATCAAATACCGCAAATTGACTGTGACATCTTTCAAATCACCGATTTTCAATAGCCACTTGGCACAATTGTTGCCACAACTTGTAGCATCGAAAACAAGCTCTGGTTTTTCATAGATCATGATCAATGTTTGAACTCCTCCAGACAAACGCTCTGGCGGGATCGGACCGAAAACCGGGCTGTCAATCACAAGCCCGTCGATATACCGGGACTTGTCAACATCAAGGATCATTTCTTGTACGAAAGGATCCTTCAACCAATCGGGATGATAATTGGCTTTGAACCAGCTTGGTCCATAGTTTACACCATCCATTTCACCAAACTTAATATGCAACATATCTTCTCCTTTATTTTAATGCTTTTCTTATTTCTTCTGGAATAACACCTATTATTTTCTTCTTGTTATGTTCTGTCAGGAATATTTCAGGTAGAGAGTTCTTTGAATAGCTCATTTTAGTTTTTTTGGTTATTTCAAGCAATAGTTCTGTAAAGAATTGTTCCCAGCTAAAATAAACAGAACTATCGATATAATCTTCTGGGCTTAGAAGAATCATTTCAATGTCAGAATTTCGCAAAACACCAGATTTCAGAATCAACCATTCAAATGATTCAGGTAAATAGATCCCAGTGTTGTTTCTATTTCGACAGATTGTCGTAAGCTTTTCGATATAAGGTCCAAATGCTGCTCCATCCGCGATAATTGTGATCGTCTGGTCGTTATCTATCTGTATTACAGATGAACAAATCTTGGCATTTCCTTTGGCAGAAACACATTTGGTCAGTTTTAAAGCATTGTTGAAGAAATCATAGCCTGAACCAGAATCTTCTACAATCAAAATAGTGTCATCTGTTGCGGAACTTGAAATCTGGTCTTCGTAGATTGGGTAAAATTCATGATAGATTTGTTGCGGGAAATGATATTTTCCGCTTGTTCTGATTCCGTAGATTTCCTTTGTGCTGTAGGGCAGGTTGTACAAAGGTTCCCTGGTGATCAAAACATAATAATTATCCGAATTTTGCGCAATATCAGAAAATTCCGTAGAACGAACAAAAGAATGTTCTTCATCGATCAGCACAATGCTTCCTTTGATTGCTTCTAGAGTCGATTTCCAATACGCTTGTGGTCCTGTGAATACAAGGCAAGGAACATCAGACTGCAGGCGTACGCCGCTTGCCTCTTTGTTCATTGCATATAGGGACAAATATTCTGCCAATGTTGTTTTGCCAGTGGCACTGTCTCCTTGAATAATGGTGATGTTTCTTTTGATGGTGAAATCATATTTAACTCTTTCTGTTTCGAGAATAACTCTATGTTTCCCTTTCATAACAACCTCTTTAGTGAATAATCCTTTGCAAATCGATATGTTCTTTCATGCGGCTACGGTATCGTTCTGCCGCATTATATTAATCATACCACACGATGCCTTCCGATAGTACTAGAGATACTAAAAGCAGGGTCGAAAGATACTGTTGGGTTTATGTTTGTTCTTAGTTTGTCTTGTGGACTGTCATGCCCGCGTTTCTGGTTCTAGCAGCAATCTTCTCTTCTTTGGTCTGTAAAAAAGCATTATCTCTAATGGAAGCTGGAATACACGTCGCTGGTAAAGGTGTCTCATTTGTTCAAGGCTCCAAGGAGGAAGAAAGTCAAGAAGGCAAAGTTTGAGGAACCCGAGAGGGAGGAAGACGAAAAATGTGATCCAGAAAAGGAGCAGGCATCCGCCGCATAGGTTTCGAGGGGGTGTAATCAAGCTTTGGGTGTGCTTAGAAAATACACCCCCGAATTAGAGGTTGATTCCTTAGAGATCATTCAAATGAATTCAATGAGAGATACTCTTTTATCAAAGCTTATGTACGGTGAAATAGATGTTTTCAACGTTGATCTCTAATCTGTTTCACCAATCCATGGGATTGGAGGTTTACATTTTCCCTGCAGGGTGGTAGAATTGCAAACGGTGGATTTGCATTTTCTGTCCTCGGTCCTTGCGGGTCCTGGGCGGGAAGTGTTTTTTTCGGCATCCCGCAGGCAGCCGTTTCCGTTGCGGGCAACTGTTCCCATGGATAATGCTACAGTGTCTGCGGGTTTTCGACAAGAGGAATCGGCTGCGTTCTTTTTCCAGATGGGAGATTGGCACGCAATACGAACGATATTCGCATAAGACATGTGTCAATCCTGGAATGCACTACGGTTTTGTGCATCAGCGTGGAAGTGGGAGCAACGGCAGTTTTGCGGATGCAGGCAATGAAACGGGACCCTGGCTGGATAGGGCGCAGAATTATGAAATATGTTTTCATGATATATTAATATCTCCTTTGCAATTCTATATATTTCTGGACTTGAGTATATGTGGAAGTTGTCTTTCCTGAATTGAATTGAATCGCATTGTAAAGAACTAAGAAGACTCCATCCATGGCAATTTCCTACAGCTTCTGGAAGGTTGACGCGAAGTGATCGCACAGGTATAATCGCAGGTGGATGAGAGGCTGGGATAAATGAAACTTGAGAACATCGAAACCAAACGACTGTTGTTAAGATCGTATTGCGATGACGACCGCGATTATTGCCTATCCCTTTGGAGTGATAAGGAAAATGGAAAATACCTATCCGATCCAATTTCAGAAAACATCGATGAGAGATATTTGGGATACTTTGAAAACATGGCAGATGATCCAGAAGGGTATTATCTTGTTTGCGAGTTTAAAGAAACACATGTTGTCTGTGGAACCTTTTGCATGTTTGCAAGTGAAGATGGCTATGACATTGGGTATTGCGTGGATAAAGCATATTGGCAACAAGGCATAGGCAGTGAAATGATGCAAGCGACACTAACTTGGATGAAGGGACATGGCGCTGCATCAGTTACTTGCGAAGTGGCGGACGACAACATCGCCTCCATGGCTTTGTTAGAGAAAATCGGCTTTGTGCCAATACGGAAAACGAAGTTTCGCAAATGGGGAGAAGATACATGGTTTGATAGCCACATCATGAAGTTGGACCTTGATGCATTGGAAAGGAGATAAACATGCTGAATATCATATATGGCGATTATGAGGGGGTGGTTACACGTCCCGAGATTTACTTTAAAAACACATATGAGGATGATTGGATTACGGATGAATTATCGCGAAGGATGATCCAGGATGTGGATCGTTCCACGGTAATTAGTGCGCATGTGATCGAAAGTCCCGTACTTGGCGCAATTACACCAAGGGAACTTTCTGGTGGCGTGAAGACGCTGATATTGATCCATAAAGTTCCCGATATGATTTTCTATGCGTCGGCTTGTGGGGATAATTGTGCCAAGTGGCTTTTGGAAATGGGCAAATATAGGGATGTGACGATTAATCTGCGTCATTTGATGGATTTTGGGGATGGATATTTTGACATCCATATACAGAACACAGACCAAGTAGTCCATACGATGAAAGAACTTGTTCCAATTGCAGGACTCATTGTGGGGTAGTCTATGAAGGGTAGTTATTCGGTTAGGGTTGGCAACAGTAAATTGATATACGAATTTACCATCCGTAGGAACATCACAATCCTGAAGGGAAATAGCGGGACTGGCAAAACAACGTTGGTCGAAATGATCCAAGAATACTACGAAAACGGAAGACTGAGCGGTATTCAATTAGAATCATCTGTTCCATGTCGGACACTTGCTGGACGTGATTGGAAAATCATCCTTCCAACGATTCAGAACAGCCTTGTCTTCATAGATGAAGAAAATGATTTCTTGCGAACAAAAGAGTTTGCGGAAGCGATTCGCAATAGCAGTAACTATTATGTGATCATCACAAGAGAGAGCCTGCCTTATCTTCCATATAGCGTCAACGAAATCTATGGTGTTCGAGAGTCTGGCAAATATGTGGGCATGAAACATGTGTATAATGAGTTTTACCGGATTTACCATCCAGATAACATTGGCGAGATTTCAGTTGTTGATACGGTTATCGTAGAGGACACAAACTCTGGGTATGATTTCTTTTCCTCTTTGCGAATAAAAGGAAATCCTAAAGTGATTAGTTCAGGAGGAAAGGCTGGGATCTTAAGGGTATTGTTGGAACATGGATCGAGAAATTGTCTTATTGTTGCGGATGGCGCTGCATTTGGGCCTGAGATGGAACGTGTAATGAAACAGGCTAAAAAATTCGGAAAACGTCATCATATACCTGCCAGAGTCATTTGAATGGTTGCTACTGAAGTCTGGTTTGATTGATGGGAATCGCATAAAGGATATCCTTGAAGAACCAGAAAATCACATCGAAAGTGAAAATCATTTCAGTTGGGAACGATACTTTACATCACTGCTGATTGAAGAGACAAAAGACTCATACTTAAGATATTCAAAGCGAAGACTTAATCCCGTATATTTGCACAAAGCTGAATGCAACGCCATTTGCAAGGCAATGGATAAGATTGAAGAGTTATTTGAATGACCGACAAGGTTGGTAAAACATCTACTGGAACATGGTCGACAATAACGGAATGCAAGTTTGCTACGACAGTTATGGAAAAATGCTACAGAACAAGTAGGAAACACGTACTACAATACCATGACAGGTTTCGGTATAAAAGAGGATTGACCAAGACTGGCCAATCCTCTGGAATGTTGCGTGGGTGAATTTGTAAAATATTGAGCGCATGTAATACACATGCATGGGGACAACGACCGCAGCATTTTCGTCAGGTTGATTGCCTGCCATGTTTTTGCGAGCGGGACAAGTGGAGGATTGGAAGGATGATGTAGGATTCTTCCTTGGTTTTTTTATCGATCCAGGCAACAATGAAATTGGCGTAGGCGCTAGAGATTTCATAGCCTTGTCGCTTGAAGAAAGAGAGTTTTTCACTGAAGGACTTGGAATAACGGACAATATCAAGTGTAGTATTTTCGTAGAATATCGTTAGGCTGCTGGAACGAATTCCTAGGCGCAAGCCTCCCCGCATGCGCTTGATGATGCTTTGCCTGTCCTTGAAAAAGCCAAGGTATACGTCCTTGTGTGTTAGTTGCACAAGGAGTTCTTTTGGGGCATTGCATGCTTTGGTGTCGTGGGATTGGGTAATGCCATCGATATTAGCAAACGCCTCAAATTCATCAATGCAGGTGTGGATCGATAGGTGATGCTTTGCTCTGGTCAATGCCAAATAGACAGTTCGGCGGTCTTCATCGCTACGCAAAGGTTTGTTCCACAAAAGGCACACATGATCAAATTGTTTTCCTTTTGCCTTGTGGACGGTGGAGACATAGACAGTTTCTTGTTCGATATCGTAGAAGTCCTCAAAGCTTGATTCGCGGATGAATTCCAGAAGGTCGCTCATGTATTTTTCACTGTTTGATTGTTCAAAGTCACGGAGCATGTTCATGATATTAGAAAGGTTTGTGCTATTGCAGTATCGCTTGGCAAGGGCATTCTTTGCCTGTTCCCAGGCTTCTACGGGGATCATTCCTTCATGGTTGCGCAGGGAAAACAGGAAGTAGCGGATCTCTAGCAATGCGTCTAGCTTGAAACCGCCATCCAGATTCTGCACGATCTTTGCCTTGATCCCCTGTTGTTCTAACACGCTATAGGCTTCGAGGGCTTCTTCGTTGGTTGTGGTCAAGACGCATGAAGAACCGTTTGTCTTTTTGAAGTCTTCCACGATTGCCTCGGTGAATTCCCTGTTGGGGTGGTGTGTGATCGCAACGGAACCTTCTTGGTCGCTTGCAGGGATGCCAGGTTGTGTCTTCATACGGTCACTGATAGTGGAGACAAATGCATTAGCAAGGTTCACGATCGACTTGTCACTGCGGTAGTTGTCGGTCATTTCGTAGATTTTGGCGTTGTATTTGCCAACCAGGCTTCGCATGTATTTTGCGTCTGAGCCACGCCAGCCAAAGATGTTTTGGTCGTCATCGCCAACGGCGATGACGCGCATGTTTGGGTTGTTTTCAATCAATGCCTCAAGCAGGGCGTACTCCCTTGCGCCAATATCTTGCGCTTCATCGATAACCAAGACACTCTTGGCGATTTTCGATGGTTCTACTTCGTTCTCTTTAATCAAGGCAGTTGCTTCAATGATAGCGTTGTCTGCTTCATTCAACCGTCCGATCTTGCCAAGCAAGTCAAAGCAATAGGAGTGGAATGTCTTGATGTCGATGTAGTTGGCGATCCCTCCCACCAGCTCACGCAAACGTTTCTTGAATTCCGTGGCGGCGGCACGGGAGAATGTTAACATTAACAATTGTTCGCACTTGACATCCTCCATTAACAACAATGATGCAAGCTTGTGGACCAAGACAAACGTCTTGCCGGAACCAGGTCCTGCCGCGACAACGATGAAGCGGGAGTCTTTGTCATTGATGATCATGGATTGCGTTGGGGAAAGGGAACCGAATAGCTCGTTGTACTTTTTGGCAGAGATATTCCTTGACAAAAGCTTTTGTTTTTCTCCTTGGAAGTATTTGTCAATGAATGGCTTTTGTTCAAGGGTGAAGTAGTCGTTGACATACTGCGATGCGATGTTTGGATTGTTTTCCATGAGGTGGGCGTATTCGCCGACAAAATGGATCATGCGCATTTTCTGGCGATAGAATTCATCCAGGGATTGGTAGTCGTCTTTCTTGAACATTGAACGGTTGTTCATGTTCAGGCGCTTGAGTTGAATCGCATTGTAAAGAACCAAGAAGCCACCATCCAGGGAAATGGCATTGATCTTGGAGAGATATAGGATTGCCTCGGTGATATCTTCCAGTGTTACGTTTTTGTCGAATAACCCAAGACTGTCTTTGTATCCTCTTCTCATCTGTAACAAAGAGAAGCTGACAAGTTTTCTTCCCGTAGCATCGGGTGTTGTCTTTGCGGCAATGCGGTGAAGCTCGTTGGCTATGTAATAGGCGATCTCCAGGCGTAGCTGTTGTCTGGCGGATAGTCTTTCCATGTCATCGCATGGCGATAGAATCACCATGTCATTGCGGCGGTTCTCTTCTTTCTTGATATAATTCTTGATCACAAGGAAGTAGAGAAGGGTGCGGATGTTGCGGACACTGGCGTTGGCTAGGCCTTGTTCGTGAGCTTCGGCATTGAGTTGCTTGAGGCTGATTGATCCATTCAGCTTGTCCATGCGGGCGAACAGGAAACGTTCAAGGCGGGCAAAATGATTGAGTGTTTGCATGGTTTTGCGGGAAGAGTCACCAACGTTGATATAGGCGTTCAAGTCCATGGCATCCTCAAGGATGCCCGCTTGACGCATCAGGTTGATTAAATGCACGACATCCTTCTTGGCGATGCCAAGGTTGTCAGCGATATAGTCGATGCGTGACTCTGCCTCGTCATTGCCCGCGATGGCACGCTTGTTTTTGGCGATGAGGGAAGAAAAGATGCGCTTGGAAGCCGTTAGTTCTTCTACATTGAACAAGCCAGATGTTTCCATGATTACAGCTGCTTCCATGGCGCTAGAGGGATTGATTGAAGTTGCGTAGATATGGGGGATGTTTTGTCCCCGCTGGACATAACCGGAGAGTTCCAAGGCACCTATGGCGGTCTTGATGCGTGATTCGACATCCGGGATGGATTCGTTCCATCCCGCAAGACGGGCGAGTTCAAGAGGCGAGCAACAAATGTTGGGACGGTTTCTAGCAAGATCCTTGATGGCTTTCCAGACGTGTTGTATTTCGCTGATGGAAAGCCTGCCCTGGTTTAGCAACATGAAGTGGCCATCCAGGTCTGTATCGTTGTAGAGAACGATGCAACGGGCGGAAACAAAGGGATCGCGCCCAGCGCGTCCTGCCTCCTGGACATAGTCCTCCAGGGAGCTGGAAATGTCATAATGAATGACAAGGGAAACGTCTTTCTTGTCTACGCCCATGCCAAAGGCGGAAGTAGCGACGATTACCTGGGTTTCGTTGTGCATGAAAGAATCCTGTATCGCAACCTTGTCCACTGGGTTCATTTGACCATGGTAAGCCTTTGTTGAAAAGCCATCGCGGCTAAGGCGCTCTGCAAGTATTTCGGCGCGCCTGGTGCGCGAGGCATAGACGATAATGGGTTCTTTCGTCTCTGCGATAAAGCCGCGCAAGGCACGGTATTTGTCTTCGCCTGTGTCGCAATGGACGACCTCGTAGCGAAGGTTTTCGCGCGAGGCATTTGTCGCAAACAAGGCAAGATCCAGGTTCAGCTGTGTCTTGAAATAGTTGCGGATATCATCGATGACCTTGGCTTTTGCGGTTGCGGTAAAACACGAAACGGCGATCTTCTCGGACATTCCCCGTTTTTCCTGAAGCCGCTTGATGAAGCTTGCGATAAACATGTAGTCAATGCGGAAATCCTGTCCCCACGAAGAGAAACAATGTGCTTCGTCGATGACAAAACGAACGACATTTCGCTTTTCCAGCAAGCGTTCCACTGTCTTGGAGCGAAGCTGTTCGGGGGATATGTACAACATGCTTGCGGCACCTGTTTCGACAAGATGAATGGCATTGGAACGCTCCAAGGGATCTTGTAGGCCGTTGATCGTGACTGCCGTTGTGATCGATTTGGCGCTCAAAGAGTCCACTTGGTCTTTCATCAATGCCTGTAAGGGGGATATGACGACAGTCAATCCCCTTGTCGTGTTTCCTGCCATCAAGGCAGGAAGCTGGAAGGCAAGGGACTTGCCTCCTCCTGTAGGAAACACAGCAAGAAGGCTTTTGCCATCCACTGCCGCCTGGATTGCCTGTTGCTGGAGAGGTTGGTCGCCATACGTGCGGAATTGGTCAAAGCCAAAGGTTTTCTTTAAGGCGTAGTGGATATCAAGGTTCTTACGGCAATAGGGGCACCCCTCTTGGCATGGCGTATTGCGCAACAAAGACAACACATGGGAAATGCGAGGGTAGTGAAAGGAAAGCCAGGCAGGCAACAATGTGGCGTTTGTGTCCCAAAGCAATGCCAATCCATAGGCCAGTTCCACGGGATAATCTTCGATCAAGGGAATGATATTCGCATGCGAACAAATGCGTTTGCGAAAGACAAAGCCGATTCTTTCCTGGATGTCGTATTCATCGGCGCAATCCACCCAATGGCCATTGAAAGCAAAGAATGCGTGAAACTCTTTCTTGTCCGCCAACAAGAAACAATATATGTCCTGTAGATAGATGGGAAGATGCTCATATGCGTCCATGATCTCGTGCAGGAGGTTTTGCGCCTTGCGACAATCGTTGACTGGATTGCTTGGTTCTTCCTCCATCATTTTTTCTTCCTTGCCAAGAGCATGGCTTTGGCGCGAAGGAAACAATAGCGCCGAGAGAAATAACGTGTCGATGGCTTCCATGCCAAAAGAACCATGCATTTCTTTTTCCAGGCAAGGAATGTCGTGTTCCAGGATATTGTGGCCGACGATATAGTCCACGCCATCCAGGAAAGCCAACAGCCCGCCAACGCTTGATTCATGAAACACGGCGCCGTCTTCCCGCATTGCGCCAATGTCCATGATCCTTCCACCCTTGGCGCTTGTCTCACAATCCACATACGCAATCTTTGTTAACATAATCACCTTCCTCTAGATTCGTCGCCCATATTGTACCATGCGCAAGGCTATAGTAAAATAATTAGGCAAAGGAGGAAGGAGATGAAAAAGAGAATATTTGCTTTTCTGCTGGCATTGTGTGCTTGCGTACAGCTTGTTGCCGCAAAGGCAGAGACGATGGCTTTTGAGCCGGGAACTTCCGTATCGTTCGCAAAGGCATTGAAGTGTGGCTGGGATCTTGGCGGAAGCCTGGACGCATGCAACACAGCTCTGGAGATGCCCGACCTATGGGACAGGGCGTGGGGGCACCCATCGGTAACAAAAGACCTGATCCATAGCATCAGGCAGAAAGGGTTTACCTCCATTGGCATACCTGTTACCTTGTACCGTCGCTTCGATGAGAACACGTTCAAGATCGATGAGGCATTCCTCAAACGCGTCAAGGAAGTGGTAGATTGGGCGATGGACGAAGGGTTCTATGTCCTGGTGGATATCCACCACGACTCCCAGTATTGGCTAAACAAGTGGGATGGCAACACATCCTCGCGGGAGTACAAGTGTTTTGTTTCCCTTTGGACGCAATTTGCCAAGGCATTCCGCGATGAAAGCGACCACCTTGCGTTTATCACGATCAACGAACCGGTGTTTGACTCTAGCGTCAAGCGAAGTGTAAGCGACCAACAAATGCTGGATACGCTGAACAAAGCCGCGCTGGATGCCATACGCTCCACAGGCGGTAACAACCGCAAGCGCATGGTCGCATTACCGACCATACACATGGATGTGACAGAGCAGGAATGCCAGGCGCTGGCATCGTTTATCAAGAAGCTCAATGATCCCTATGTCGTGGCGGATGTACACTACTATGCGGAATGGTATTTCAGCGTGAACTTCGGCGTGACGATGTTCGAAGAGAAAAACGGCCGCGCCAATCTTTCGGCCAAGGATGACCTTGAACGGACATTTGAAAGGTTGAAAAGAATCTTCATCCAGGAAAACATCGGCGTGTTTTTTGGCGAATACGGGCTATTGGGAAACGACGTGAACCACGATGTCGTGCAACGCGGTGAAAAACTCAAGTACATTGAATGCATGAACTATGAGGCAAGAAAAAACGGCATGGGGTTGTTGGTCTGGGATCATGGCTTTATCATCGACCGACAGACAAACGGCTGGCAAGATCCCGTCATTGGCGAAATGATACAAAAAAGCATGACGACCCGATCCGCTACGGGAATCGGGCTAGATACGACATACTTGCGCTCTAGCGAACAGGTTGTGGTGAGTTTCGTTCCCAACGGAACAAAATTCATCGGCATCGAGGGATTGCGGGCAGGGGTAGACTACTTCTACAGCCAGGAAAACAACCAAGTCCTGGTGTCTACCGACTACATCAAGTCTAAGTTTCCCAAGCAGTATGGCGAGTTCCTCGACCTAAAGCTGACCTTTGACAAGGGGGCTTCCTGGCACCAAAAGATCGCCTACGTGGGCAATGTTTCAGCATCCACAACGAGCGGGAAATACAAGATCACCGTCCCCATTGCGTTCAATGGGGCGGATATACGTCGCATTGCTCAATGGCAAAACGGTCAAACGGTAGGACCATGGCGCGATTGGTACACATATCTTCGCCGTGGCGTCAGCTATAAGCCCGACAAAGAGGCAGGATATGTCATCTTCACCGAATCTGCCCTAGGGGATATTTCGGTCAAGGATGGCGAGCTAACGGCAGTCGTTGAATTCTTCGATGGACAGAAACTGTATATCGTGATCGAAAAGAACGGCATCGATTTTGAAGTGAAGAAAACATTCCAGATGTCGGCAAGTGGCTTGAATATCTCGCGCAATATTACTTTGTATGCCGGGGAGAAGACGATCCCAACGCAGTATTATTCCCCCTCTGGGGCAACCTTGAGCGGTGTGTCCAGTAACAACGACAACATCCTTTCCGTTAACAAGAATGGCTCCCTGAAAATCTCAGGCAACGCAAGCAATGAAACATGCAACGCGACATTGCGCCTTGCGGTGGCGGATGAAACCAAGGATTTCAATGTCTCCGTCAATATCAAGCAAAAGCCTTCCTTGGCGGACTTGCATGTCATGACAGGCGGGACGGGTGCGATCATGACGCAAAACGTGGATTCTCATGCCAAGATCACCTGGTCCATCAAAGATGCCAAGATCGCTTCCATCAGCGACAAGGGTGTTGTGACGGGCATTGAGCCAGGAACAACGCAAGCCACCGCCAGCATCACCCAATTCAACCGCACAGACAAGTTTACCTGCACCATTACGGTCGTGAAAGACAATACAAAACCTGGCTACACGGGATTTAAAAACGCCAAGGGCGAGGAATACGTGATGAATGGACCGGTATACTGGTATGAAAACGGCATCAGGCAAGGCGTATATGGGGATAAGAAGAACGTCTGGGACCGTTCCTTTGGCAACTATGAAAGAGGCAGGGAGATCTACGATCCCGTTACCGATGGCTGGTATTGGCTGGATGCGTTGTACGAAGGATGCGTCGCCAGGAGCAAGGAAGTCTGGATGCCCTACATCTTCCAGGAAGAACCACCAGGATCCACCGATGGCAAATGGGTCAGATATGACATCAGGGGGAAAATGATCAAGGGGTGGCTCCACATCGATGATCGCTGGTACTACTACGATACATGGACAGGCGCAATGTACAAAGGGACAAACGTCATTAATGGCTACACATACCACTTCAATGAAATCACGGGAATCTTGGATTAGGAGGACACATGAAGTATTTCTTCTTTGACATCGATGGAACGCTTACCGACATACACACCGGGAAGATGGTTCCTAGCGCAATAGAAACATTGCGCAAACTGGAAGAAAACGGGCATTTCGTATGCATAGCGACAGGCAGGGCATACTACAAGACGATAAACGCCGCCAAGGAGGCAGGCATCCACAACCTTGTGTCCAATGGCGGGGCAGCCCTTGTCATCAATGACAAGCTTGTCAGAAACAGCCCCCTGGACCACGCCTTGGCCGTTTCCCTTTTGCAAGAGGCAGATGCTCTTGGCATTGGCATTCTGATATCCCCAAGCGATTCCATCGACGTAGTGATGAAAGACCATCGCTTTCTGGAACAAGTTGGCGAACGAAAAGAACCGACCAATTATTTCTATGAGCCAAACCTGGTATTCGCGGATATTCCCGATATCTACAAGATCTACTTGTCGATTCCCGAGGAAGAGGAAGACAAATTGACGCTCAAGGATACCCTAGGTCATATTCGCTTTGTGAAGGAATACCTATGTTTCCAACACGATGAAAAAGACAAAGGCATCATGGATATGGTCGAATACCTTGGGGGAGATATCAAAGACGTAGTCGTATTTGGCGATGGCGAAAACGACATGGTCATGTTTCGCAAGGAATGGACAAGCATTGCGATGGGCAATGGCTATGAGCCATTGAAACAAATGGCAGACTATGTTACCGATGCGGCAGAAAACGATGGCATACGCAATGCTTGCCTTCACTTTGGCTGGATTGATTGACAACCGTTAAAAACGGTTGTTTTTTTCAACAGCTAATGTACAATAATCACGAACGGAGGATACTATGAAGCTTAACGGGATGATGTTTGCGACAGTGTGCGCCTTGGCTTGCCTTACGCAAGCCAAGGCAGAAACAGATTTATCGCCTCATTGGGAAGGTGAGTATTGGTATGAGAATGGCATTCGATGCGGTACAATGACCGATGATTTATGCGTCATGGGCGATGGCGAGCCAAGAGGCAGAGAGATATACGACCCAGGCACAGACGCATGGTATTGGCTGGATGCGAATCGAGATGGTGCAAAGGCAACGTCGAAGGAAGTGTGGATGCCATACGTGTATTCCGATGAAGAACCCGGTTCCACCCAGGGCAAATGGGTCAGGTACGATGAAAACGGTCTAATGGTCAAAGGCTGGTTTGTTAACGACAAAGGCACTTATTATTATCATCACTCCACCGGTGCCTTGGCCAAGGGAAAGACGGAAATCGATGGAAAGATGTATTACTTCCATGAAGTGACGGGTATCATGTTGATCAACAACCAAGCCTATTTGACCCCAAGGGAAGAAATGGACTACACAGGATGGAAGACATCCACCGGACGCTCGTTTTGGTATGAAAACGGCGTCAGGCAGGGAACGATATTCGATCCCAAGGGCGTGTCATTCGATGACCTTGTCAGGGGAAGAGAAATCTATGACCCAGACACAGACGCATGGTATTGGCTGGATGCGGACAACGATGGGGCAATGGCCAAGAGCAAGGAAGTCTTCATGCCGTACGTCTATTCCGATGAAAAACCTGGAAGCACCGCCGGCAAATGGGTACGCTACGATAAACGGGGAAAAATGATCCATGGCTTGTACGAGCAAGGCGACAAGAAATGGTACTACGATGAAACCACCGGCATGATGATGCATGATGTGCTTTTGGAAGTGGGTGGATATCCCCGCTACTTCGATTCTGTCACAGGATTGATGCGAGATGTCGTCAAGGAAATCCCTCGCACCTGTTACATCAGGGAGACAAGCTACGGGATGAAAGGAGCAGACGCTGCCGCAAGCGCCTTTACAGCTCTCCAGACGCAAGGATATTGCCAAGGAATGAACTTCAAGACCTTCGCCCAGACAATGCCTCGCCACAAAAACGATCCAAGGCTTGGCTTTGTCAAAGACGCTGAACATGAAGGTGGCATAATCCTGCCAGAGGCATATGTGGAATGGCTTGGCCAATATGGCAAGGCAAAAGATGTTTCCAACTGCTCTAACATGGAGCTAGTGGAACACATCAGGCAAGGCAATGCACTTGTCATATGGACATCCACCGGCTTCCATGACACAGAACCCGTGGAAGAAGAATGGGGCATGCACTTCAAGCAAGACCATCTTTGCATTCTCTCCGGCTACAACAGCATAACCAATGAATTCCTCATTGTCGATTCAATCGATGGATACCGTTGGCACCCATGGCAAGACATCATGGACACATGGGGAAAGATCCGCTATGCTGTAAGCATAGAAAGATAGAATTGATCCCGAAATGAAAGGAGGAACCAACATGATTCTTTCTACTATTACATCACGGGTCGATGAGCTGGATAAAGCAGCGTTTGACGACTTCTGCGCTTCCGCAGCAATCAACATGTGTGTGAAAGTTGTTGTCCATGACCGCAAACCGTCATTTGAGGCAAAACAGGTCGATCCCTTCTTTCGCGCCACGAATCAATCACATCTGATGAAACCTATCCAACAGCTTAACGGAGGAAAAGGCAACACTCACGAGCTGGTCGAGGACGATGAATAAATCTGGTTCGATGGAGTGCATCAGCGAATCAGAAGCATTGAAAACGGTCAGCTCTAAATCATCATTACTATGACAAGTAAGAAATCTCCCATCCAGGCGTTAGACGCTTAAGTGGGATTTTTCATGTTCAGAGAACAATACCAGCTCTTCCGAATCATGGTCATGTTTCCCATTGAAAACTGCAAGCCCGTGTTGCATGCATCCCACCTTTGTCACCACGCTCTCGCAGATGGCATCGCCTGTCTGCTGTAATATGCGGAACGATGCTTCACAGATAAATCGTTTTGATTGACGGATTGCGCACATAATACTATAATGCATACGGTCAGCAAGGACGTTTAGATGAATACAATTATGATTTGATTCATTATGGAAGAAATCCAATGGTCTTTTACTGACAAAGACAGAATCGGCAGAAATAACCGGGATTTGATTGCGGCGATATCAAGCGATGATTTGGCAGTCGAATGTATAATCGCGTCTATTGCCAATATGTCGTTGCGCAAATTTGGTGAATGCGGAGGATAAATTGATTGCTCATGCATCCATCCGCAATGCCATGGTTTAAGTAAAACAGGCTGACCAATCCAGAAAGAATACTGGATGGCGAAGCACAATTCATCTGAGGCAAATGTGTTCATGGTTTTGATTCGTGTGTAAGAAAAAAAGAGTGGATGTCGTTGTGAGGAAATTTTGAAATGTCAAACTATAAAAGAGTAAAGTACAATAAGTGTCCGCTGGTCGAAGTAACGTACCAGCTCAATTATCCTGTTATTCTATCTATCGAAGCTAATGAACCGGTGGATTTTCAAGAAGAGATCAGATTGAAGTATCCGGTCTATGATCAGCAGAATGAAGATATTTTTACTGTTGAAAACGCCAAGGCCAATGCTGATTTAAATCAGCGGCAGGTTAGAAAACTTCATCACTTTATATCTGGGGATCAGCAGTGGAGAGTAACATTGGCAAAGGATATGCTTGCCTTTACAACAGTAAAATATGACACATGGGAAGAATTAAGCGCTAGAAGCATTGAAGTGATTGAATCTTTTGTGAAAGAATACAAGCCTGCTTATTTCACTAGAATAGGCTTAAGATATGTCGATGCGATTGAACGACCGGTTTTGGGTTTGCAGGACTCTTCTTGGAATGAGTTATTGCAACCGCATTTATGCGGTTGCCTAGGATACAAAACCAAGGGTTTTGCCCAGGTGCGGAATAGCAATGTTAACGCAGTGGTTTCGTTTGGCGATGTCTTTGTAAACATCGCTTCTGGCTTAGGAACTGTCGACCATCATGACGGGAAAGCTCCATCCGAGGCATTCATTTTGAATTGCGATTATTATATTTCGCAAAGAATATCTATAGATGACCTTAAAACAATGTCTACCAAGCTCCATGATAGGTCACATGTTTTCTTCAGAGAATCAATAACCGATAAATTGCATTACGCAATGGAACCGAGGGAAATAAATGAGTAATTTAAATTTTGATGATATTACGGCCATACTGGAAAGAATGAATGGAAATACTGGAACTGCTGCATTTTCGGTTTCTTCGATTTCTTACCCGCAGGTTAAGTTAAATACACAACTGCCATCGCTCACGAGCAATATGTCTTTGTCTACTGCTGCATATAATTTGAATGTTGCTTTTGATCAGGATATCTTTTCCGAGGTTCCTGCGAGAGTGTTTGATGAATCATATAATAAGCAGATGGCAAGAATCATGAAAGCGTTTAGAAATGAGTTTTTTGATAGAATCGTTGATAAGCCGAAAAAGATTATCCCGAAGTTGCATTATCATTATGACGAAGACGAGAATACTCATAATTTAAGGCTTACCTCAGAATGGAGCGAAGGAAATGCGATGTTATATTTTTCCTTTGAAAAAGATCAAAGGGAAAGTAGTTTTGGCTTGATCTGGAATGATAACAAAAAGAAAAATTATCAAGCACGTTCTGGAAATTTATTATTAAACAATAGTACAGATATTGTCCGCGAAGCTATTGACTTTGTCTTCAGGGTGTATTAAATGACAGAAAACTATCCAAATTCATTTTATAGAGGCATATCCGAGCAGTACTATAAAGATGGATATTTGCTTCCTGAGTCGTTCCATATCGACACAGACACTGGAAGAAGCGATGGTTATAATGAAATATCGATAACTTGGAATGATGAAGTGGATTCATTTAAAGCCATTGCATCTCAGCTGAATGAGAGAACACGCGTAATACAATTTCAAGCGGGTATTGCGGAAATACAGAAAAAAGAGTTTGAAGAACGAATGCGTCCACAGCTAATGTTGAAGAATATGTCTTATGAAAGGGCTCCTTTAGAAAACAATAAATATCATGGGAATATTCTTTTGAAAGATAGTCTGGATAAAACTATGCGTACAATGATAAAATCACAACTCGCATTATTGGCTCAAGCACGTATTCATCGCAATCCTTACGCAGAAGATGCAGGTAATATGAGCAAAACAATATGCTAGGGTCATAGCGCTCTTTGCAAAGGAAATACATATGGCAGTGAACTGCAAAATCATCCTCTCCCCATAACTCATCCATCTGGCCGAACATCTGGTAAATGAAAAATCGCCCACAGCTTGTGGGCGGAATATTGGAGATTGATATCTTTTCTATTCCTTGGGGACATCATAGGATAATTTTGGATAAATGCTGAAGAAAATGTTTGAAAGAACTATTCTTTGTAAATAACAACCATGAAGAAGGTGTTGAACTGCATCCCTGCTATGCCTGGAGGCTTTTGCGAATACCTTGATGTCTCATTGCTGTTTCCTATAACGGGAAGAGGGAATTCCACAAAGAACGAGAACATTATGCTTCAATTCAAACTCTATTGCTCCAAAGGCAATGCATTCAACAATATACGTCATATGTTGAAAACCAATCGCTTTCAATTTGTTAAACGTGCTATGATAAATTGGTAGCGAAACAATTCCATTTGAGGAATCTGTCGGCTTCTGAACAGGGACGTTCTTGCGGCAATTGCCCTGTATGCCTACATTGTTCCTTATGAAAAAACAGACCGGTCATGGTTCTGGATTATGCAGTTGGATACTATCGTTGAAAGATTTTTGCGCAAAGGGCAATCAGACAATAAAAACTCAGCAATATGGCATAGTGCAGCGAATGAAAATAGTCGAAAAACCCCTCCTTGCACACGGGTGGTTGCGGAGATGTATCGGTAGTGTTTTATACTCGTGCAATCCAATGTGAATTCGTGTATTTTGGGAATTGTATCCAGATTGTACGGACATCTCAGTACATTGTTTCTTAAGAAGCACAAAAAACAGGATTTTTGATATAAGTCACGAAATACGCGAAAAATGTGTTGTGTCAAATATTCGCTAAGGAACTTGTACAATTGTTGTTTCACCCTAGGCATGTTGCAATGATTTCGACTTATTTCTCAATTTTTTAGATGTATTAGTTTGCGCAAGAGAATTCAAAGCATAAGCTTATCACCCGTGTGCAAGGAGGAATTTTATAGTCGATGAAAGCAAGGAGGTAGCATGGCACAGTTTATCAAATCAAAAGACGAACTTGAGTTTGCCATATTCTGCATTGAAAGCATAGCCACATCATTACATGTGGATGCTTCCAAGGTTTATAAGGCGCTCAATGACGAAAGCGCTATTCTGAAAGAGTATATTATACCAGAATACGATGTTCTGCATACACAGGGCAAGGAATACATCTTGGATGACATTCTAGATGTCATGAGGGAAAGAGGCGTTGTGGTATGATTGTGTATCATGGTTCGTATGTTTTGGTAGATAAACCAGATGCGTTGCATTCACGGTTGAATGTGGATTTTGGCAGAGGCTTTTATGTCACACCGATTTATGGACAGGCAGAAAAGTGGTGCCAAAAGTTCATTAGGCGTGGCAAAGATGGAATTATTTCGAAATATACGCTGGACGAAGAAATGCTTAACAAACTGAATGTTCTTCGCTTTAGTTCATATTCCGAAGAGTGGCTGGATTTTATTCTTGCATGCAGGAATAAGAAGGATACCTCTGATTATGACGCTGTAAGCGGTGGTGTTGCGAACGATAAAGTGTTTAATACGGTTGAGCTATATTTTGAAAACCTGATTGATAAGAGGGAGGCTTTAAAAAGGCTTCGCTATGATAAACCGAATATGCAGATTGCTCTTCGTAGCGAGGCTGCCCTTGGGTGTCTGCGGTTTGAAGGGAGTGAAAGACTATGAATGCAAGTCCGATATTGCTACAGAAAAAATATGCCAGGGTCATAGCACTCTTTGCAAAGGAAACACATGTCTCATTGGATGAAGCCATGGATTTGTTCTATAGGTCGGATTTATGTACGCTTATTCACGAAGGCGTATCTGATCTGCACTGCATGAGCGATCAGTATCTCGTGGAAGAACTCGAAGAAGAATACCGAGAGAAAAACATGAAAAATTTGATGACGTATTTTCGAGAGGAATGATACAGGCCAAGACTGCGTTTGTCAAGCAAATGAGAAGCGCATCACCCTATGTGAGACGCATGTCTCTCAGGGAGTTCATGGTCAAGGGTAGGGGAACCAAAATGTCATTGCATAAAGACAAAAAATGGCATGTTTCCATGACTCCCAAAAAATATGTGTAAATGCTAGAGGAAATGGAAGTGGAGATTGCCTAGGATAATCATGCACTCGAGTATAAAACTCCCCGGTAACGGGGAGTTTTATGTTGAGTATTTGTATTATTTGTTGAAACGCTTCTTGCCAAGGAGAATCACAGCAACAACACTTGATGCCAACAAGACTAGCCACACCAGAGGGTTATTATGGTCTGATGTGGAAGGTGTTGGTTTTTGTTCGTTGTTTGGCTTTGGCGTGGCTGTTGGCGTTGGTGATTGCGTTGGCTTAGGTTCATCTGCCGCAATGATTGTGAATGTTGCGTTTGTTTCGCCATCGTCGAACACTGCCTTGAGGCTGTGTTTGCCAACCGCAAGTGTTTCAAGATATTCAGCATTGAGGGTGAGCTTGACGCTGCCTGAAGTTGCTTCATAGCTTCCGTTAGGAACAGAGCCATCGTCTATTTCAATGCCATAGAAGTGGGTGATTGCCGTCTCGTTTTCGATGGAACGATTGACTGTGAAGGTCAATGGAGTTGTCGAGCCTTTCTTCCATTCGGCATTTTCTTCTGCCACGGCATAGCTTGCTTTCTCTTCTGCCTGTTGAATGTCTTTCCATTCGGCTTTTACCGTGAGATCTGCCGTGATGGTGATTTGTGTTCCTACAGCGCCTTTGTCCCACTTGTCGAATTCTTTTCCCTCGGGGGCGGTGAATGTGCATTCTGGCAGCGTGAAGGCTGTGTCTTTTTCGGCATTGACATTGGCCATTGTGCCTGTACCGCCATTAGCATCAAAGGTAATCGTGAATTCTTCGACTTCCGGCTTTACATCAAACACGGCGCAGACATAGCGCAATGGTTCTGTATCGCCATCAACGATGGTAACAGCTGGCTTGTATGTAAATGTTGTCTCGGTGGAGATGACATCGCCTTCGTATGCCAAGGTTTCGTTTGGTCCCCATTCAATGTTGACATGGTACCAACCTTTGAAGAAATATCCTTCTTTTGGCTGGGCAATGGCGGTGATTTCATCGTCATGGTAGAACTGGACGATTTCGCCAATGGTAAAGTTTGTGCCATCCATTGTTTTCAAGTGATAGATGTTTGGCTCCCTTGGCGTATATTTCACAGCGACCAAGCCATGGCGGTCGGCGCTAGGATCGTTATAGTTTCCCGACCATACCTGGATTTGATCAGGTGTAGGAGCATTCTCTGGCAATTTGTCGAATACAGCGCAGACATGCGGATTATCCAGGCTGATCGGTGCATCAAAGAAATAATCGTTATCGGTCTCAATGGCTTCACCGGTATAGAATGGATGTCCTGGATCGCCATCGGGCTGGCCCTGGTACCATCCGACAAAGTAATATCCATCATCGGGAATTGCTGAAATCCTGACCTGGCTGCCGTTTTCCACGAAATTGTTGGTGGCTGTTTTCTTGACTTCAGAGCCAAATTCATTGCCAGGATAATCCAGGATATATCCACCGCCGGAATTGACATTGTTGTCTACATCGGAAATCAATACGCCAAAGAAAGATGAGTCGGCGACTGCTTCAACTGAGATCTTTACCCGTAGATAGTTTCCGTTGTAGTTGGTGCTGTTGAATGTCATGGAACCGGCAAATTCAACTTTACCGCCATTG
Organism: uncultured Erysipelotrichaceae bacterium; assembly: GCA_900315225.1. GTDB lineage: Bacteria > Bacillota_I > Bacilli_A > Erysipelotrichales > Erysipelotrichaceae > Bulleidia. The sequence goes on along the minus strand of OMYM01000249.1, from coordinate 8,071 downwards.
ACTGTGCAGCCATCAAACAATACAAAGCCTTCATCAATGCCGCCAGCCTTTTCCGAGCCTTTAGCAAATTCATAGCCATCCTCTGCCTTGATCATGGCGTAGATGTAGTATGTTTCTCCTTTTTCAAACGTCCATTCTGGTACCCCGGATGTGTACATGTTCAAAGATATCAACCAGTCAACATCGGTAATCTCGCAATGTTCAGAGTTGATTGTCAAACTTGGCTTTGCGGCCGAGTTCTTTGTTCCAGCCAAAGGAGCAGTCACATTGATCTCTACTTTGTCAATGATGCCTACTTCGGATGGTGCAGTGGGGCTTTCTTCAGCATGCACCGGGACACTTTGCGATCCCAATAACAATGCGAAAGCAAGCGCTACGCTGTTGATTCTGTTTGTCATAACCTTTCAATACCCTTTCTTCATTTGTGACATGGAAACAAGTTCCGATCTCTATTCTACAGGAAAAATACGATATTGCTAGATTGGGTGGTGAAATAGGTGGGTTAGTTTTTAGGATAGGTAGCATGTTTACCGTGCTTTTTCGCTGTAGATACATGTGTCTAGCGCGAAGAAAAGGGACAGCCCATTCGGGCTGTCCCATAGGATTGGATTGGCTTAGAGTTCCTCGCCATTGGAGGCGATGACTTTCTTGTACCAGTCGAAGGAGTCTTTCTTGGAGCGCGCAAGGCTGCCAGATCCATCGTTGTTTCGATCAACGTAGATAAAGCCATAGCGTTTCTTCATTTCACCGGTTGTGAAAGATACACAGTCTATGCATCCCCATGGAGTGTAGCCCATCAGGTCTACGCCATCCAGTTCTACCGCTTTCTTCATCTCGATGATGTGGTTCTTGAAGTATTCGATGCGGTATGGATCATGGCATGAGCCGTCTTCTTCCTTGACATCAATTGCGCCAAAACCGTTTTCCACGATGAACAGAGGCTTTTCGTATCTCTCATAGAAACAGTTGAGGGCATAGCGCAATCCTTCTGGGTCAATAGCCCAGCCCCAGTCGGAAACCTTGATGTATGGGTTGGCAACGGAATGGGCGCTGGAGCCATCAAGGGACTTGGACACGTCTTTGTTTGCCTGGGAATCAACGGTGTTGGTCATGTAGTAGGAGAAGCCGATGTAGTCGACGGTTCCTGCCGCAAGATCTTTTTTGTCTTGTTCTGTGATGTCGAGATCCCATCCCTTGTTTTCAAACATCTTGAGGGCATAGGCAGGATAGTGGCCACGGCACTGTACATCGGACCAGAAGTATCGCTGGTGCATCATTTGCTGGGCAAGAACCTGGTCGGATGGACGGCATGAGAACGGGTAATAGGGAACCATGGCGATCATGCATCCGATGAGGTTGGTGGGATCGATTTCGTGGCCGATCTTGACGGCGCGGGCGCTTGCGACAAGCTCGTATGCGCCGCATTGATACATGGCTTTTTCGGGATCTTCATAGCTTCCGAAATGAACACCAGAGTTTGTCCAGCCAAAGATGTCGTTGACATAGTTCATCTGGTTGTTGATTTCATTGAAGGTCATCCAGTATTTGACTTTACCCTTGTAGTGTTCGAAACATGTCTTGGCGAACTTGACGAAGAAATCAATGGTTTTGCGGTTCAGGAAGCCACCGTATTCCTTTGCCAGGTGATAGGGCATCTCGAAGTGGGAAAGGGTGATGACGGGTTCGATGCCATACTTGTGGAGTTCATCAAATACATCGTCGTAGAACTTGAGTCCTTCGGCATCTGGCTCATCTTCATCGCCACGCGGGAAAATGCGCGACCATCCGATGGATGTGCGGAAGCATTTGAAGCCCATTTCAGCAAACAGCGCAATGTCTTCCTTGTACTTATGATAGAAGTCGATTCCTACATGATTGGGGTAGTACAGACCTTCCTGTACGCCATCGGTGATGACGCGGGGCTTGTCGACAGCGCCCGCTGTCATGACATCGGCGACACTGAGACCTTTGGTCGTGCCGATTACGCCGCCTTCAAATTGGTGCGCCGCCAAAGCGCCGCCCCAGAGGAAATCCTTGCTTAATGACATAATTCTTATTTCTCCTTTGCTAATGAAATTATACCATTGAAAGCGCTATCAACAACAGAAAAAACTACGTTTACTTAATATGGCGAGAAATGACGGAATATATGAAGAATGAAATGAATAGGTTGATTGCGGGCAGGGAAAAGGGTTATACTTGAAAATTGTAAGGGCTTTTAGCCTATAGATCGTCATGGGAGCTGTGCTTCCATCAAGGTGCTTGCTGAATGAAAGACAGAAAGGGAGAAAAAATTGTATGAGTTTGGCAAAAATGTTTTCCACCATTGCAGTCGCTTTTGCTTTTGCATTGACGCCTGTCATGGCGGAAGAGGTGGCCAGGGATGAGAATGCTGAAAAGCAGGCGTTCCTCGAAACACTTGAAAAAGAGGAGTATGCGGAAGTAGGTGCATACAAGGTTGAAAAGATCAAGGACAACATCTACCACATGGACGAAGGGATCAAGGCATTGCCAGGTGGCGCAACCGATGCAAATGGCAACATGAACAATCCGTCCTCCATCTATTTCGTTGTTGAAGACAACGAAATCCTCATTGTCGATGGTGGCAATCGTCCAGACGATGGCTCCGAAAAGGAAGCCGATGCACGCATCATCGTCGAGGCAATGACGGGTGACAGGCAGATTACCTATGCATATTCACATGGGCATGTCGATCATGTGGGATTGACATGGAACCCGGCTGTGTTTGCGAACATCAAGGATCAGTTCAAGGTTCTCTATATGCATGAGGCGGATTATGTCGATAGCGCAAACAGCGAAAAGTATGCGTCCAACATGTTGTTTGGCGTTGCTGGGACAGAGGCTTACAAGGACAAGCTAGAGTTTGTCGACACAGGCGATACGTTCACCGTCGGCGACTTCACATATGAAGTACTCTCCATGCCTGGTCATACCGATGGTTCTGTCGCATATATCCAGAAGGACAAGGAACTTGTCTTTACCGGCGATGCAATGGGATCTGGCTTTGTATGGTTGTTGTGGGATAGCATTGAAAACCCGATCGGCAGAATGGTCGATGCCATCAAGCTACTGCAGCCGATCATAGGCGACATGGTGAAGCCTACCATCCTGTGTGGCCACAGATGGCAACAGTTCTACGAAGGCAATCCACAACGTCCTAACGAGATGAGCATTCAGTATCTCAACGACATGGTTGCGGTTGCCCAGGGACTCCAGAACGGTTCCTCTTTGATCGAGCCATACGCTGTAAGAGAGGGTGCGGTGGAAGTGTCCGCCAATGGCTGCAAGGCCAAGATCGACACAACTCCGGCTATTATCGACATGTACCTGGAAAGCTTGACAAAGATGGAAGAGGCGTATCTCTATGACGCTGCCGCAAAGCTTAGCATTGACTCCATCAACGCCGCAGGCGCTCCTGTCTTCATGATCTATCCAGACAAGCCAATGAGCGATGAAGAAGCCAAGCAGCTTCTTTCCGATGCAGGACTCATCGAGATCCTTGATCGTTCCGCTTCCAAGGCGTTTGTCATGCGTCCTGTTAGTGGCGAAGGATACACGGCGGAGGATGTCGAGCGTTTCAAGAATGTCATTTCCAGCAGAGTTGTCGTAGCGCAGAACTTCAAGCTCATCGGCATTGGCAAGGGAGCAGAGTTTGTCGCAAACAATCTTACAGACTACTTCAATTTTGTCTCTGGCTTGGCTTTGATCAATGGAACAAAGGGTGCTGAAGTCACCGCTTCCGTTCCAACATATGTCAGTGGCGATGTCACGGCGGCAGAGCCAATGATCACCGCCAACAAGGCCGAGATGCTTGTTGAATCCGGCACCCAGAAAACATATTGCAATCCAAAGAACCAATTCGAGATGGTTGTCACGGATACAGCCGAATACACGGCTGCCGAAGGCATCAAGCAGGCATGGATTGAAATCCTCAGCAAGTTTGGCAAGCTTGGCAATATCTCCGAGGTCAAGGGCGAAACAGCCACTTGGTATGGTAGACCAGTCCTTACCGGCAATGCGGAGGTTGACAAGGCTAGGAAATACCAGTATTTCAAGACAATCGATTCCCTGGAAGGAATTACAAGAGAGGTTGTAACGGATGACCTCAATGGTTCCGGTACATTGAGTCTCTGGTATGAATACATTCCTGATTGCGTCAAGGACGCGAAAGAAAATTCTGTTCCTGTCATCTTCCTGATGCATGGCAACACCAATGATCCAAGGACACAATACGACACCGCCGAATGGGGCTATGTCGCGGTTGAAGATGGGGTCATCCTTGTTGCGCCAGAGTGGCAAGGACACACCTACCAGGGATACACATACGAGCCAATGACAGACAGCCGTGGCGATGATACGACATACCTCATCTCTGTTCTTGAGAAGGTATTGGCGAAGTATCCCCAGGCTGATCCATCCAGAGTCTACATGACAGGACTTTCCGCTGGCTCTAGACAGACAATCGTCAATACATTGGCAATGCCAAAGTATTTCGCAGCAGGTGCTGGACATTCTGGTCCTTGGGGAGCAGATCCAAAAGAAGAAGAGAAGTTTGCGGCACAATACGACATGCCGATTATCTTCTTCACAGGTGATGGCGATGAATACCTCAAGGCTTCCTTCGATGTCTTGAACGACGAGATTGGAGCTGTCACGACATACAACGCCTATGCCGTGCTAAATAACCTGCCACAGGTAACAACGGCAGACTTGCTTGAAGAAAACAAGGACATCTATGGCATCCCATGGGATGAAGTCGTAAGAATGGATCCTACTGATGAAATCCTTTGCCCAATGATCGGTGGCATCAAGACCAACGACAAAGGTGTTTCCATCGCCATGTATAGAATATGTGGTTGGGGACACTGGAACCTTGCGCGAGACACATACATGATGTGGGACTTCATGAAGAAGTATTCCCGTAGCCCTGAAGGCGCAACGATTGTGGCTGAAGAGCCTAAAATCAATGGCTGGGTCGAGGAAGACGGCAAGTTCTATTGGTATGAAGATGGCGTAAGGCAAGGAACCGTTGACGATGAAAAGTGTTTCTCGGCATTTGGAACCGTCCGCGGACGCGAAATCTATGATCGTGAAAGCGATGCGTGGTATTGGCTGGATGCGGATGCGGATGGCGCAAGGGCGACATCCAAGGATGTCTGGATGCCTTACATCTTCTCCGATGAACCAGCAGGCTCTACCGGTGGCAAGTGGGTGTACTACGATGAAAACGGACGCATGGTCAAGGGCTTCAGAAGAGATGGCGACACATTCTGGGCATACGATGAAAAGACCGGCGCAAGGCTTGACAAAGTCTTCGCTAATTCAGGAAACGACTACTCATCCAACTACTATTGGTATGAGAATGGCGTAAGACAGGGAACCGTCAACGATCCTAATGGCGTTGAAGGCGATGGAACGATCAGAGGACGCGAGATCTATGATCCTGCGACCAACGCATGGTATTGGCTGGATGCCATTTCGATGGGCAGGCCGGCGAAGAACAAGCAGGTCTGGATTCCATATATCTTCCAGGATGAAGAGCCAGGCAGCACCGAGGGCAAGTGGGTCAGGTATGACGCTGACGGCCATATGATCAAGGGCTGGTATAGAAACGATGAAGGCGTATACTACTATGACCGCAAGACTGGCGCAATGTACAAAGGCCACAAGAACATCGATGGCAAGGAATATCATTTCGATGAGACGACAGGCATTGCTTTAGGCAACGTTGATGTCGATATTGCGATGGATACGATTCCCACGGCATACGTGACAGGTGGAAAGATCGTTGGCTTTACGGATGCGAATGGTGTCAAGACATTCTTGAACATCCCGTATGCTGCTACAACAGCGGGTGAGAACAGGTTCAAGGATCCCCAGCCAGTAGAAAAGTGGGTTGGTGAAAGAGATTGCACAACCTTTGGCAGCATTGGCCTTGAATCTTTGCAGGATCCGTTCATGTGCTGGTCGAAAGAATACGTCGACTGGGGCTTGACATTCGAAAATGGCAGAATGGGCGAAGACATGCTCAACCTCAATGTCTGGACAAAGGCTGAAAAGGGTGATAAGAAAGCGGTCATCGTCTATATCCATGGTGGCGCCAATACATCTGGCTCTGGACAAAACGAAGTCTACACAGGTCAAAAGATCGTTGACAAAGACGTTGTCTATGTCACGATCAACTACCGCTATGGCATTCAAGGTTTCTTGACATACAAGGATGCCAATGGCGAAGAGATCACGGGAAACTTTGCTCTCAAAGACATGGTCAAGGCATTGGAATGGGTGCAGGAAAACATCGAACAATTCGGTGGCGATCCAGGCAATGTTACCATCGCTGGTCAGTCTGCTGGTTCGGTCGATGTCCAGACACTGATCCTCAGCCCGAAGGCAGAGGGTTTGTTCCAGCATGCGGTTGCTATGAGCGCCAATGGCTATGAAGGCTTTGGTGCAATGAGAAGTGTAACCAAGGCGGATGCCCTGGCAGACGCAACAAAGGCTCTTGGCAATTATACAGTCGCTGATTTGCGCAACATGACTTCCGAGGAAATCCACAAGCTCCAGGATACATACAATCCTAGCTCATTCATCGTTGATGGCGAATGGCTGCTGGATACCCAGGCGGGTTCATACGCATCTGGCAACTACAACCATGTCGATCTCATGCAAGGTTGCGTGCAGGGCGATGCCGTTCTCTTTGGCGGTTTCCTTGTCCTTCCACAAGATGCCCAAGGATGGACACCAGAACTTTATGAACAGGTCGCAAGAGAAGTCTGTGGTGATAAGGCGGATGCGTTCCTGGCGGCTTATCCCGCTCAAGGCGATCTTGACGCACTGGTTGCCCAGGTTGGCAATGACATGGCAAATGCGCAATACTCCATTGCCTTGGCTGCCAAGGGCGCTACGGATGAAGATGCGAAGAACTACCAGTGGTACTTCACACGTTCCGTCCCAGACAAAGATCCGATGATCGAGGCGATGTGGGGCGCATTCCACACAGGCGATGTCGGCTATTGGCTCAACTACTTCTCCACAACGACAGGAAGACCTTGGACACAGACCGACTATGAACTTGGCGAAGCAATGAGCTCCTATATCACTAATTTCGCAAAGACAGGCAACCCGAATGGCGAAGGATTGCCTGAATGGAAAGACATGGATGCTACAGATGCATCTGTCAAGTACATGATTCTTGGCGAAGAGTGCAAATTTGAAGAACTTGCACCAGAGAAAGCAGCATTCTGGACAAGCTTCTACGCCCAATAACAGGCATGCTAAACGGCGGTTAATCCGCCGTTTTTTATGTTATACTTGACGCAGCGAGAAAGCGATGGCGCTTTGACAAGAAAGAAACATACGATGCAGAATTTGCAGAAGCACTGAATGCACGATGCATTTCCTTTTGTTATTACCCAACACAAAAAGCACGCTTAATCAGAAGAGATGTGCATGCAAAAACTTCTAGCGAATCCCGTCACTCACTGGATATAGTGAAGATGGTTCTGATTATTGCTACCTCCGTAATATCAAGGGTGGTTTTTTAGAAAAAAACTTATTTGCAAACGGGGTTTTGTGACTGCATAGAACAAGTGACAGATCAGGATAATCATACATTACAATTTTACTCATTTGTTCACGGCCAATGCAGAACTGGCATTGATCGCATATGTAGCAATTCTTCCCCTCATCCTGATATATGTTTCACTGAATTCATGTATTTCAGTAAATGACTGAAATACATGAATTCAGTGAAACATATAAAAAGGCGGCTCTTCTGTACGGATCGTGAGTCTTGGGATCGGCTTTGCTTTCCATGACAGCATGGAAAATGACGCGTTGCTTCTGGCTGGTCAACATGTGAAGATTGTTTGCTTGTTATCAAATTTTAGCAAGTAGAGCTTGAACCTGTTCGTATGCATCTCTTAAGATAAAGTCTCTTTCTTCGTCTTCGACCTCCATAAATTGAGTCTTCTGCAATCTTCGTGGGTGCCTAATAAAAAAACACGGGCTTTCATTTTAACGCCTCAATTTGCAAATCAGCTTCAGCATC
>OMYM01000317.1 GCA_900315225.1 uncultured Erysipelotrichaceae bacterium | reverse complement strand
GATTTTTATTGTTGCATTCATTGCGGAACTCATGGATATTTTCAATATTCTTGTTTTCGCCGCTGGGCTTATCGCTCAGCACCCTGATGTCAATCAGGCGGTCGCAATGCTTCTCCAATGTGTGAAGCGCGTCTGGAAAACCAAACACAACTTGTCAGCAAACGCGTAGCCTGATCTTTCTCGCATGAACAGAAAAACCGTCCGCTTACTACTTCTTCCGAGTATAATAATACTTGGATGAACTAGACATCACCACCTGTGATGCGAATACACTATACACCATATGCAGAAAAATGTCAAGCTGTTTTTTCGGCTTTTTTGAAAAAAGTGAAATCACGTATGGTTTGTGTGTGGCAGCGCGTGTGGATTTCGCAGATGTGTATTTACAATTTCTGGATTCATGTTATCGTTGTTGGTGTTGGAGGTAGATGAGATGGAAAGGGCGGACAGATCTGTATCAGGTACGATTTTTAATATTCAGAAGTTTAGCGTTAACGATGGGCCGGGTATTCGAACCACTGTGTTTTTCAAGGGATGTCCTCTTAGATGCAAGTGGTGTTCCAATCCAGAGAGTCAGTTGGTGAAAGTACAGGTACTGTGGGATCAAAAGAAGTGTGAACAGTGTATGCATTGTCTTCATGCATGTCCATGTCAGGCGATTTCTCTTGTGGGCGAGAATATTCACATTGACCATAAACAATGTTCTGCGTGTGCGAAATGTGTCGATGAATGTCCTCATAAGGCGTTAAAGACGGAAGGTGAGCATAAGACGGTACAAGAGGTGTTGGATGTTGTCTTGCAGGATATAGATTTTTATGAGGAAAGCGGGGGAGGGATTACGCTTTCTGGGGGTGAGATGTTGGTGCAGCCTGTGTTTGCGATGGAGCTTCTCAAGGCATCTAAGGAAGAAGGGCTTCATACGTGTGTGGAAACCACGGGGTTTGTTCAGCCTGAGGTGTTTTCTAAGGTCATAGAGTATGTGGATGTGGTTCTGATGGACTTAAAGCATTGGGATCCCATGCGCCATAAGGAAGGGACTGGCGTCACGAATGAACTTTCCTTGATGAACATGAAGTATGCGATTCAGGCAGGCAAGGATGTCTTGCCTAGGATACCGGTTATTCCAGGGTTCAATGATTCCTTGGATGATGCGGATGGATTGGCACAATGTCTTCATGATCTAGGTGCCTTGCGAGTTCAGCTATTGCCGTTTCATCAGTTTGGGGAAAACAAATACGACTTGTTGGATCAAGTGTATGCGTATAAAGACATATCTGCGTTGCATAAGGATGATCTGGAGGAATATCGGAATGCTTTTGTGGCAAAGGGGATTGATGCGTTCTTCTAGTGTTTGGTTGCCCACACATAGGACAATGTAGAAATAAAGCCGTTTGTTAGACAAACGGCTTTTGTTGGTGGGCAATGGTTATCTTCTGACATTACCTCGTTCTGCTTTATGACGCTTCTTGTTTACATATAGCATGTGATCAGCATCTAACAGATAATGGCTGACATTACCATAGACATTGTAGTCGATGATGAATTCACGGTAGCCAATCGAGATGTTCAAGTCATATTGCTTGGGACTGTTATTGTTGAATTCGCTGAACATGGATTCTACTTTGCGGATCATTGCTTCGCCAGTTGAGAGTTCTTCGTTGCATATCAGGAAGCCAAGGAATTCATCGCCGCCGAGTCTACCGACAAGGTTACCAGAAAGGGCTTTGTTTAGAAGCAGTCCTGTTTCGGTAATGGCGAAATCTCCTTCTTCGTGGCCATACGAATCGTTGATTCCCTTGAGTCCATCTAGATCCATATACAACAATATTGCTTTCTTGCCAAGGTTTTCTTTGTTTTCTAGGTGTTTTTCCAGGTGATGCATGAAACCTCGTCTGTTATAAAGCTGGGTCAGGGCATCGTGCATGGATTCTTCTGCCAGCTTGATGTTGTTTCTATCGAGCAGGGCGATCAATGACATTTCTTTCTTGATGATTGCCAAGTGTTTCATGCCAAAGGCGACTTGGTAGTATACCCTGACAATTTCCGAGGGGGTAAGGTCATTGGAGCCAAGGATCATGATACCGATCATCTCTGCGCCTGTGAGCAGGGCACCGATGGTGAATGCCGGGTTTTGCATGATGGCTGCCTCAGGTGTCACTTCATCGGGGATGAATTCATCGCAAAGAGATGAGATGTCATAGCTCTTGCCTAGGTCATAGACTGAGATCTTGCCATTCTTGATTTCTGCCGCAAGGTATACGGTGTCGCCGATCTGGAAATCTTCCGCTCCCTTGTATGTAATCGTTTCGTTTAGCAAAAGAATATAACAGTCGTTAATTCCTAGCGTTACAATGTTTCTTAGCATCGCGTTTATTGCGGTTTTAGCATCATCGGAGTATGTCAATGCACCAGAGGATATCTGGGTAATGTACCATTGTCGGTTTAGCGTGCCATATTCTTGGGTTCTGTTGCGTTCGATCAGCGACAAAGCGATCAATTGATGGAAATGGGCAATTTCATGGTCAAGCCAGGCGCGTCTTTCCAGGGATAGAAAGGGGGCTATGCCAGCGAATAGCTCGGACATAGCACTCGCAAAACTCTGGTATGTCAGGTAGCGTTCGTTGCTTGCATCGAACAATGACACCATGTCTTTCGCATCCACCAGATGTACATGCCCCAGGGAACGGTTTTCATCAAGCACTTTGGCTGCTTTCTGGATAAGGGGCAGGATGCGTTGGCGATAGGATTCCCTTCTTTCGCGGCTAGCTTGCTTAATCATATGATTAAGAAAAGTGTCGCAAAGCTTGTTAACGATATCATCGCCCGAAAGAATGACATCGGTGAATTCATTGACGCTATCATCCACGATTTCGCCGCATGAGATTCGCTTGACAAAACGTGATTCCAAGGTACTGTGCAATTGAGGCAACCCTTCGCAAAGACGCACTGCCTCATACGCCGTCAGGTAGCCAAGGTCGTAGCTGGTTATGCGTACGGTCGATAGGGGAGGCACCGCATGCACGGAAGAAGGGTCGTCGTCAAAGCCAGTTACTGCGATATCAGTGCCAGGGGTCAATCCCTTGGCCTTTAACACAGAGTAGACTGTTTGGGCAATGTGATCATTGCAACAGGCGATGGCTTCGATATCGGGATGCTCCAACAAGATGCGCTCTACCTCATTGGCGCAATTGCCATCGAAAGAACCACGGTATAGCATATTCTCCGTGGAAAGCCCGCTTTTCTTCATTTCCTCGTAATACACAGCTTCTCTGATCTTGGAGCCAAAGCTTGCCTGTGGACCGGCAAGGAAAGCGATTTTCTTGTAGTGATGGTCATGGATCAAATGGACAATGCATTCCCGCATGCCCGACACATTGTCCTTGACAATGTAGCGATACCCATCAAGGCTATCTTCTATGACAATCGTTCTTGCTGGATCAAGCATCCGCGCCAGATACTCGCCATCCCATTTCGTGGCTATCTTGTTATAGGCGTTGATAATCCCGACAGGAATAATGAAACAATCCAGGTTCAATTGCCGGGCAATCTGCAGGGCAATATAGAAATAATACTTTGCGTCCTTGAGAAATCCCCTGGGCAAGAGATCCGTGATATTTACCAATATATGCCCTTGTTCTTCAATGCCGTTCTTTATGCCATCCTGTAGGCCGGTGCCATAACCACCGTGCTTGTGAGCTGTGATATAGGCAATCTTATACCGTTTCTTTTCCATTTCCTCCTCCACCGCAATACGCGTGTACAAGCATGAAAGCCTGTCAGACCATATTATACAGATTATTTTGATGAAAACAAAGGGATAAATGAAAGCGATAAAAAAATGCAAACATGGATTTGTTCCAGTATAATAGACAAGTTTCCTAATTTAGAATACATTTAATTAATTGCCATTACACTATTATTTTCGAATCGTTGTCCCGCCAAAGCCATTGGATATTATTGACCGTAATTCAAAGCGCT
>OMYM01000245.1 GCA_900315225.1 uncultured Erysipelotrichaceae bacterium | reverse complement strand
GGGAAATCCGGAGGGGAGTTTTTCACACCAGCGGATGTATCGGAATTACTGACAAGGCTTGGAACGGTTGGAAAGACAGAGATCAACAAGGTATATGATCCGGCCTGTGGGTCCGGATCGTTGCTGCTGAAAGCTGAAAAAGTCCTTGGGAAGAATGCCATACGCAATGGATTCTTTGGACAAGAGATCAACATCACAACATACAATCTTTGTCGCATCAACATGTTTTTGCATGACATTGAGTTTAACAAGTTTGACATTGCCTGTGAGGATACCTTGAAAACACCTCAACATTGGGATGATGAACCGTTTGAGCTGATTGTCTCCAATCCTCCCTATTCCATCAAATGGGCAGGAAATGACGATCCGTTGCTGATAAATGATCCTAGGTTTTCTCCAGCGGGTGTCTTGGCTCCCAAGAGCAAGGCTGACCTAGCCTTTATCATGCATTCACTCTCATGGCTTGCGTCCAATGGCACGGCAGCCATTGTCTGTTTCCCAGGAATCATGTACCGTGGAGGAGCGGAACAAAAGATCAGGAAATACCTGATAGACAATAACTTTGTAGATTGTGTGGTTCAGCTTCCCAGCAACCTGTTCTTTGGAACAAGCATCGCAACATGCATCATGGTCCTGAAGAAAGGAAAACCCGATAACAAGGTGTTGTTCATAGATGCTACCAATGAATGCATCAAGGTAACCAACAACAATAAACTCACTCCCGAGAACATCAACAGAATCGTGGATACATTCGCCAAGCGTGAAGAGGTTCCCCACTTTGCCCACCTTGCTGCGTATGAAGAAATATCGGGGAATGACTACAACCTCTCAGTATCCACGTATGTAGAGGCAGAAGATACCAGAGAGAAGATTGATATTGTGAAACTGAATGCAGAGATACGGGAGATTGTCGCAAGAGAACAAGTTCTCCGTGAAGAGATAGATAAGATCATTGTGGAGATAGAAGGATCCATGCCATGAACTTTGAGATAAGACTTGCAACAATCAACGATTATGATGCGATATATGAGCTTTGGAATACGACTGAACAAAGCCGTCGTGCATTGAATCCCATAGATGATTCCCAGGAAGGAATCGACAGATATTTGAAGAGAAATCCAAAAACATGCTTTGTGGCCATGGAGAAAAATAAAGTCATAGGCGTGATTCTGACCGGACATGATGGAAGAAGAGGCATGATTCATCACTTGTGTGTTCATCCAAAGTATCGCTGCATGGGTTTGGCTGGACAACTCGTTACCGTGGCAGAGGAAGCCTTGAAAAAAGAAGACATACAGAAGATATTCTGCCTTGTGTTCAATGACAATGATTCTGCAAATGCATTTTGGGAAAACCAAGGATATTCACTCAGGACGAATCTGAATTACCGTAACAAAAGTCTTAACGATGATATTCCTGTCGGTGAATAAAACATATACATTTGTGGCTTGGAATGGAGAAACAGAAATGAAATTGGGGACAGAACGCTTGATCCTTCGTCATTGGGAAGAAAGCAACGCAGAAAACTTATACGAATATGCCAAAGATCCAGATGTTGGACCAATCGCAGGCTGGCCTGCGCATCAGAGCATCGAGGAAAGCCTTGATGTGATCAAGAATGTGTTTAACACCAAAGAGGCCTATGCCATTTGCTTGAAAACCGACAACAAAGCCATCGGGGCAATTGAATTGAAGCTGAATGGTCATACAGATATGACCAACCGTGATGATGAATGCGAACTTGGCTACTGGCTTGGGAAGCCATTCTGGGGACAAGGCATCATGCCTGAAGCAGCCAAAGAGATGATCCGTCACGCTTTTGAAGACATTGGAATGACGAAAATCTGGGTCGGGTACTATGAAGGCAATACAAAATCCAAACGAGTACAAGAGAAAACAGGATTCCGCTATCAATGGAAATCAGAGAATGTCGATGTTCCTTTGATGCATGAAAAGAGGACTGGCTACGTCAGTAGCCTAACCAAAGACCAGTGGCAATGGGACAGGATGTACGAAGCTGCTGAAGCTGTCAGGAATGAACGTAGGATATCGGAATATGTCACATGCGGTGAGGTTTCCGCAGCCATCCTATCAGGCACCGATCGGATATACACAGGTGTTTGTATTGATACTTGCTGTACACTGGGGATCTGTGCGGAACGGAACGCTATTTTCAACATGATCACAAACGGAGAACATGAGATCAAGAAGGTCATTGCCATCCTGCCTGACGGTTCCAATGGCGCTCCTTGTGGAGCATGTCGGGAACTGATGGTTCAGTTAATGCCCGAGAAGTATAAGGATATTGAGATTATGATGGATTACAAACAGGAACGAATCATGACCCTTGGCGAATTGACACCTGAATGGTGGATATGAACGGATGTGTGTGGCTTGAGGGCAGATGATCATGTCAAGAAGTCTTCCGACGATTGAAGAGCGAGAGGTTGAGACATCAGGGTGAGAAGGATGGAGGCTTGAGAGAATGAGTAGATTAGAAGAGTTGATGAAGGAACTGTGTCCGGATGGGGTGGAGTATAAGACAATTGGTGAAATAGCAATAGATATTTTCCGTGGGTCAGGAATTACCAGGGATCAAATTACTGAAGAGGGAACGCCATGTGTACGCTATGGAGAGATATACACAACCTACGGTGTTTGGTTTGAAAAATGTGTTTCACATACCAATGCAGAAAAAATTAATAATGCAAAGTATTTTGAACATGGTGACATATTGTTTGCTATCACAGGAGAAAGTATAGAAGACATTGCTAAGTCTTGTGCATACTTGGGACAAGAGAAATGTCTTGCTGGTGGGGATATTGTTGTTCTTAAGCACAAGGAAAATCCAAAATTCCTCGCATATGCTCTTACAACATTAAACGCTCGCATTCAAAAAAGCAAAGGGAAAGTCAAGAGTAAAGTTGTACATTCCAGTGTGCCAGCAATCAAAGAAATTAAAATCCCTGTTCCTCCATTGGAAATACAAAACGAAATTGTCCGAATTTTGGACAATTTCATAGAGCATACAGAAGAATTGAATACAAAGCTTGAAATGGAACGTGCTGCTCGGAAGAAGCAGTATCAATATTACAGTCAGTTATTGTTGAACGGTTTTCAGAAAGAATCTCAAATGGTTCCACTCTCATCTTTGGGAAAATGGCAGAGTGGAAAGACTCCTTCCATGCAAGAACAAAGGTTCTGGCAGGATGGCACAATTCCTTGGATTTCCTCAAAAGACATGAAATTTCCTGTGTTGACTGATACTGAAGACCATATTACTGAAGTTGCATTAACAGAAGCATCGATGAATTTGCTTCCTGAAGGAAGTGTTGCTATTGTAACTCGTTCAGGGATATTAAAGCATACTTTTCCAGTTGCATATGTTCCGTTCAGAACAACGATCAATCAGGATATCAAGGCTTTATCTGTTGCGGAAGGGATATCAGCAGAATATGTAGCGTTTGTCCTTCAAGCTTATGGAGAAGATATTCGTTTGAAAACCAAGAAACAAGGTGGGACAGTAGATTCTCTTGACTTTCAGAAAATTTTGAATTATCAAATACCTTTGCCGGAGTATGAAGTACAACTTCGTATCGTCAATGTCTTGGATAACTTTGAATCCATATGCAATGATTTAAATATCAGACTTCCCGCTGAGATAGAAGCACGTAAAAAACAATATGAGTACTACCGCGACCAAATTTTAACATTTAATGAGTACGGGGGGCGGTTTATAGACCACATAGTCGAGATGAAATAGTTTTTTTACAGTATGTGTTTGGCTATGCAATCGTGGCTCTTGGAGAAATTGCTGAATTCACATATGGATACACAGATAAGGCCAAAGAAGCTGGGGATGCCAGATTTATTAGAATCACCGACATCGATGAGAATGGTCATCTGAATATGTCGAATGTCAAATATGTTAGTCTTTCGCCAGATAGTAGAAAGTATCTACTCAAAAAAGGAGATCTGCTGATGGCAAGAACTGGTGCAACATATGGTAAGACACTATATGTGCCGAATGATGACCCTGCGGTTTTTGCATCGTTCTTGATTAAGATAACGCCAAATCCGAGGATTCTCATGAATCGGTACTATTGGCATTTCGCTCAATCTGGATTATATTGGGATCAAGTTAACAAGCTTGTATCAACCGGTGGTCAACCGCAGTTTAATTCGAATGCTTTGAGGCAGGTCATGATAATGGTTCCAACATTGGAACAGCAGGAACGTATTACAGAATTGCTGGATCGCTTTGACGGAATTTGCAATGACCTTTCCAACGGTCTTCCCGCCGAGATTGAATATCGTAAGAAACAGTATGAATACTATCGAGATAAGTTACTGACATTCAAAGAAAAGGATTAGAAAGAGAGTAGACAATGTCATACTTTAACATTGTTGCAGAGACAACGGAGAATACCGTTGTCACGGAATATAAGCCTGCTGTAAAGCGATCTGAGAGTTATCAGGGTGAGAGTGAACTGGAGAAGGAATTCATTCATATGCTCACGGAACAGGGGTATGAGCATCTTCCGATTCATAGTGAAGCGGAGATGGTAGTGAACCTAAGGAAGAAGCTGGAGACTCTGAATACGTATTCTTTCTCGGATGAGGAGTGGGAACGGTTCTTTAAGGCTGCTTTGGCTAATCCCAATGAACATATCGTAGAAAAGACACGAAAGATACAAGAGGATTATGTTCAGGTTCTGAAGAGGGATGATGGATCCACGAAGAATATCACGTTGATTGACAAGAAGAATATAATAATCTTCTTCAGGTGATCAATCAGTATGCTGTGAGCCAGAATGATGGAGCAAGGCATGATAACAGGTATGATGGCACAATTCTTGTGAATGGATTGCCAATGATACATGTGGAGCTGAAGAGAAGAGGAGTGGCCATACGGGAGGCGTTCAATCAGATAGAGCGGTATCAGAGGGATTCTTTTTGGGCTGGGAGTGGGTTGTTTGAGTATGTGCAGGTGTTTCTCATAAGCAATTGAACTTATACGAAATACTACTCTAATACGACCAGGTTCCGTGCCATGAATGAGATGGTGTCGGGAAGACAGAAGAAGCAGAAGACAAGCAATAGCTTTGAGTTTACGTGTTATTGGGCGGATGCGAATAATCGTATTATCCCGGATCTCATAGACTTCACAAGGACGTTCTTTGCCAGACATACGATTCTGAATATCCTGACGAAATACTGCATATTCACTTCGGAGAACATGTTAATGGTGATGAGACCGTATCAGATCACCGCGACGGAAAGAATACTGAACAGGATTGAGATAGCGAATAACTATAAGAAATACGGTACTGTTGACGGTGGTGGGTATATCTGGCATACGACTGGATCGGGAAAGACGCTTACTTCCTTTAAGACAGCAAGGATTGCCTCACAGTTGCCGTATATCGATAAAGTTCTCTTTGTGGTGGATAGGAAAGACTTGGATTATCAAACGATGAAGGAATATGATCGCTTTGAGAAGGGGGCTGCCAACAGCAATTCCAGCACTGTGATCCTGGGTAGGCAATTGGAGGATCCCAATGCCCGCATTATCATAACAACGATACAGAAGCTGTCTACTTTCATAAAGAAGCATCCAGGGCATGAAGTGTATCAGAAACATGTTGTGATTATCTTTGATGAATGTCATAGAAGTCAGTTTGGGGATATGCATCATGCGATTGTCAAGAGGTTTAAGAAGTATCATTTGTTTCGGTTTACGGGGACGCCGATATTTGCGGTGAATGCACAGGGGTCGGCAAATCCTCAGGCAATGACAACGGAGCAGACGTTTGGCGATCAACTGCATACATACACGATCATTGATGCGATAAACGATAAGAATGTTCTTCCTTTCCGAGTGGATTACATCAAGACCATGGACACGGATCCTGATATTGACGACAAGGAAGTGTGGGATATTGACCGTGAGAAAGCATTCATGGCTTCTAAGAGAATAGGGCTTGTTACCAAGTATATCTTGGAACATTTCGATCAGAAGACATATCGTGGGGATAAGAGCTATATGTTTCATGCGTTGATGAATACTTCGGAAGTGGCTTCCGGGAAGCGTGGATCAGTGGAAGAGGTGAAACGACAGCAAAGGTTGAATGGTTTCAATTCCATTCTTTGCGTGTCGTCTGTGGCAATGGCAAGGCTGTACTACCAGGAGTTTCAAAGGCAGATGGCAGCGGATCCAACAAAGAAGCTTCGCATCGCCACCATCTACAGCTATGGAGCAAATGAAGCGGAACCGGATGCTGATTT
>OMYM01000244.1 GCA_900315225.1 uncultured Erysipelotrichaceae bacterium | reverse complement strand
TTCCCTGAATGCATAAACAAAGAATCTTTTTCAATGTCTATTTCCGATGATGATATTCGTGAACAATACAATAGCTACAGAAAAGGACCCTACTCATGTAACAGATTTTATCCAGTTGAAATTGACGTTGAAGCCGTTTTTGGCGATGGAATCATCGCCAAACACAAGAAGATGTCAAATGCTGGTGAAAAGATCTATTGTGCTTGTCGATCCATAAGCAGGAAATGGCTCGCTATAGCAAAGGATCAAGGGATAGAAATATGGCACACAGAAGACTATTCTAAGAAGCATACTGTTTTCTCTATGGATTTAACAACTGCCATGACCTTCACCCCTGATGAAAAGACCCTCATTGCATGCTTTGACGATTCAACACTCAGAACCATTGATGTTCCAACGGGAATGTATACCAGCAATAGAATCGAAATGAATGGTGGGAAAATTGAGTCGATATATGTTTGTCCTGATAATGAAACTTGCTATGTGTTCGCTAGATCCCTGTATGTCAAATGCTTCAATCTCCGTAGTAGAACAGAAATCGCCAGTATCTTCCAGTATCATGCATATTCGTTCACCGCATTTAACCGGTATGTATATGTCGGTACGGAAGATGGAATGATCGAAGCTTACGAAGCAAACGATAAAGAGTTTAGGCTGATTAAGAAGGTGATGGCACATGAATCTCCTGTGTTGAGTCTTGCCATCTCACAAGATGGGAAAAGACTCTACAGTTGTTCAACTGACTCGACAATCAAGACGTGGGATACGGAAACCGGTGTATTGATCGATAAGTACAAGGTTCCTAATGATGTTGTTAGAACGCTGGATTTGTCTTCAAATGACAAATATCTTGTTGTTGGGACAGAGAATCACAAGATTTTGATCTGGGACTTGGAAACAGGAAAACTATGCAAGACTCTATATGGCGCAAAATGGAGGATTGTCTTTGCGACAATGATACAAGAATCAAAAGTCATAGGTTTTGGCATGCGAGATGCCATCACTGTTTGGAATTTGGATGAAAACAGTGTTCATTTTCAAAAATATCTTCCTGGTGTGAATGCATCGCAAGAATGCCAGATCGATTTTGACCCATCGATCATTAGAGACCAATATCACCACGATTATGAAATACTACCGGTGTTGTGCTTTCAAGGGGCTGGAAGAGTCTGGACATCGCATGAGGCTGACTTGAAACTACTGACAAAGAAATACACACGGGAAGATGGATATAGGAACGCATTGGATGCTGTTCCAGATGTCCAAGCATTGCTTGGCTGGTGCATCATGATGGAAATGACTGCTTTCCAAAGGAATAACGAGATCATCGTGTATGAGGCAGTGAAAGGTGCTGTTGAGAAATTCATGGGATTGATGGATCATGGCAATCAATACGCCATATCCATCAATCGTAACACCTACACACTCATGTATACGGAAGGAGATACGACCATGCCGATACACAAGCTAAGCATTGGCTACCAGTCTTTGATCTGGATGGTCTTTGACATTGCATACCGAATGGCATTGTTGAATCCACGTTTAGAGAATATGATTACAGAAACACCAGGCATTGTCTTGATTGATGAGATTGATATTCATCTTCATCCAAAGTGGCAATGGAAAGTGATTGATGCTTTAAGAAAGACCTTTCCGAATGTACAGTTTATCGCTACGACACATGCTCCGATCCTATTTGCGGCTTCCAAGGATATTTGGCTGATTGACATCGATCAAGAAAAACCAACATATGCATATTCCACATATGGTCTTGATATAAATAATTCTGTAGATCTTTATCAAGGGAAATATTCTGTTCCTGAAGAAGTTGGAGATATGGTTCAGAGGTTTTATGAAGCAATGGATCAGAGCGATTATCCTCTAGCGAAATCCATTCTCAATGACCTTGAGAAAATGTTTACTATAGAAACCCCTTTGCTTGTTAAGCTAAACACAATGTACCATTTTGAAGTAGATTACGATGAGGACGAATGACCAATATACAGAAAGATCGCAAATCGTACTCCTGGCTCTGTATAAAACAATAAAAGAATTCATGGTTTGTGCTTTATTTTTGGAAAGTGCTATATAATTTGTTACAGCATAGAGTTCGCAAATGAAAGTCAAGGAGGAAACACAATGGTGAGAAGCCACAGTTATATTGCAACGCCACCTGGAGCAACAATTATACATAAACTTCCAGGATTCCGGTACTAACTGAGGACCGATCCTCTTTAATTATATACTCAACCAGAGGTGGTGACAGGGGCATC
>OMYM01000141.1 GCA_900315225.1 uncultured Erysipelotrichaceae bacterium | reverse complement strand
TTATTCCCGCTTACAATGAAGCGGAAAACATCGAGACATTGGTACATGATTGGTATCCTGTCATTGAAAGCCACAACGCCTCCGGCCTCTCTCGCCTGGTCATTATCAATGACGGCAGCAAGGACGATACCTGGCCTATGCTTGAAAAGCTCGCTGAAACACGTCCTCTTCTCCAACCTTTGACAAAGCCAAATGGCGGGCATGGTCCAACATTGATATACGGCTACAACTATGCCCTGGAACAAGGAGCGGATTATATCTTCCAGACCGATTCCGATGGACAAACCGATCCTGGTGAATTCGAGGAATTCTGGCAATTGAGAAAGCAATATGACGCGATCATTGGCGCAAGGCCAGATCGTCAGGATGGGACATCGAGAAAGTTTGTCGAACATGTCCTTCTCTCCATCCTTCGCATGACATTTGGCGTGAAAATGCCAGACTCCAACTGCCCTTTCAGACTCATGAAAAAAGAACTTGTTGCCAAGTACCTCCCCAAGCTTCCAGTGAACTTCAATCTTCCCAATGTCATGTTAACGACATACTTTGTCTACTTCCACGAGAACATCCATTTCAAGAATGTCACGTTCAAGCCAAGGCAAGGCGGGGTAAATTCGATCAACGTCAAGAAGATCTGCAAGATCGGCGCGCAGGCAATCAAGGATTTCCGGTACTTGAAACAACATATCGATGAATAAGAGGGAAACATGATCCAGAAATACTACGAAAAGTATAAAGACATCATTCCCTATGGGATATTTGGCGTATTGACCACCTTGGTCAATATCGGTGCATATTGGGTCTTGGCGCATCTGCTGCATTACACAACGATGCCAGCAACCATCTTGGCTTGGATCGCTGCCGTGTTATTCGCCTATGTCACAAACCGCAAATGGGTTTTTCACAGCAAGGCTTCTTCCTCTAGGGAAATCGCCACGGAAATCGTTTCTTTCTTTGCCTGTCGGCTTGCGACAGGTGTCGTTGACTGGCTGTGCATGTTTGTTTTCGTGGACATGTTGCATTTCAATGACGTGCTAATCAAGGCAGCCGCAAATGTTCTGGTGATCATACTGAATTATATTGCCAGCAAGCTGTTCATCTTCCGCAGCTGATCGCTTGCCGATGAGATACGTTTACATCATAGAGAGGAAGCTATGGATAGAATGAAACAGTACATGACTATGAAAATCTCGATCAATGGAAAATGGTTGGCAGTATGCTCGCTGATCTACCTATATCTGTCGTTATTGATCTTTTTTGTCACATGGACGAAATGGTATATTGCTTTGTTGGCGATTGGAGCCACGATCTATGGATGCATTTCCATCATGAAAGACTACGCGCCAAAAGATCAACCGGTTCTTCATGTGTACTCGCTTGCCCTCATTTCCGTGTTCTTGCTCATGGCAGGTCTTGTCTCGGGATGGGGCGGGTGGATGACCCAGTGGGCTGACTGGGCAAAGCACAATGCGCTTCTGAATGACCTAGTCAATTACGACTGGCCGGTTTATTATCGAGAAGCCGCGAATCCCTCTATGTTGACATATTATATCGGTCAGTATCTCGTTCCTGCTCTTATCGGAAAAGTGACTGGTTCTTTTCGGGTAGCCGAAGTAATGATGTATATCTGGGGTGAAGTTGGGCTTTTCCTTATTGCCTTTCAACTCATGAGAATAATGAATGCCTCGATGTTTGCCAAGCAGGTCTGTGTCGTTGTTATCCTTGTGGGTTTTGGCGGTTGCCTTTTCCTGAGCGAGATGTTGCTTGATTTGTTTTCTGGAATCGCAGGGTTCGACAAGCATTGGATGACAGCGGTAAATGGAAGCGTTTTGCAATACAGAAATCATTATGTCAATTTGAGCTGGGTGATGCCGCAATGCATTGCTGCTTGGCTGACAGTTTCTTTATGGTGGGAAAGACGGAAAAAAATCAGTGTGTATATCCCCTTGATGTTGCCATCGCTTTTATACGGAGCCTTCTCTTTCCTTGGCATAGCCTTAATGGCGATGATTTGTGCGATTTATGAATCGATTCTTGAAAAACGGTCGCTTATCGTATTTGTGAAACAGGCTTTCAGCCCAGCGAATATCGCAAGCATGGTTGCCATTGGCATTCCGCTGCTGCTGTATTTTTCAGGAAATGTATTCTCTGCCAAGGATCCTTCGGCCGGCTTTTCGATTCAACATATAAACATCTGGTTATATGTATCGTTTTGCCTTGGCCATTTCGGGATATATGCCCTATTGTCAGGCAAAAGACACTTGCAAAACGGGATGTTCATTGCGGCTGTAATCCTGTTATCGATACTGCCTATTTTCAAGATCGGCTACTATAATGATCTCGTGATGTCAACGAGTATCCCAGCCATTTTCGTCATCATGATCTGTGTAATCGATACGATATATGACAAGCCAGATTCTTTTGCGGCTGGCGCACTTTGCGTCTGCTTGGCTATCAGTGCCTTATATCCTATGAATGACTTGAAAAGTGCCGTCTACCTAAATCGAATAGATGCCCTAGATCACGATATGAGTGTACCATCCTTGATCACAACCAGTGATCGTTCGTCTGAACAAATGACGTGGAAGTATAATTATTATAGCTACAACGTGGATAACAACCTGTTCATTGAAATGCTTGCCAGAAAGCCTTTTAGGTGAGCTTCTCGGCTAAATATACTGGAACGATTATAACTGCAGGCAAGGGATAGATGACCCTGAAAATAACACAATTGCATTGCAAAGTATAGACCTGTGCCATGCCTGACACACCAACAAAAAGGGGATTGCCTTTAGCAATCCCCCCTTTTTTTGTTGATTAGTTCGGTAGCTTCATCGTGATGTTGGTGAATTCGGCGCTGCAGCCATCCGCAAACACACCGATATGGGCGCCATTGATCGAACGACGAATTCGCGAGCTTAGTGCCTTTGCATCATCGACATACAGGATAACGATTTCATTCTCGCAGACAAGCTTGACATGATGTGTCGCACCATCTTCGAAGTCAAGCCTTGTGTAGGCTTCCGCATCATACCTGTCGAGATCTTGGATTTCCGTTCCTTCGTAATGGAGCTTGTTTTCTTTTGCGTCAAGGCACAAGGCAGTCCAGGAAGGTTCGTCTTCACTGCCGCCAAAAGCAAAGCCCACACGTCCATCCGCATCGAACTTGACATCGCATTCCAGCATCATGGTAGGGGCGCGTGTACCCATGTCGGCCAGGGCATAGCTGCCATCTTCCGCCGACAAGGAGACATTGTTGTCGGTGATCGTGACAGTTCCTTCTTTCTTGACAGCCTTGAATTCTTTCGGGCTAACGAAGTAGTTGGCGAAGGTTTCAGGTTCACGAACGCCAAGGGAATTGTCGTCGTGTTGGACAAGCTGGTGGTTCAGGATGCTGCCGGCCCATTGGTAGATGCCAGAATCATCGGTCAAGCCAGCCCTGCCAAGCCAGCCACAGAGATAACGTGTGCCATTCAATTCCGCCGTCTTTGCCGCATAGAAGATAAAATTATTGCCATCGAGGACATTGTCCATCGGTGCCTTGTATGGGCCATTGATCGAATCGCTCATCGCGTAATACGTGACACAATCCCAGCTATACGTCAGATAATATGTATCCCCCATCTTAAAGACATCCGGGCACTCCAGCATATACTGCTCATGTGGCGCATAAAGCGGTCCCTGGAATTCCCAGTTCTTCAAGTCTGTGGATGTATATTTTGCTACAACGCCACCTTGGGTGTTTTCCCTGGCCGCAATCAACAGCCAATAACAATTCTCTTCATCGACCCAGAAGACCTCAGGGTCGCGGAAATCGTCTTTGGAATAGTTATCAGGACTGTAGAAAGTATCCTCCGGGATCTTTTCCCAGTTCTCTCTATCCGAGCTAACAGCGTGCATGACGCATTCCTTGCCTTTGCCGCCATTGCCCGTATCGTTATGACCAGTGTAGAACAGATGATACTGACCTTCATTGTCTTGCATGACGGAACCAGTCCCGATGGCGGGATCGGGTTCTGACATCAAGCCATAGTTCAAGACCATGCCATCATCCTCATAGCCGACAAAATCATCCGTGGTATAGCGCCAGATCGGGTGATATGCCTGGCCATTGTGATCCGTATCATACAGATAATACAATTCCAGGTTATTGTCTTCGTTGACAAATGGCATCGTGTCGCCGACATAGGCATCTTCAGGCGCTGGGTACAGATTATAGGCGACAGCTTCATACGGCTCGTCTGGAAGACTGCCGACCGGTGTCTCGGTGGCACCGCCGGCAGTACCGCCACTGCAAGCGCCAAGCAACAATGTCGTGACCAAGGCTAGAACAATACGCTTACTTTTTTTGTACATACAGAAATCTCCTTTGACATACAGCCACATTATACCAGAGCATCAAACAAATAGAATAAACATTTGTCACTTTTGTTCACATGCCAGGAACCTTCGCAAGTCTTTCTTCCTGCGAAGCAACAATGCCCTTGTTGCCATATGCGTCCGCAAAGAACAATTCTATCCGATTATACCCAGTCGTTGTCATATATGCCTTTTTTTCTTGCATTGACATCAGGCTTGCGACTACGTATTGCCTGAATGAATCGGGCAAGGCATCTTCGTCCGTGGCATTGAATATGACGCCGGAATCGCGTAGAATCACGCGCATCCCCGCAGGTTCAAAAAGCATCGTGCATTCCGCAAGCATATTGCTTTTGCCTGTGTTTTTCTCCCCTGCCAACATGAAGATGTCCTCCATGAAGACTTCCGCCAATGCCTTGACGTTTGCGGATATCGCATATGTCTTCATGACTTCATCGGCCATGCGCAGCATCTCCATGATTGCTTCATGGCTTAGGATAAAATCGTAGATAAAAATATCGTGGTTGCGATCCGCTGAAATCATGAAGGGAAAGCGACGATTTTCCTTGACGCAACGCCATCGGACAACAAGCGCCACGATCACCAAGGAGATCACTGGTGAAATGGCCATGCCAAGCCAAAGGCCGATCCTTGCCTTGGTTGCCAGGGACAGTGCGATACTTGCGGCAAGAGGAATAAGCAGGTTCTTGAGCAATACTATGAAAAACGCCAGCATTCCCCGACTTGTTTCATTTTATCGGAATGAGTTCTTCACCAACGCCTCTAATCAGAGGCGCTTTTTTATTGCACAATTTGATACTCACTACGATTCTTGGCTGACAAATTTATTCCGACAAAAAGACATGTTTCTGAAACAAGCCCATTCCCCTGTCCATCATGTAGAAATAGACGAAAAACTGTAGAAGGATTGCATGGAAAACCAACGTTGTTCCAATGACGCGCAAAGTGATGATCCCCTCTGTCTTCAAGGGTTCGGAAGTAACGCCAAAAGCCATGACAAGCAATGGTGCCCCCAGCATGACCAAAAGCGTCACGATTGTTGCAATCGCCAATAGGTCGAAACAGACTGTCCACATCAATAGCCAAAGAGCCTTGGTGTTGTTTTCACCCTTCAATATGCCAATCAAGGGCTGGGCCGCCATGGATAGTCCAATGAACATCGTCAGCATTCCCAGCAATCTCTCCCCCATTACCAATAAAACCATCGTATCGCTGTCAAAAAACGATAAAACGAATAGATTGAGCGCAAAATATGCGATTGCTTCCAGGGCATAGGTCGAAGCCTTGGCAATGCCGCTCTTGAAGATGAGCATGGCATCCCTCGCCTTGCAACAGGGGACAAGACGCAAGCTGCTTGTCTTAGCGAAGAAATGCAGACAGATGATGAGCAGATACAACAGCTTGCTAGCAACCGAAGCAAGCGCGACGCCTTTGATTCCCCAATGAAGGGCAAGCAAAAAAGACAAGGCAACGTTACCGAGAATCATGGCGACATTTGCCACGGTAGACAGCTTTTCACCTCCATCCGCAATCACCATGTTGTCTAGCAGGTTGGCAATCGGGGTAAGAAAGAAGAAAAGCAAGATGATGTCGAAATACTCCCCGGCATATTCCCGAATAGCGCCAAGAGGTGTAATCCACGCCAGGATGGGATGGCGAAACACCAGCAACAGCAACGCGTAGGCTGCTCCCGCAGCCAGAGAAAAATAGACACCTTCGCTGAAAAACTCCAACGCACGTTTATGATCAAAGCGTCCGACTTGATAGGAATAGTTTTTACCGTTCCCGAAATAATGATGGAAGCCACGAAATAGGCAAAGGTCAAAAACGGAGAAACCATGCCTATGGCCACAAGTGCATCGTCGCCAAGGATGGATCCTGCGACGATGCTGTCGGTCAACGACACGATATAGTTGACCGATTCAACAATAATGGCAGCCATCAGGATCGAACGATATTTCCGAATAAGAAAAAGTGGTTTTGTCTGTTGTATGAAAGATTCTTGCTTTGTCATTTGTTTCTGCATACTCCTTTCCAAAAGTATCATTGCCCGCGACATTTTCCCATGCCTGCCTCTGAATGCCTTACGCTTATTCGAACATGGAAAATATCCCGTTAGGTACGATTATACCAGAAAGCGCGTTGGAAATGGCATGAATCGTTTCACACACATATCATAAAAATAATATCCCCAAATGCATAACCGCAAGGCATCCAAGTTCGTCCTCCCGCCATGAAATCACTTCTATTATTCTAGGTTTCATATATAATATTATATGCTTACAATTGTACAAAGGAGATAGTAATGAAAGAGAAAAGCACTCTCCCAACGATGAAGGATGTTGCCAAGAAAGCCGGTGTATCCCTTGGTACCGTCTCCAAGGTGTTCAACGACATCCCCGTTGGCAAGCAATATAAAGAAAAGGTTGAGTCTGCCGCCAAAGCACTTGGCTATCAGGTAAACAACTATGCCAGGGGCATGCGTACCAACCAAACATACACTGTTGCCATCATCATGCCTGTGATTTCCCATCCCTTCTTTGCAACCTTGACTGAGCATTTGTGTCGGGAATTGGCTGAAAGGGGCTACCGTTCGCTGATCTCGGTCACTGATTGGGATAGCGAAACGGAGGAAAAATGCATTAACATGGTCATTCAAAACAAAGCCGATGGCATCATTGCCCTCACCTATAACCAATTCGATTGGAGGGTAGACATTCCCTTCATTTCCATTGATCGAACGTTCGAGGGACGTATTCCTTGTGTTGCGTCTGACAATTACCAAGGTGGCTTTCTCGCAGCCTCCAAGCTGCACGAGCTTGGCAGCACGAATCTTTTGTTCTTACGCACTGGTTCCACTGTCCCAGGCGAAACGGACAAACGCGGTGCTGGCTTTGAAGCCTATTGCAAGGCGAACGACATCCCTCATCACGCCATATACCGCAATAACGGCGCTGAAGTAGATGAACTCTACGATACCATTCGCAACATGGTTGTCGATGGAACATTCCCGTATGATGGGATCTTCTGCTCCACCGACCATCTCGCATACACCATTTCAGAAATACTCAAGAAAAAAGGTGTCGCCGTTCCCGAACAGGTGCAGCTCATTGGCTTTGATGGCATCATCGACTTCTATTCCAAGGACTATATCTGTTCCACCATTGTCCAGCCCGTTGAACAAATCGCCCGCACATGTGTGACATCCCTGCTATCGATGGACAAAGACACGCCCCCTTCCCTGGTATGCCTCCCGGTATCCTACGCAAAGGGACCGACTACCAGGGATTGGAAACAATCATAATCATCTATATCTTCTTGAATGTTAGTTTAAATTAACCAACACAATTAGGCTATAATAATCAACGAGATAGAGGTGAATACATGACATTAAAAGAATTAGGCATTGGAGAATCCGCAATCATATGCGAGGTCGGTGGCGAAGGAGCCTTGCGGCAACATTTTCTCGACATGGGGGTTATTCCTGGAACCGAGGTGACCGTTGTCAAATATGCCCCGATGGGTGATCCGATGGAAGTAATGATCCATGGCTATGAACTCACATTGCGCCTGGACGACGCTGCCAAGATACAAATCAAGCCAACCAACACGCATTTGGCAGACACGCCATCAGAAAAGAAACACATCAAGAAGGAACACCCAGGTCTTGGCGAAGGGGGAAGATTCCACCCCAAAGGGAGTGGGAATCCCCTGCCCGAGGGAACAACCTTGACATTCGCCTTGGTTGGCAACCAGAACAGTGGAAAAACCACTCTGTTCAACCAGTTGACCGGTGCCTCCCAGCATGTCGGCAATTTCCCTGGCGTCACGGTAAGCCGCAAGGATGGCGTGATCAAGGGCTATCCCAATACATTGGTGACCGATCTTCCAGGCATCTACTCCATGTCCCCGTATACAAGCGAGGAAATCGTATCGCGTTCCTTTGTCCTTGATGAAAAGCCCAAGGCGATCATCGATATCGTGGATGCGACAAACATGGAAAGGAACCTGTACTTGACAATGCAGTTGCTGGAAATGGAGATCCCGGTTGTCGTGGCATTGAACATGATGGACGAATTCACTGCCAATGGTGGCTATGTGGATATCAACCTGATGGAATCGCTCCTAGGTGTTCCGGTAGTGCCGATATCCGCCGCCAAAAACGCTGGCGTGGCCGAGCTTATCGAACATGCCGTCCATATCGCGCACTATCAGGAAAAGCCCCTCAGGCAGGATTTCTGCGATGAAAACGATCATGGTGGCGCCGTTCACCGTGCCTTGCATGGCATCATACATCTCATCCAAGACCATGCCAAGGCAGCTGGCTTGCCTGTCAGGTTTGCAGCATCCAAGATCATCGAGGGAGATGCATTGGTACTTGAGAAACTCTCGCTTGAAGAGGAAGAGCAGAAAATGCTAGGGCAAATCATCCGGCAAATGGAGAAGGAACGTGGCCTAGATCGTTGCGCCGCCATGGCGGACATGCGTTTTTCCTTCATACAAAAGGTATGCTCGCAAACCATACGCAAGCCACACGAAAGCAAGGAGCGCATACGTTCCGAGAAGATCGACAAACTATTGACAGGCAAATACACCGCCATCCCATCGTTTATCGTCATCATGGGACTGGTGTTCTGGCTGACATTCAATGTCATTGGTGCATTCTTCCAAGAGCTTCTAGAGAGTGGCATTGACTCCCTTAGCGCCTTGGTCGATAGTGGCTTGACAAGCCTGAACGTCAACGAAGCAGTCCATGGATTGATCGTCGATGGCATCCTGGCAGGTGTGGGAAGTGTCCTTAGCTTCCTGCCGATCATCATCACCTTGTTTTTCTTTCTTTCCCTCTTGGAGGATAGCGGCTACATCGCCCGCGTGGCCTTCTTCATGGACAAGCTTCTGCGAAAGATCGGTTTGTCCGGTCGCAGCATTGTTCCGTTGTTGATTGGCTTTGGCTGCACCGTTCCTGCTGTCATGTCCACCCGGACACTCCCTTCGGAAAGAGATCGGCGCATGACCGTCCTGTTGACTCCCTTCATGAGCTGCACGGCAAAGCTGCCCATCTATGGCTTCTTTGTCCAGTCGTTCTTTCCTGCATACAGTGGCTTCATCATGGTCGGTCTATATCTTCTCGGCATTGCCTCGGGAATCCTGGCAGCGATCATCTACCGCCACACCCTGTTCAAGGGAGAAGCAGCCCCATTTGTCATGGAATTGCCAAACTACCGTCTTCCCGGATACAAGAACGTTGCCCAGCTTCTTTGGGAAAAAGCAAAGGATTTCCTGCAACGGGCATTTTCCATCATTCTCATTGCGACCATTGTTGTCTGGTTCTTGCAGAGTTTTGACTTCCACTTCAACCTTGCCCAAGATTCCTCCGACAGCATTCTTGCCTTGATCGCGGGATTGATCTCCCCTTTGTTCAAGCCATTGGGATTAGGCGATTGGCGCATCGCGGTTTCCTTGATCAGCGGTTTCCTTGCCAAGGAAAGCGTTGTGTCCACCATGGAGATCCTCTTTGCCAAGAATGTATCTTCCGTCTTATCGCCTCTTTCCGCCGCTGCCATGCTTGTCTTCTCGCTGCTATACACCCCTTGTGTCGCTGCCATCGCATCCATCAAGCGTGAACTAGGACATGGCTATGCTATTGGCGTTGTCCTATGGCAATGTGTCCTGGCATGGATCATGGCATTGGTCGCAAGACTCAT
>OMYM01000335.1 GCA_900315225.1 uncultured Erysipelotrichaceae bacterium | reverse complement strand
TTAGCAAAAGCCTCTTTGCGTTTTTTTGATATCTTAGCCATTTGTTTGATTTTTACTTGTTAATTAATTTTGCTCGAAAGGATTCTGGCCTCCCTTTACGTTGACACCCATGCTGCGAGCGGTGCCGGCAACCATAGACATGGCAGACTCGATCTTGAAGCAGTTCAAGTCCTTCATCTTGATTTCGGCGATGGCACGCACCTGATCCCAAGTAATCGTACCCACTTTGGTACGGTTGGGTTCACCTGAGCCCTTCTGAAGTTTGGCGGCATCCATAATCTGAACAGCTACCGGCGGCGTTTTGGTAACAAAGTCAAAGGACTTATCCTTGTAAACCGTGATAATGACCGGAATGACCTTGCCTGCCATGTCCTGCGTACGAGAATTGAACTGCTTGCAGAACTCCATGATGTTCACGCCCTTGGAACCCAATGCGGGACCTACCGGCGGTGACGGATTAGCGGCACCTCCCTTAATCTGTAACTTAATTAAGCCAGCTACTTCTTTTGCCATTTTTTAATCTTTTAATTTGTTTGTAACTAATTTCAGACATTATATTTTTTCAACTTGCATAAAACCGAGCTCCAGCGGGGTCTTACGTCCGAAGATTTTCACCGTAATCTTCAGCTTCTTCTTCTCGGTGTCGATCTCTTCGATCACACCGTTGAAAGTGTTGAAAGGTCCATCGATAACCTTGACTTCCTCGCCGACAATGTAAGGCTGCAACAAGAACTCGTCCTGGGTGGAGAGCTCGTCAACCTTTCCAAGCAGACGGGAGACCTCCTCTTTACGAAGGGCTACGGGCGGATCGCTCTTGCGCTTGCAACCCACGAAACCCAACACTCCGGGGATTTCAAGAAGCTTCGCACAAACCTCCTGCGTCATCATCGCCTCGATGAAAATATAACTCGGGAAGTAATTGCGCTCTTTCACAACCTTCTTGCCAGTCTTCGTGCTGTGGAAAACTTTTTCCGTGGGAATCAAAACCTCAAAAACAGAGTCCTTCAAAGAGGAAAGCGCAACTTCACTCTCAATGTTCTGTTTCACTTTCTTCTCTGTACCCGTGACAGATTTGATCACATACCACTTACGCTCTAATTCAGCCATGTCTCAGTTACTTTGGATATAATGTCAGTTTATAAAGAAACTAAACAGCCGGGAACATGGCATGCATGCCCAGATTGAAGACGGTATCCATCAAAAACACGATAAACGCGATTATAAGGGAAGCAATAGATACCACCACAACACTATTTCCAAGCTCCTGCATGGTGGGCCAGCTCGTTTTATGAACCAGCTCGTCATACGTCTCTTTAAAATAATTCACTATCTTCATTTCTCTATATTTTTATCAATTTTCGAATAAATATTCCTTTTTCTTACACAAACCAACAACTCAAGCCAACTTCCTATCACTTGCTTAAAACCGTACAACAATCTATAAATCAAAATGTTAAAAAAATTACTCACGCCTCTTACCCATCCAAATAACGATTTTTAAACAAGCTGGCAAATATAGAAATTTTTTTAATCAAATCCCCATTGTTGAAAAAAAATTTTCATTGTGGCACACTTTTTGTAACACAAACACATAACAGACTGTGTTCCTGCATCTTATAGTATACCAATACCAAATCAACGAACATAATGGGGAATCACACAATCTTAACATCTGAGCCCCTAAGCATCTAAGACCTATAACTCTAAAACCGTAAACAAAAAAAGGGACCACCTTCCGGCAGTCCCTTTTCTAACGAGAATAGTAATAATTATCTTTTGACGATTCTAAAGATAGCAGCTCTATGCTCCTCACGTCTGGGATCCGTGATGTTCTGTTTGTTTTGAGGATCATTGACAGTGTAAGAAGCGGTCTCGATTTGGTCGGGATTCACACCTTTTTGAATGAAGAGATTTCTGACATTGTTAGCTCTTCTTTGTGCGAGATCACGATTGTGTTGTTCTGAACCCAAATCGCAAGTATAACCTTCAACGATAAGTTTCAACTGAGGATTAGCCTTCAAAATAGAAACTGTTCTGTTGATATTGTCGTTGTAATCCGAAATTTTCGGAATATCTTTGTCAAGGTCAAAAAGAATCTTAGTGTTCGACAAAGCCTCGCTCAATTCGCTGATGGCTTTCTTGTCTGCAGGAGTGAGATATTCATCATCTTGATCCATCTGATCGCAAACAGGAACGATGTAGATATATTGAGGATCTTGTTTGATGATGATAGGTTCATTGGATTTCTTCTTCAGCTCTTCAAGGATTTCCTTTTCAATTTGCTTCTGGGACTTCTCAGCAGGAGTAGCACAAGTCTTGAAGTGGAAACCAACCTTGGCGCCGGCTTGCATCAGATGCCATTTGGTTTGGCTTTGTTTCGTCAGCTGACCATTAGCATAAGCAACATCCAACATGTCAGAACCAAGTGTACCCTGGAACTCCATATCGCCTAAGTCATTAGCACCGATGAGAGTAGTCTTGGTCTTGGGAAGAATATCGAGGAAACCATATTTGAAATAAGCGCCAACATAGAAATCAACTTTCTTGCTGATGGCAAAAACACCACCGAAGTCAGCAACGAGATCAACAGAAGGTCTCATTTTCACATTCTTGCCTTTACCAGCGTAAGAACCCTCGGCAAAGTGGTTGTCCATCTTGATTTGGCCATCTTCATAATGACGCATATACCATTGGTTAAAGAGTTCTTCATAACCGTAAGTGGTAATAGTGCCTTCACCAGTGTATCTGTTGAAACCCTTGATCGGGAAATAGCCTTGGACACCAAGAGCAGCATAGATACCGTTACGACCATCGAAACGCCAGTCAAAATGGGCTTTCAAAGGAACTTCAACTGCCCAGACAACCTGTTTTTCTCTCAAGCCGTTTGCATCATAATAAAGGTCATAGTTAGGATTGTAAGTCGAAACATTATCATCGAAAAAGCCGTCATGAATCTCATCATAATCAGAAATGATACCACTCTTGGAGATGGAAGCTTTCGCGCCAATGCGATTGATACCGACACCTAAGCTGAGGCCCCAATGTTCGTTGAAGAAGTAAGCGTAGTCAACATCCAACATAGTGCTGTGAGAATAATACTGATTCAAACCAGCTCTTCTGTAGATATTGTTCGTCCAGGCCTCACCAACATGCACATTGATGTGATGAGGGCAGAAGAAGGAAGTCTCATAATTTTCCGAAGTGGCTCCGGAATTATTTTCTGTTTGTACCTCTTGACCAAAAGCGGTACACATTGCGAAAATAAGACTGAATAACAATAAATTCTTTTTCATAATATTTTTATCTTTTCTTATTCTGTGATTATTTTGAAACCGTAGCTTAGCGGCCGGAGCCGCTAAGCTCGGATTTCAACATCTTATTTTACGATAACGAATTTAACAGTCTTGATTTCATTTGTACCTGT
>OMYM01000241.1 GCA_900315225.1 uncultured Erysipelotrichaceae bacterium | reverse complement strand
TGTACGACAATCCACAATGCTTTCGACACCGTGCTCGCTGCGCATGGAACTGACTATCAGTTATTTCTTTTCCAGCTGGTTCATATGGTCTATCTGAAGATCTCGCATAGAGTGGTAAGACCTATTAGGATCGGAGCCAGGGGTTAAGCCCGGAATCGGTTTACCATTGTCTGGCGCAAACTCGACTCCTGCTAATACAGTTTTATCGGTATCGGACTCAAATTTGTCAGTGACATCACGGATGACCTGGCTACCTACTTTATCAAACGACTTAACTACGTCAGGGTGGAGGGTGAACTATCAACACTGTTTTCTTTTCCCTTTTGTTGATACACTCCTGAAGCGGCATCGCCAGAAGTGTAGCGACCACCATCCTCTGCACCCTTTACATTATTATATATTGTAGGGTTGTCGTGGGATATGGACTGTTGAGATTCAGGAACCAATCCGCTGCGAACGTTTTCCTCTGGAACAATTGCAGGATTCTGTCCCGAATGTGCTGGGTTTGATGGGGAATCAGCAGAACCCACACCCCCATTGATAGTATCATCATTGGCTGGGCATGTTTCATCTGGGAAACGATCCTTCATAGGAACATAGAAGGGATTGAGAATCTTCGTCCCGTCAACATACCAGGCAGAGATGCACAGCAGAGTATGAATACTTGTGCGGTTGTTCTGTTCGGTTGAGACAAGTCCAAGTTCGTTCATCGTATCGAGAACCTTTGAAACGGTCTTGCGGTCACACTTCCAAAGACGGGATAGTTCTACCTCGGACATGACCACCTGACCGATATAAATGTCAGTTGAGAATCCTTTCTTTTCATAGCTATGGTTCTCAGTGGATGCCAATTCTACGAGTGACATTAGGGCTTTCATTCGGTCTATCCCGTACTTGCTTGTAGCAAGGTATCTCGCCTGCCCAGAGGACAGGACGAGACAGTAATAATTCTCCTTAGACTTCATCTTGAATAAAGATTTTTGTCCTCACCTGATTTTCTTACCTTATCCACATGAGAAACCAGAATATCAATTTCATCAGAAAGAACATCAGTCAGGTCTATGACTTGCTGGACTCCTTCCTGAAAATCCTTTGTTTTAGTCTTCAAATAGTCCTGAAGAGATTGCTGTAGAGTGTCCACATGATTAAAGAATAACTGCTGGAACTCTGCATTATGAAATTCGATGTCACCACTGCTTGTCAACAAGTGGAGCATGTTGCGGACAATATTAGCGCAGAAAAACGCCTTGTCAATGTTAAACACTTCCTCCGTTACGTTTCGGAGGGATTCGAGCGATTCAAATCGCTTCTCGACAGAATCAGCTATGTACTCTGTCACGGGATTGGTTGCGGAATTTTTATCCATCTTAATAATACCTTTTATTAATACTAAGCCTTTGCCATGTTCTGTAGTAGTTCATGAGCTTTCTGGTTTGCTTCCTCTACCGACATGGATCTGTTCCTGCGCATCCATGCCAGCAGCTCTGACTTCTCAAAGTAGATAAGTTTGCCGTTTGGACGGTAGAACGGGATGGCACTACTATGCGTCATCTTGTAGAGGGTACTGCGACTGATGCCCATGAACAGGGCGGCTTCTTCAAGGGTGAGGACTTCTTTGCCTACGCAAAGCAGATCCTCCAGCACATTGATGCGCTGAATGAGTTCGTTTACCTCCTTCTTGGTAGGTACGTTCTCGGGGTTATTTTCATTTCCTATCATAACTTATATAATTTAGTTTTCTTAATCGATGATGCAAAGGAACGGCATTTCTTGGACATAGTGGCCCTTGAAAATTTATATTTCTATTTTTAACCATTCAATAAAATCAGAGTATTTGTTTCCTATCATTGGATATGGTAATATAAATCTCAAATTTATTTGAATTCCTTCGTTTATATCGGAACAATTTCGTAACTTTGCACCTGCAATCGCGATGTTTGAAATGATGGAAGAACCAGACAAATAGTTAGATATGATTTCTTTCGATTTTGTCCCGTTTTTGTCCCTCCGAGAGCACTTGTCTCGCGAGACAAACTTCCAAGTAATTGATTTACAGATGGTTTTGAAGTTCCAAAACTTGTTATATCTGATAACCACCAGAACGGCCCGCTTGCTCC
>OMYM01000510.1 GCA_900315225.1 uncultured Erysipelotrichaceae bacterium | reverse complement strand
GAAGTGTATGCGGGCGGATGGCGCAAGAATGGGGAATACCCATACACCTACCGCATGCTGCAGGAGAACCTTTTGCCTTATGTCAAGGAACATGGATTCACCCATATAGAGCTTATGCCTTTGAATGAATATCCATTCGATGGGTCGTGGGGCTATCAAGCCAGCGGATACTTCTCGGTGACAAGCAGATATGGCAATCCAACGGAATTTGCGGCTTTTGTCAATGCTTGCCACAAGGAAGGGATTGGTGTCATCATGGACATGGTTCCTGTGCATTTTGTCAAGGATGCCTTTGGCTTGAGGTATTTCGATGGCGAGCCATTGTATGAATACCGTGAGCAAAGGGATGCGGAATCGCAATGGGGGACAATGAACTTTGACCTTTGGAATGAAGAAGTTCGCTCGTTTTTGATTTCGGCGGCAGCGTTTTGGTGCGATGTCTATCATATGGACGGCATTCGCATCGATGCTGTCAGCAATCTCATCTATTGGGGCGGCAACAGAGACAGAGGCACCAACGAAGGCTCGCTTGCCTATGTACGCCGCATGAACTACTACTTGAACAAAATGTTCCCGAGCGTCATGTTGATCGCGGAGGATTCCTCGGACTTTCCGAAGGTTACTGCTTCAACGCTTGACAATGGGCTGGGATTTGACTATAAATGGGACTTGGGATGGATGAACGACACTTTGAAATACTATTCCACGGATCCGATTTTCCGTATCTGGGACCATAACAAGCTGACGTTCTCCATGGCCTATTTCTATTCCGAGAAATTCCTGATGCCGTTTAGCCATGATGAAAACGTGCATGGGAAGAAAACCATCGTCGACCGGATGTGGGGCGACTACGACGCCAAGTTCTCGCAAGCCAGGAACTTGTATGCGTATATGTATTCACATCCTGGGAAGAAGCTGAATTTCATGGGCAACGAGATAGCATCGTTCCGGGAATTCGATGAAAAGAAGGAACTTGACTGGTTCCTGCTGGAATACCCGCGCCATGATTCATTCCTGCGTTATTTTACCGATTTGAACAAAATATATTCTGCGCATTCATGCCTTTATAAATACGACTATGATCCCAAGGGTTTCAAGTGGATCGATGCGGACAATGCAAAGCAAAGCATATATGCCTATTACCGTGAGGATGAATTGGAATACCTTGTATGCGTCATGAACCTGACGCCTGCATCTTATGAGGCATACGAGCTTAATGTCCCGCAAGAAGGAGTGTATACGGAGATCTTGAATTCCGAAAAGGATATCTACGATGGATGCAACATGTGCAACTTTGCGCCGGTTGAATCGCGGGACAATGGACAGGATGAAGGAAGGTTCATAGACAAAATCACGATCAGGATTGCGCCGTTTGCGGCGATTTGGTTCACCTGCCCCAAGAATCCCGAGGCAGCGGAAAAGAAAGCAAAGAGACTACTCGAAAAGAAGAAGCAAAAGGAAAGCCCAAAGGCTGCGCAGGAAGATCCTGTGGAAAGTCCGGAAGAAAAGAAAGACGGTGAATAAATGTTCAAGAGTAAAGAAGGATTCAAAGAAGAGTTCAGCCGTAGGCTGATAGAGTCCTATGGCTGCAAAGTGGAGGAAACACACCCCACGGAAAAATACATGGTCCTGGGGACAATGGTCAGGGACTATGCAAATGTGAATTGGAAAGACACAAAGGTTGAGGAAGAGAAGCAGTCTTCAAAGCAGGTGTACTATTTCTCGATGGAATTCCTGCTGGGCAGGATGCTTACCAGCAACATGCAGAACCTTGGCATCTACGATATTGTCGTGGAGGGACTGAAGGAGCTTGGCGTTGATTATGAGGAACTCAAGAGGCTAGAGGCAGATCCAGGGCTTGGCAATGGCGGCCTAGGCAGATTGGCGGCTTGTTTCATGGATTCCGCCGCATCGTTGAACCTGCCGGTCAACGGAAACTGCATCCGCTATCGTTCCGGTTTGTTCCACCAGCATATTTCCCATACGGGGGAACAGGTGGAGTACCCCGACATGTGGCTGAAGATCGGCAACCCTTGGGAGATCAGAAAGCCAAAGCATGCTGTTGAGGTCAAGTTCTATGGCGATCTTGAGACAAGCTACGATGAACACAACAACATGTACTTCAAACTGCATAATTCAACGCGTGTCATGGCGATCCCTTACGACATGGCGATGATTGGGGCGGACACAAAGATGACAAACACGTTGCGCCTGTGGTCGGCGGAACCAGCCGAGACTGCCCCGCGCGGCATGGATTACCGCAAGTATTTGTCGGAAGTCGATGATATATGCATGAACGTCTACCCAGACGACCGCACGGAGTATGGCAAGTATCTGCGTCTCAAGCAACAGTATTTCTTTGTCTGCGCAGGTATCGACAGCATTATCAAATCGCATTTAAAGTCGAACCCAACGCTTGACAACCTCGCGGACAAGGTGCAGATCCAGATGAACGACACCCATCCGGTCTTGGCCGTGGCTGAGTTGATGCGCGTATTGATGGATGATTATCGCTACCAATGGGATGATGCGTTTGAGATCGTGCGCAATGTTTTAAGCTATACAAACCATACGGTCATGCAAGAAGCGCTGGAGAAGTGGCCATGTGATTATGTCAGGATACTGTTGCCTAGGATCTACATGATCATCGAGGAGATCGACAGGCGCGTTGAGCGCTTTATCCGCAATTTGACGCAGGACTACGAGAAGATCAACCGCGTCAAGATCATCAAGGACGGGCAGGTGCACATGGCGAATCTTGCGATTGTTGCAAGCCATAGTGTCAATGGCGTTGCCAAGCTGCATACGGAAATCCTTGAGACGGATCTTTTCCGCGACTATTATTCGCTTTACCCAGATCGCTTCTCGAACAAGACAAACGGCATTACGCCACGTCGCTGGATGTTCTACAACAACCCGCAGCTTAGGGAATTGGTCGCAAAGAGGATTGGAAACGTCTTTATTTCCAACTACCGTGAGTTCGAAAAGTTTGTCCAGTTTGCCCAGGATGTCGAGACGCAGGAAGAATTCCTTGCGATCAAGGCGGAGCGCAAGCGTATCCTGGCTGGCTTTATCGAAGAAGCCGTCGGCTATAAGGTTGACCCGGATTCCATCTTCGATGTACAGGCAAAGAGGCTTCATGGCTACAAGAGGCAGTTGCTCAACATCATGCATGTCATCTATCGCTACCAGAGGCTGAAGTCAGATCCTGGATACCAAATGTTGCCGCACACATATATCTTCGCCGCCAAGGCGGCTGCCAGCTATGATTTCGCTAAAAAGGTAATCAAGCTGATCAATAACGTCGCTTCCAAGATCAATAACGATCCGCAGACAAACGATAGGTTGAAGGTGGTTTTCTTGCCAAACTACAATGTCTCTATGTCCGAGGTGCTTGTCCCTGGCACGGATGTCAGCGAACAGATCTCCACCGCAGGCAAGGAAGCATCGGGAACCGGGAACATGAAGTTCATGATGAATGGCGCCGTGACGCTTGGAACAATGGATGGCGCCAACGTCGAGATCGACAATCTTGTCGGAAGCGAAAACGATGTGATCTTTGGCCTCAAGGTAGAGGACATCCAGGCGATGCGCTACCAGTACAACCCATGGGACTACTACAATAGGGACGAGCGTTTGCGCAATGTGCTCAACACGTTTACAAATGCCGTCTGGTCGGATGATCCAAACGATTTCAGGATTATCTACAACGAGTTGTTCCAGAAGAGAGATGAGTTCTTCGTCCTTGCGGACTTTGACGCGTATGTAAGAGCGCAAGAGAAGATCGACGAGCTTTACAAAGATAGGCATCTTTGGGCAAAGATGTGCATTGTGAACATTGGACTGAGTGGATATTTCTCTAGCGACCGCACAATTGAGGAATATGCCGAGGATATTTGGCATATCAAGCCTCTTGAGTTTTAGACAAGTGCCCCGCCAGGGGCACTTTTTCTACAAGGAGTGTACAAACATATGAGCTACATGCATGCATATCTAGACGATTTCGGAAAGATTACCGTTACTGTCAGCCGTAAGTTCTACAACGGCAAGTCGGATTCTTTCTACATTACCGCCAACAAGGGCTACATGAGCGACTTGGTCATTACCATGATCGAGGAGTATCTGGACGAGGTAAAGTATCATTTGTCCTGCCCTTTGACATTGCAGGCAGCGACTGCCTACATGGTGCATGATAATCATGGTCTTGCCGTTCCGTTGTCCAAGAGAATGATTGTAAGGACAAAAAAGTTCAACGAAACATATGAATACGATGGCGATGACCTTGGCGCATCGTACCATCGCTGGCACACAGACTTTGCGCTTTGGGCGCCAACCGCCGCAGCCGTGACGCTCAGGGTGCGCAACGACAATAAGGTCAGGGCATACAACATGGAAAGAGGCGACAAGGGAGTATGGCGCGTTTCGGTCATTGGCGACTTGAAACATGCAACATACACATATCTTGTCGACCGAAATGGCGTTATTGCGGAAAGTCTTGATCCATATGCGCTGTCTTCCTCGGGAAACGGGAGGGAAAGCGCGGTCATCGATCTTTCGGAAATCGAGAAGATCGAAGACTATCCCTTGGCCAAGCGCATCAGTGGAGTCGATGCGGTAATCTACGAGGCAAATGTCAGAGACATGACAAGCCATCCCAATACCGGCACAAAGGCGCACGGGACATTCGCCGCCTTGGCGGAAGAGGGAACGACATTCAGGGACATGCCCACGGGGCTAGACTACCTGGCATCCCTTGGTGTAACGCATGTGCAGCTGATGCCTGTCATGGACTATGCGACGGTAGATGAATTCCACGTTAACAAAAACTACAACTGGGGCTATGATCCCGCGCAATACCTGACGCTTGAGGGCAGCTATTCCAGCGATCCCGATGATCCTTATGCACGCATGAAGGAGATGCGGAAAATGGTGTGCATGATGCATAAAAAAGGCATGCGGGTAAACCTTGATGTTGTCTTCAACCACATGTACTCCGATGAAGGATCGCCTTTCGACAGTTCGATGCCCTACTATTTCTTCCGCTACAATGCCTCGGGGCATTCCTCCAATGGCTCTTTCTGTGGCAATGACTTTTCCAGCGAGCAGCCGATGGCGCGTCGCTACATTGTCCATTGCATTAAGAAACTGATGGAGATCTACCATGTGGATGGCTTCCGTTTCGACTTGATGGGAATCCTCGATGTCGAGACGATGAACCAGATTGTCGCAACCGCGCGTCAAATCAATCCCGATGTCATGATCTATGGCGAGGGATGGGATTTGCCTACCATGCTTGAACCCGAGAAAAAGGCAAATATCCTCAACCAAGGAAAGATGCCGGGTGTGGGACATTTCAACGATTATTTCCGCGATGTGCTGAAGGGAAGGACAAGCGATGACCAAAAGTATGACAGAGGGTATTGCACGGGTGACTTGGCGCAAGCCTTTGGCGCTTTGAGTGGACTTGTCGCAAATGTCCTCAAGGAACCTTATTTTTGGCGATTCACGGAA
Organism: uncultured Erysipelotrichaceae bacterium; assembly: GCA_900315225.1. Taxonomy (GTDB): domain Bacteria; phylum Bacillota_I; class Bacilli_A; order Erysipelotrichales; family Erysipelotrichaceae; genus Bulleidia. Next base: position 1,219 of record OMYM01000510.1, on the reverse strand, counting down.
CCCGATCAATCCATCAATGGGCCAGAGACGCATGACAATGGCACAGTGTGGGACAAGATGCATTTTTCCAATGCCAATGAAGACCGCGCCACCAGGCAAAAGAGGCAGAAGATGCTCATTGCATGCACCTTGGTTGCGCAAGGCGTTCCGTTCATTCATGCAGGCATGGAGTTCTGCGGCACAAAGAACGATAACTTCAACTCGTTCAATGCGGGTGATGCTATCAATCAGATGGACTGGGTCAGAGCCGAGATCAACGAGGAAATCATTGACTTTACCCGCAAATGCATTGCCATGCGCAGGCGCTGCGAGGGTTTCCGCCTGAAGAGCGCGAAGGAGATTGGCGAGAAGGTTCGCCTATATGTCGATGACTCGATCGTTTTCTATAATATCAGCCACGAACAGGGCGACATGAAGCAGCTGAAGGTAATCATCAATCCAACGTTCAATACAAAGCACTATAGCTTTGAGGAAGACTGGCGCATCATCATGGATGAAGAGGGAAGAAGCCATGAAATGACTGGACGCCAATTCACTGTGCCACAGCTTTCGGTATATGTTTTGGTGCACGAAGAACACAAAAAGACAGAAACGCAAGAAAGGCAAGGAAAATGAATGAAAAAACTGATTAGCCTGCTGCTATGCCTGTTGCTGGCGCTAGGAAGCGGCATCGTTGCCAAGGCGCAAGACGTGGACGAGGACTTTGATGCGTTCATGGAGGATTTTTTCATTGAAGAAGTGGAAAGCGACTACATGACGCTTCATTATACGCTCAAGGATTGGCGTGAAATGGGTATCAAGAAGCCAGACCTTGTCATTGGCGTGGCCACTTGGGAGGACTATGCTGATTCCGCCGCAAACTACGCTGACTTGATGCGTGAAATGGAAGGCTTCGATTATGATGCCTTGAGCGATGTCCACCAGCACGACTACGACACACTGTACTTCTATTTCGACCACATGAAGCGGTTGAACGAATATCCGCTCTTTGACTTTTACTTTGCGCCAGGACAGGGCATCATCGACAACCTGCTTACCAATTTCACCGAGTATGCTTTTTACGAAAAAGAAGACATCGATGATTATCTTGCGGTTTTGGCATCGGTCGATGGATATATGGATGGAGCAATCGAGATTACGCAAAAACAAGCCGCCGAAGGGTATTTCCTGACGGACTCCGCGCTTGAGGAAACGCTGGATGCCATCGACCGTTTCGTTG
>OMYM01000589.1 GCA_900315225.1 uncultured Erysipelotrichaceae bacterium | reverse complement strand
GCTTTCATCAACCTCTGCGGGCTTCCGCTCTTGCTTTTCGAGCCAATCCGTGCAGTCTTTCCTCGTCAATCCGTGAGTCGAATAAAAATCTTTTTGCTCATCTTCGGTTGCGATAAGAATAACCCGAATTGCCTTCCTTATCCTCTCGTCCAGATCTTCCTTGAGTTCTGGAATAAGAGTTTCAAGTACTTCTCTTCCCCTCTCACTTGGAATAGCCCAAGACTTAATTTCGTTTATTGCTTCTTCTCTCGTCATCGTTCCTCAATTATTTCTTGTTTGTAAATCGCGTCAATCCCATGCAGGTGATTTCTCCCCACGTATTTTTCCAGCTCATATTGCTGCTGATCAACGGACTCGTAATCTCCGCCAATGTATGTCTCCGTGAAATCTGAGTAGTACGGGTCCATTGCCGTATATTTCACAACCCTTTTCATATTAAATCAAATTTTCAAAACATACACATTGGGTCATTGCCCATTATTTCGTCAAGATAATCCTCGTCTTCGCTTGATAAACCGCATCTGTTCATCTCCTGAGATAACCCGTACAATAATTCTATTGTGTTGGTTTTATTGGGATTCGCTTGTTTCCTCGCTTTCATTTCAAAATACTCGAAGTTATTTATGATGAACGTCAGCCGTGGGTTATTGAGCGCGGTGCCCGTATCTTCGAGCTCCATGGCGCGGTTTAGAAAATATTCATTTTTCGCGATATATTCCCTGCCTTTGCATTTTACTATTAGCTCCATATCTAAATCAGATTAAGACAGTACTTGATAGCCTCTTCGCAGGCTTCCTCATACGTGCCACGGTTTGGTATATTGCCATCATCAATACCATCTATGATATCAACGATGAACCCTTCACCATTGAATTTTATTCGCGAAACGCCGGAACGCCAACCGTCCCCCGTGAGATATGTGGCTATCGCTAAGTTATGCTTTTCTCTCAGCCACTTAACAGCCATTTGGAGAGTAGGAGCATATGGACCATAAGTAAATCCGGTACATAAACGCCCCTCATAGTTATATGCTTTGTGACAAGGCTCATCAAACCCCTTCTCTTTCAGGAGTTTTGCAATCCCGAAACTAACGTAATCCTCAGTAATCATCTCGTCGCGTTTTTTATGATACATGAAAGAGCCTCGATATCGTTCAGTTTCTTCGTCTCGGCCTTTATCTTCTCAACGGCCTCATCCTTGTTTTTCTTCAGGACGCCCAAGATACTTTCGATTTTCTCGGCTTTGTACTGTCCCTCGTCCTTGTTTGGATTCATCCAAAAATAAGTGCAGCGGTACGTCCTCTTGCTTTGCGCCTGTAGCTCAAGAAGTCCGGAGTCTGCCTCGTCATCATACTCGTAGATTTTCGCGTTGTCTATGTCGTATGCCTCCTCCGTTATCTTTCCCGTGGAAAGGTATTTGTCGGCTATCTCCTTCATGAACGGATGCGAGGACAGATAAGCGTCATCAACGCTGCCGAGAATGTCCCGGTTCCAGTCCATCCTCTTGTTGTATTCCTCTATGAATTCAGGTATTCCAATCATAACGAAACAAAGATACTGATAATTTATTTGTTTTCCAAAAACACTTTCACGAAACACATGGGAAAAATGCCCGTTTTTCGGCTATTTTAGCGGATCAAAATAATCAGTCAATACCGATTTTAGCCATTATCAATCGGATTCGATTCTTTCGGAATGTGAGCATCCAATCCGGAAAATGACGGCTTCTCGCGGCAGTAGATGTCAAGCGTGTCCATCATACTATTCCTTCCCCTGTACTTGCGCGGGACGTAGACAAATTTCCTTTTCGAGATTTCCTCATCCGAGAATATCTGTTTGATGAGAAGCCTCGCCACGTCCTTCGGGTAAGACGAGTCGAACAGGCCGTAATCATAAGTGTCGCCACAGAATTCCCAACCATATCCGGGGGATTTCTCTTCCCTGCGCATGTCAATTTTTTCCATACCGCCTGTTTTTCTCCCAAAAAGCCAACTGCGCGCACGTTACCGCTCGCCTCAACTCATTGGACAAATCCATCAAGTGTAAGATTATGGGAATGTCATCCTTGTCGTTCTTCTTGATAAACTCGGATTTGCAGCCCTCAGCCATTTCGCTTATATTCTTTACCGCCTCATAAAGAATCTCCACATCGCGTGGCAAATCACCCGTCAAATTAAAATCCATGCCTATTCAAAGTCGTGTTTTACGTTTTTCTTTATTTCACCGATAATGATTTTGAAATCATCGCCCACAAGGTTGCATTCCTCAATCCCTTCATTGCAGCAATCAAACTCCTCCCTTAAAACGAGGAAATACTCTTTACCGTCAGTGAATATCCCGTATTCAAACGACATTATATTATACACCGTTTGCTCGTATTCACTCATAGATAGCGTCACGTTTGTTGACAGCAGTCTTTCAAGGATGCAATCGGAAAGGAACCTCTCAGCCTCTTTATCCGCGCATTCAAACCTGCCCATAAGCGACAGGTATATGTTCTCATATATCGTGTATCCCGCAGCCTCAAGAACCTCTTGGAGCGTCCCGTGGGCATAGCAATCGTCATAACCTGCCATGGTTCCACAACCTCCTTCTTGAAAACGCGGAGCGCGGTATGTTTTGGCTTTCTGCTCCTGTGTCATATACTATTCCTCCATCGCTTTACGAAAATCTTTAACGAATTCAGCTCGCTCTACTTGAACACCATTGTAATTTAAGTATTCAGGCAATCGAAATTCAAGTTCATAACAAGCATAATCAATGGTATCTTTCTCAGCCAATTCGTAGCCCTTAATAAACACTTCTCGTTTAAGCCTATTACTTCCGTCAAGTAACGAAGAATACATATCTTGTGTCGGATACGCCTTCAATGCGGCTTCTTCTGCTCTCTTGCTCATAACATTAAATTAAATTTTCCAAGCAATATCTAATTCCCGCCTCACAGGCTTCCTCAAAAGATGGATAGCCATTATAAGGCGTAGGCGATGTATAACAAAAGGCCCCGCCATTGTTTTTAGGGATATACCATATACCAACAATATAGCAGTTTATTGTGCCTGAAGTTCCGTCGTACAACCTAATGCCGGGAACAATTATCTGGTTATAGACTTCCCTCAACCACTTCAT
>OMYM01000288.1 GCA_900315225.1 uncultured Erysipelotrichaceae bacterium | reverse complement strand
ATTGCAATGATGGAGGAAGACAAGTCCTTGGGATGCATTCGTAGATGCATCGGATGCACGGAAGAGGAGTTCCGTGAGATTGCAAGAGAATGTGACATAATGGTCATGGAATAAAACAATTCACTGATTCATATACATTTTAATGTAGGATAGCCGCAGATGGGGGATAAGGTAGGATTCTTTTGCCCTTTCGCAAGGAGGAATAAATATGATGGAAAGAAATACTGCGCGTGAACAATTGGCTGATACAGGTGTCCAGGAACGACAGGATTGGGCGTTGGCCAATGCACTGATAGATGATTACATAAGGGAGATGATGTCAAACAAGGTTGTTCGGGCAAAGATTTTGAATGCTGTTATTGCGGAATACAATGATAGTAAGGAATATGAGATTGTTCAGAAGTATCTAGACGATTCCGTTGAGTTTTCCAAGAAGACGATTCGCAAGAAGATGGTTGACCAAGTGTATTATGAAATGAGTTTTCTTGCGAAAATGCCGAAAGGAAATGGATTTGTCAAGGTGGTTATTATTATTGATGTTCATAACAATAGTTGTCTTGGCTATCATGGAGAGGGACCGGTCGTCACCGATATGAGCATGATTTTGTCTCGCAGGAGTGTTGAGGAGGCTTTGTGCAGGGATTTGAATGATGCTAATCGGGTGTATTCGATCTGGTTGACAACGAACCCGCCAGGGGGTAGGAAAACCAAAGTCACATCGTATACTTTCACGAAAGATCCAAGCATGGGTTCAAGTAAATTTCCATTTGACCTTACCAACATGGTTGTGATTGGCCTGCGTGGCGAAGAGGGCATGTCCGCATGGTCGATATTAATGGAAGATTATGCGACAACGCAAATGATTCGGGTGCTTCATACGGTTTTTTTCATGGATAGGACACTGGCTGAAACCAAAGTTTTTTTCAAGGCGCAGGGCATTCATCTGGAGGCGAAAACGGAGGATGCTTTGGAAACAATCCATGGGATTGTCGAGAAGTATTATGCAAGGGAAATGGCTGCTTTGAAAGAGCGTGATGCGTATAAGGCGATGGTTGACAAGGCTGTTGTGTCAATGATTAAGGAAGGGCAGGCGTTGTCAATGATCCAACGTAATCTTGGCATGAAAGAGGAAGATATTCTTTTGATCGCAAGGGAACACAATTTGAAGGTGAAGGAGCTAGATTATCCTGTAGCATTGGTATATTCCATATGATTGCTCTAGCGGGTATAATAGTCGTATGAGCGGAGGATAGGAATATGAAGAAAGGCTTGTTGGTGTTGGCTTCGCTTGCGACAATGGCGTATGAGGCTAGAAGATATCGCAATAACCATCCATCTTGTGAAAAAGGGGTGGAGGGAAAGAAGACAGTGGTATGCATTGGGGATTCCATTACCTTTGGATCGGGAGTGAAGGATAACAGGAGAAAAGAAGCTTGGCCATATGCATTGGGAATGTTGCTTGGGGATGCGTGGCAGGTATTGAACTATGGTGTTCCAGGTGCCAGGGCAAATGCAACGGCAGATGGTGCATATCCCAAGAAGTATTTGCAGGAAGCGGTCAATGCCAAGGCGGATGTGTATTGCGTCATGCTTGGGACAAATGATTCCAAGCCGCAATGGCAGGATGTGGCGGGATTTGAGGAAGGGCTGAGGAAGATCTTGTCGCAACTGTCGGGGAGGATTGTGTTGATGACGGTGCCAAAGGCGTATGAGAATGAGCATGGTGTCATTGCGTATGACGTAGATGATGCGTTTATCTATCGTGACATCAATCCAGCAGTGCGCAAGTTGGCGGAAAAATTCCATGCGACACTGTTGGATGTATATCCATACACTTGCGGACATCCAGAGTATTTTCCAGATGGCGTGCATCCTGGAATGGAAGGAAACATGGCGTTGGCTTGGCTTGTGCATGACGAGATTATTCGTCTGTGAGGACTTGCCTCAATATTCTATCGCGGTGATTGATAAACAGGGATGTGAGCCTGTAGGCAGGGGTTTGCTCGTAGCCTATGGGCTCTATTTCTTCGTTGTCAAAGCTGAGGATTTCGGCTTCTGGAAGGGATAGCAGGATGATGGAATGGGTCGCAATGATGAATTGGCAGCCCATGGATGCGTAGTCGCTGATCTCTTTGAGGAGGGTTAATTGACGGCTGGGCGAGAGGGCGGATTCGGGTTCATCGAAGAAATAGATGCTTTGGGGAGACATGTTGTCTTGCATGGCTTCCAACATTCCTTGACCATGGGATCGGATGTGGTAGTCTGGTTGCTTTCCATCCGCGTAGGCGTTATTGAAAGATGCGATATTGTAGAAAGATTCGCCACGCATGTAATAGCCCCATTTGGGGCGTTTGGCAGAGCGGATGAAGGAGATTGCCTGGTAGAGAGGGGAATGGGTGTCTTGGGTGGACATGTGGTAGTTTCGGGTTCCTCCTTCGGGATTGAAGCCATAGGCGATCGCCATGGCTTCAATCAGGGTGGATTTGCCTGAGCCGTTTTCACCCGTGAAGAACGTTACAGGCCGATGAAACGACAGGGTTGTCAGGTTTTTGAGGGCAGGGATTTCCTCGCTATAGCAATCGGGTGGTAGAAGTCCATGGTCGATGCGTATGGAACGAATAAACAAATCTATCATATGAATGCTCCTTTACGGATAATATATCAAATCATAAGATTCTATGGTAAAATGAAATCATCATAAAGAGGAGAAATATCATGGATAAGAAAAGGGTAAAGATCGTTACCATTGGGGGAGGAAGTAGTTATACACCTGAGCTGATGGAAGGGTTTATCAAACGTTATGAAGAGCTTCCCATTGGGGAGATCTGGTTGTGCGATATCGAAGAAGGCAAGGAAAAGCTGGCGATTGTTGGTGCGATGGCGCAAAGAATGTGGGATGCAAGTCCATATGACGTCAAGGTGCATTTGACATTGGACAGAAGGGAAGCATTGCCTGGGGCAGACTTTGTCACAACGCAATTCCGCGTGGGATTGCTTAACGCAAGGATCAAGGATGAACGCATTCCGTTGTATTATGGCATGCTTGGCCAAGAGACAAACGGGGCGGGAGGAATGTTCAAGGCATTCCGCACCATTCCCGTCATTCTTTCGATTATCGAAGACATGAAAGAACTTTGTCCTGACGCTTGGCTGATCAATTTCACCAATCCTTCCGGCATGGTGACGGAGGCGGCGATCAAGTGGGGTGGATGGAAGAAAACGGTTGGCTTGTGCAATGTTCCAGTCAATGCATTGATCGATGAGCCAAAGCAGTTTGATTTGAGTGAGCGTGAGTGTGTGCATCAGTTTGCTGGTTTGAACCATTTCCATTATCACCGTGTCACCGACAGCCATGGCAATGACTTGACAGACAAACTCATTGACAACATGTACGACCCCACCAAGAATGATGGAACACCAGCCAACATCTTCCAATGCAAGTTCTTGAAGGAGCATATGAAGCAAATCCAGTTGATTCCTTGTGGCTATCATAGGTACTACTACATGCATGATGAGATGTTGAAGCATTCGCTTGAAGAGTACAACACCATTGGCACAAGGGCGCAACAGGTCAAGCAGACCGAGGAAGAACTCTTTGAACTCTACAAAGATCCAGAACTCAACCATAAGCCAGAGCAGCTCTCAAAGAGAGGCGGCGCGCATTATTCCGATGCGGCATGTGAATGCATTGCGTCGATCTATGGCGACAAGAGAACGCATATGGTTGTCTCCACGCAGAATAATGGCGCTTTGTCCGACTTGCCGCAAGATTGCATCGTCGAGGTATCCTGCATCATGACGGGAAGAGGACCAATGCCTTTGGCATGGGGTTCTTTCCATCCAAGTGAAAGAGGCTGGATGCAAATGATGAAGGCAATGGAAGAATGTGTCATTGAGGCGGCGATTACGGGTAACTATGGGCTTGCCTTGGCAGCGTTTGAGATGAACCCCATGGTTGAGCATGGTGCAGTCGCTCAAACGGTGCTAGACGAACTTCTTGTGGCGCATGAGAAGTATTTGCCACAGTTTGCGGGAAAGATTGCCGAACTCAAGGAACAGGGTGTCTATCCAAAAGATAGCGTTGTGCAAGAACTTTTGGCGCAAGGCAAGTGAAAAAACCAGGGAGACTTCCCTGGTTTTTTGTTATGTGGGATTATTGTACTTTTCCATCCATGATCTTGTTTTGGATCATGTTCTTGATGAAACAGATTGCGACATACAGCAAGCACCAGAAGAAGCCAAGGAATTTGACTACGCCAAGGGCAGGGACAAAATAGCAGAGTGCAAGCCATGCCAAGCCAAAGAGCCAATAGCCCTTGACTTCATAGACCATGCCTTTGACCATTCCCATGTCGACCATGCCGTTGGTCATTTTAGCAAGCGCACGCAACGGCATGTTCCAGATGAACAGGACATTGAGGTCTGCCTTGCCTTTCTTTTCGTTGGCTGTCTTCTTTGCCTTAAGGACAAGCCAGACGATCCAGAAAATGATGGAACGGGAATGATTGAGGTCGCCGAATGTCATGTTCTCATCCAGGGATGCCTTGTTGGTTGGGATTTCATGTCCCAATAGCGCCTTGAATTGGGAAGCGGGAACATTCTTGATGTCCGCTTTGTCGTAGGCGGAAAGATCTTTTCCTTCGTAAGGATTCACGCTTGTGGTTCCCTGGAGGGATACTTCTGCCTTGAGGCGGATGTCGAGGGAGGAAGCGCCAACTTCGATGTCATATGCGCCCCCTTCGATCTCCCACTTGTTTGTCTTGACGTTCCAGTATCTGAATGCCTTGTCGTCAAGGTTGATCGTGATGGTTTTTGTTTCGCCTGCCTTGAGGTCAACGCGGGCGAAGCCCTTGAGTTCCTTGGCGGCGCGGAAGAACTTGCCGCCTTTCTTGGCTACATATACCTGGGCGATTTCCGTTCCATCCACTGTTCCGGTATTGGTGAGGGTGAAGGAAACAGACTTGTCGGAAGCCCTGAGGCTGTCATACGCAAATGTCGTATAGCTCAAGCCATAGCCAAACGGGAAACGCACGGGGATGTTTGCGGTTTCGTAATATCTGTAGCCGATATAGAGAGCTTCTTCATAGAGAGAACACTTTTCTTGGCTAGGGAAGTTTTTGGCTGGGGTGTCTTCATAGGACATTGGCCAGGTTTCACTCAGTTTGCCAGATGGATTGATCTTGCCTTCCAAAACATCCAATATTGCACCAGCGCCAGCCTGGCCGGAAAGCCCGGCATAGACAAATGCCTTGGCTTTGTTAATGAAGGGGACTTCCACAGTGGAGCCGGAGAAGAACAATACGATGATGTTTTTGTTTACAGCATGAATTGCGTTGATCAGGTCGATCTGGTTTTGCTCGACCTTCATGTTGAGACGCTCTGCTCCTTCGGATTCATTGCTTTCGTTAAGCCCCATGCACAATAGGATTGTGTCGGCTTTCTTGGCAAGTTCAATGGCCTTGTTGCGCAGAGCATCGTTGGTGCCACCCGTTCTTTCAAATCCCTGGGCATAGCCGATGCAATCAAGGCCAGACGAGGAAATCATGTCTTTCAGGGAATCGACCTTGGTGGAATTTACCACGGAGGAACCAGAACCCTGGTATCTTGGCGTTTCGGCAAAGTCGCCGATCAAGGCAACCTTTGTCCCTTTGACAAGCGGCAAGATGTTGTCCTCGTTTTTGAGCAGGACAATGCACTCTCCAGCCGCTTTTCTAGCGAGCTGGTGGTGGGCGTTTTCGTCATAGGTGGAGTGGGCATTGATGGCTGCTTGCGTTCTATCGATCAGCGTCAAAAGTTCGTCTACGCGTGCATCTACGTCTTTTTCCGAGATCTTTCCGCTCTTGATCGCAGCTAACAATTCCCGCGAGGCACCAAGTCCTGGCGCAGGCATTTCCAAGGCAGAGCCATGCTTTACGCCAAGTGCGTGGTCGTTGGATCCACCCCAGTCGGTGATGACAGCGCCATCGAAGCCAAAGCTGTTTTTCAAGATGTCCTTGAGCAGATGCTCGTTCTCGTTGGCATATGTGCCATTGACAAGATTATAGGAAGTCATGATCGACCATGGATTGGCTTCCTTGACAGTGATCTCAAAGCCAGTCAGATACACTTCGCGCAATGTTCGCTCATCGAGAATCGAGTCGGAAGCCATGCGGCGTGTTTCCTGGGAGTTGACAGCGTAATGCTTGGGACACGCCGAGATTCCCTTGGCTTGGATTCCCCTGACATAGGAAGCGGCCATTTTTCCCGCAAGATATGGATCTTCGGCGAAATACTCGAAATTACGCCCACACAACGGATCGCGCTTCATGTTGAGCCCAGGACCAAGCAAGACGGAAACGCCTTGCCCAGCGGCTTCTTCGCCCAATGCCTTGCCAACCTCTTCCCCTAGGGTTGGATCCCATGAGTTTGCCATGGTTCCCGCTGGAGGGAAACAGGTTGCTGGTTCACTCTTGGCAATGCCAAGATGATCGGCAGCACCTGCCTGATGACGCAAGCCGTGAGGACCATCGGACATAATGAAAGCAGGAATGTTTTTGCTTGGAATCCCGCGACTGCCAAATGTCGTTTGCCCCGAAAGCAAGGAACATTTCTGTTCAAGGCTTAGCTGTTGAATGATTTTATCGTGTTTCACAATAGTATCTCCTCTTCTACATATTCGTGATGTGATTTATTCCTTTGGAATAAAGCTAATAAAATTGTAGCATAAGAGAATAAACGCATACAAACAAAATAACAGTGGCGCTATTTCTTGGCTAGCCCTGCCCGTTGCAGCGCTTGGACGACGATTGGCACAAGGATAAGATCGCTGACAATGGCAGGCGCTGTGCCAATGAAATAGGCGGAAATCCACGCCGAAAGGGAATAGCTTCCTGCGTTTAGGATAAACCCAGTCACAAGACCTCCCGCAATGCGTCCTAGGATCATGGCGATCACCAGGGAGATGTAAATCCTGACCAATGGTTGCTTTGTCTTGATGTATTTCATGCACAATCCGCCAACCAATCCATACATGCCTAGCTCCGCCATCATGGCAAAGGGACCATTGGGCGGAAGCTGGTTGATGAAGTAGGAAAGAAAGGGAGTTGCGATGCCGCATATAAGTCCTTCAATGGGACCGATTGCCAGACCCGCAACCATGACGGGGAAATGCATGGGGGAAAACAAGCGCAAGATGGGCTGTCCACCAAAGTTACGCAATACCGTGACAATCACGATGCCAAAGGCGATCATGAGTCCAGTCAGCGTAATGGATCTTGTGTTTTTCATTTGTTTCATTCTCCTTGGGTGTTCTTGGACACCTTGCAAAGTATATGCAAAAGAGAAAGAGGGTGCAAGGAAGATGCACAGGGAATACGTATCTTTGCATAAAAATAAAGACGAAAAGATGTGGATGGTGTATGATGGTAGGGGGATGAAAGAGATTGAATATGAAGAAATTATTGTTATTGGCCATACTGTTTGGTCTTGTCGGATGTACGCATGAAGAAGCATCCAGCGCTGTTTCGGTCGGGGTTGTCTATCCATCGGAAACAACGCCTGTGCCTGTTTCGACAAAAGAGCCTGTGCCTGAGGCAACGCCTGATGCTTCCCCCTCGCCAGAGCCTCAGGAAACGGTTGAGCCGATGGAATCCGTTGAGGAAGTCAAACGGGTTGGCGCGGTTTCCATCGCCATTGTGGGAGGCGAGGATGGCAATGACAACGTGACGGAAACAGCCGCGTGTTCGCTTATGAGCGACATGTCCACCATATTGTGCAATGGCGAGGCGACGGGAGAAGGATTGGGCGGTTTCTTTGCCAGGGACAATGGCGAGGTCACGATGGTGTATCGGATGGCGATGAGTTATCTCGAGGATGAAATCCTCAACAGCAATGGTGTAATCTTGCGCTTCTTTGATGTGTATGGCAGTGCCATTCCTTCCTTCGATGCTTATCAGATGTTGTCGGATGTGGAGTACTACGCACATGAGGCAGGGGAAGAAGACACCTTGTTAAAGGTGCTGGAGACATATCCCTTTGTCTTTGCGGCGGGAGATTTCGTGGATGGCGTATGTGATATCAAGCCAATCGAGGTTCCCGAAGTATTTGTTTCGGATGCATATGTGGACGAAGAAGCAAAGGATCGCGTACGTAGACAGTTGGTTGACTTTGGCACAAACTGGAATATCAAGGCGACAGTCAACGAGGGACAACGCATGCGCGTCGATGCGCCGGAAGGATATGTGCCAGTGCTTTACTTCTTGCCAAGGATGATTGAAGCGCAGGTGGAATTGGTCGATGGTGAAGAAAGAAGACAAGTCACATCGTATATGTGCGAGATCGATGATGCGATGCAGGCGATTGGCTTCTACATCATTGCCCTGGAACCTTTGGCGGAGTAAAACATAAGCCTAGTCCTGGAATGTCTGCTATAATCAAGGAAAGAAACAAGGGGGACGCCAAATATGACGGAGCTTTTAGGCAGTTTGAAAGAGTTTAGCTTCGCAACGGTAGTGCTTCGAATGTGCCTGGCGATGGCGGCAGGAGGCATTATTGGCTATGGACGCACCAAGCGCAAGCGCACAGCGGGTTTCAGGACGTTCATGTTAACGGGGATTGGAGCTTCGCTCACGGTGTTGATCGCCATGTACGAATACAACATGATGCTCGGGGATTGGGCAGGCAAGGTAAGCGAAGTGGGCATGAAGTTCGATGCGTCTAGGTTTTCTGCCCAAGTCATTGGCGGCATTGGTTTCCTGGCGGCGGGTTCCATTGTGGCAGGAGCGCACCAACAGGTGCAGGGATTGACAACGGCGGCAGGCTTGTTTACCTCGGTATGCATGGGAATCGCTGCGGGAGCGGGATTCTATGAGTGCGTGATAGCGGCGATGATCATGATCCTCGTTACCCTCAATGGCATGATTGCCCTTGAAGCATTGTACAAGAGAAGAACCAGGAACACGACGCTTTACGTTGAGTTTGACAACATCGGGAACATCGATGTCATCACTTCTCTTTTGCGCCAGAGAAACACACATATCTATGGCATTGAGATAGAACGCACCGAGGCAAAGGGAGGACTCAACCCGGCAGCCGTCTTTTCGCTTAGACTGGCGAAGGAAATGGCTTCGCATTCCGATGTCATGACGGCGATCGCCGAATTGAATTGCGTGTATTCCGTTGAGGAATTGATTTCGTAGGAGGCTGCACATGCTGAGTATTTTTAATGGCTTGCGGGACTTGGGGTTTGTCAATGTCTTGTTGCGGATGATCGTTGCCTTTGTGATTGGTGGCGTCATTGGCTTGGAGAGATCCTACAACAATAAGTCGGCGGGATTCAGAACGCACATCCTGGTGTGCCTTGGCGCGTGCATTGCGTCCATGACGGGACAATACCTGTACCTTGAACTAGGCTTGCCAGCGGATATGTCGCGTATTCCAACGCAAGTGATTTCGGGGCTTTCGTTTATCGGAGCGGGAACCATTGTCGTGACAAAGAAAAACACCGTCAAGGGATTGACCACGGCGGCAGGGCTTTGGACGGCGGGCATCATCGGTATTGCGATTGGTGCTGCTTTCTATGAAGGGGCGCTGGTGGCGGCCGCATTGGTGCTTTTGTGCGAGACGGCAATGAACAACGTGCGTTCGAAAATCATGCATTATCCCGAGTTTGTCGTTGCCGTGAGCTATGCCCAACGAAACAACCTCGATGATGTTCTACGCTACAGCAAGGACAGGGGGCTCTCTATTACCAATCTGCAGGTGACGGGAGTGAACATGGATGGCGAAAGCATCTACTCGTCATTGTTGACATTGCGGCCAGGCAGCGAGATCGACAAAGCAGAATTCCTGAAGAAAATCAACCAGATGGAAGGAATCGTATCGGCGGAGGAAGCATAGCCTCTTTTCCTGGAAGAGGCTTTTTTCAACTATGGGATATGTGGTAGACGAAACAAGGAAAGAACCTGCGTATATGTTGTTGTATGAAGCGCTTCGCGGGGATATCGAGGCAGGGGTGTATGCGATGGGGCAAAAGCTTCCCAGCAAGCGCGTTGCGGCGCTTGACGCGGGCTTGTCGCTCAGCACGGTGGAACATGCCTACGATTTGTTGGCGGAAGAGGGCTACGTCGAGGCAAGGGAAAGAACCGGGTATTTCGTTGTCTACGATGCATCACGCATGTTTCCCCTGAAGCCTAGCGCATTGCCCTTGGTCAAGGGCAATGCCATGGAAGAAGAGACATTCCCTTTCTCTGTCTATGCCAAGACCGCTCGCAGCGTTCTTAGCAAATATGGGGAAATGGTCATGGAGCGCAGCGAATGGTGCGGGTTGAAACTGTTGCGCAATGAAATCATGATGTATCTGGCGCGTGCCAGGGGAATCCATGTGGACATTGGGCAGATTGTCGTTGGCGCGGGAAGCGAACACTTATACTCCTTGGTCGTGCAATTGCTTGGCAGACACAGGATCTTTGGGCTGGAAGATCCCTCATACGAGAGAATCCACAAGATCTATCGGGCTAATGGCGTCAGGTGCGATATGTTGAAGATGGCAGGCAATGGCATTCTCTCCAGCGAACTGAAGCGAACGCCTGCCCTTGCCCTGCACGTGACACCCGACCACAGCTATCCATCCCTGGCAACGGCAGACATCGCGAAAAGAAACGAATACATCGCGTGGGCAAGGGAAAAAGATGCATACATCATCGAAGACGACTATGCATCGGAATACTCTTTGGCATCCAGGGCATTGCCCGCATTGTTTTCCCTGGATCCAGATCATGTCATATACATGAACACATTTACCAAGACAATCGCGCCCTCGCTCAGGGTGGGATATATGATCCTTCCGCGCAAGGACATGGACGCATTCAGGGAAATGCTTTCCTTTCGTTCTTGTTCGGTGGGAACGTTTGAACAGTTGGTGTTGGCGGAACTGCTCAACAATGGTGCCTTTGAAAGGCATGTGAACAGAATGAGGCGAAAGAGGCAGAAGGAACAGCATGACAGAAAAATCAGGGATGATATTCAAGATGAAAGACAACAACCAGCCGTTGTACAGGAGCGTGATACACAATACGACATATGAGAACTATGGCTATGTGTATACGCATATGTCGATGGGCAAGGACACGGTCATTGTGCCGGAGAGACTGAAGAACCACGCGTTTTACTTCGGGGAATCCGGGACAGTCGACATTGAATACAAAGAAGACGGCATACGCAAGAGCGTGCGCATCAGGCAAGGGGATGTCATCATCCGTCGGGCAGGCATGCTTTGCGGGTTTCGGGCGATCGAGGACACGGTGGTCAGTGAACTGGTGTTTCCCAAGACTTCAAAGACGAGTACTCTTTTGGTGGAAGGACTACTCATGCGGCTGGAGAACTTTGTCTCCTATAAGTCTGGCGATGTCAATTCCGCCTACCTGATTGACGACATCAACTTCAAGCTATACGTCGATGCGTTGGACAAAGGAACGATGGTGGAAACAGACAGCGCGCCTTGCGAGCGCATGTTCACCATTTTGGAGGGCACTGGCATTGTTGCGTACAAATACCGTGAATCCCCCATTAACAAGGGCGAAACATTCGTCGTGCCACGCGGAAGAGCCTATCGCTTGACTGCCACGGAACGCATGAAGCTTGTTGTATCGGAAATCATCGAGACATAAAATAGAACCCCCTGCACTCCAGGGGATTCTTTTTAGGCTTTTGGTACTTCATTCTTCATGCAATATGTTATAATTTCCTACGTATGAAGTTGAGGTGATTAAATGAGGCGACGTAGAAATAGTGGATTTTGGTGGATATTCTTCTTTATGATCATGTTTGGCGGAATCATGGATATTCTGCCGCTCGTCATCATCATGGGCATCATCGTTGCCATAGCGATGTCGGCGGTAAAATCGTCGAACGAACAGGAAAAGCGGCGCGAAGAGAACTATGAAAGGGCGTATTCTCGCACAGAAAGCTATTACCGTCCCGGTCGTCAGCAGTTGACTGCTGCCCAGATGGCAAAGATCAATGTCTACTTGCGGAAATGGTTCCACGATAACCGCAGCCTGCCGTTAGACCATGGCATCAACCTGAGGGTCAGGGGACAGAAATACGCTTCCCTTGCCAGTTTGGATGTATACCAGCAGGATAGGTATGTCGGATCGCTGAATGATTTTGGCCGCAACTATCCAGACTCCTACAACGAGATCCAAAGCGTATTGTGCCGCTTGGCGGAACGTGGGCAAGCCCCAGCGCCCATCAACGTTGAACCAATCGAAGCCGAGGTCATCGAGGCTAGGCCTGCCCAGGAAAGCAAATGGACAACCATCAACCAACCCCAGGGCAAGCCTGCCCAGCCGAAAATGGAAGAGCCATCTCCCGCCAAGAAGGAAGAACCGAAAAAATCCGGCTCAAGGGAGTTCATGGAAACAATCAACGACCTTAACAATAACATCAAGGATGAAGGAATCACCAATAGCCTATACGAGACCGTTGCCCTGTTGAAACAGATCAACAATCTCGAACAACGCTTCCCGGATTCCAAGGACAAGCTCAAGAAACTTTATGACTATTATCTTCCGATCCTTGTGAGGATTCTACAGCAATATGAGAATCTACAGGCGGCGCAGACCGACCCAAGCTACGAAGAAACAAAGAAGAAGCTATCGCGCACCATTGTCTTGATCAATGATGCGATGAAGACAATCATATCAAGTCTTACCGACCAGGATTTCATCAATCTAGCGGCAGATATCTCCACCTTGGAGGCGGTGCTGCAGAAAGATGGATTGACCAACGAAGGCAAGATCATGCAAACGAGAGGTAACTGAAATGGCAGATAGGCACGAAGAAAAAGAACGCCTTTGGAACGAGGTGATGGGAAAGAACAGATCATCTGGGACGCAAGATGCGTCCAGTGATATCGAGCTTACCCTTGATGCAGGCCAGAAAAAGAAGAACGAGACGTTGTTAAGCGCAAGCAGTGCGCTTTCCCAACTCAATGAGATTCTCCAGAAACAAAAGAAAGAGCTCGAGAACCTGGCAAATGAATTCAAGAGGCCTTCTGAGCTTGATCCTAGCCTAATGCAAACACCAAGCATGCCAAAGGTTTCCGATGTCGACTTGATGAACATGGATCTAGACGAATTCGAGGCATCGATGAAGAAAGACTATGGCGTTGAGGCAAAGCCCGAAGAGAAGAAAGACTTTGATTCCGCCCAGGTATTCGATGAAGTCTCCCTGGATATTAATTTCAAGGTCATAGGCCAATCAGATGCAGTAAAGCAATTGATCATAGCTTTTAGAAGACCATACGTCATGGGCGTGCAGGATGGAAAGCCTAGGAATGTCATTCTCGTGACAGGTCCTAGGGGTTCCGGCAGACACGAGGCCATTACCCAGATGGCAAGGTCATTGTACGAGAAAGGAGCATTCCTTTCTAGCGAAGTGAATACGATCGATCTTAGCCGCTATACCAGTGGCGCGCAAGAACAGATCTTCCTGCAGGATCTCTATGAAGCGATCCAATCCAAGGGATCGGTGATTTGTTTCGAAAACTTCGAGACGGGTTTCCCATCCTTCTTGCGCATGGTTGATTCTCTTTCGACAAAGGGAAATGTCACGCTAAGCAAGAGATATGTCGAGCAAAAGGGCATTTTGGTCGAGAACCAGACGGGTCTGGTGAAGGATTCGGTGGAATCATTGTCATGCGAAGGGAAATACCTCGTGTTTATCACCAGTGGATCTGTTTCTAAGGTGCAGGATTCCTTTGGCGCAAACTTCATGTACCATGTCTTGGATACTGTCACATTCAAGGCATTGGACGAAGAGAGTGTTCGCTCGATTATCGCAAGCCAAAGCCAATCCCTTACGACCAAATGCAAGGAAAACCTCAGGATTTCCTTTACCCTTGGGGAAGAAGAGAAGGCATGGGTTGCCAGCCATTTCGACAAGACGCAAGGGACAGAGTCCATCTCCGCCATCTTCTATGATTTCTATGTATCATTGAGCCATATGGTGCTTAACGAGGGACTTGGCCATAATGAAGTTGTGGCTTCCAAGATTGATAACGACATGCCGGTGGCGATTGTCAATGGCAAGGTGTTTACCTTGTCCCGCTCAAAGAACAGTCAGGAAGAAATCGATGCAGTCAACAAGGAAATCGATGAGATCGTTGGCCTTGAGCAGGTCAAGGGGTATATTCGTTCCCTGCAATCCCATGTGGCAATACAGCAAAAGAGAAGGGAACAGGGCATGAAGACAGCTTCCCTGTCCATGCACATGATATTCACGGGTAACCCAGGTACCGGCAAGACAACCATCGCCCGGTTGATTTCCCGCTACATGAAAGCCATTGGGGCATTGACCCAGGGACAGTTGGTGGAAGTTACTAGGGCAGATCTAGTAGCGCAATACGTTGGGCAAACCGCCCCGCTCACCATGTCGGTCATCAAGTCCGCCATTGGCGGCGTCTTGTTCATTGATGAAGCGTATTCCCTTTATCGTGGCAAGGATGATGCCTTTGGCCTAGAATGCATCGATACCATTGTCAAGGCAATGGAAGACAACAGAGAAAACCTGATTGTCATCCTGGCGGGATATTCCAAGGAAATGTCCGTGTTCCTCGAGTCAAATTCAGGATTAAAGTCGCGTTTCCCCAATCTCATCCACTTCCCCGACTATACAGGTGAAGAGCTGCGCAAGATCGCCGCAATCCAAGCCCGTAGCAAGGGATATGAGATCGCTGAAGACGCATTCGCTGACCTAGAAGCATATTTCACCAAAGTGCAGTCGATCAACGCCATGGAGGCAGGAAACGGTCGTCTCGCTAGAAATGTTGTCGAAGACGCAATCCTTCACCAGGCATCCCGCATCATGAAAGATGCCAATGCCAAGATGACCCTGCTGTTGCTGGAAGACTTCGACTTGACCATCAAGGTCAAGCCAAGGGAAAAGAAAGAAGCAACCACCCTTGAAGAACTTCTCAAGCAATATTCCAATAATTGATAAAGACAGCCAAAGGCTGTCTTTTGTATTTTGCTGGAACGATGTACAATATTAAGGCGAGAAAGGAGGACGCATGAAAAAACTGACAAAGGCAGGGAAACTGGTATTTACATTCTTGGGATGTGCTTTGTTGGCGAGTGGGGTTGGAACATATTTGTACATTGAGGACAAGAACTCCATCGTTGATGCGGCGCGCCTAGCCCAGGATTCCATGCGCATCGAGCGCATGCGGGCAAGCGCCTACCGCAGGCTTGTGTCCGATACATACATTCGGTTCAATAACAACGATGTGGTAGAATACGGAACGTCTTTTGCGCCAAGCTGGCTGATTGTATCGTGCAGCGGAAAGGTAAACGTCGAAGGAGAAGTCAACGTCATGGTACCGGGCGAATACACCCTCCACTACACCGTTGAAGGAAAGAACCCGGCATTTGGCCTAGACCTACAGAAACCATACGACAAGACCGTAACCGTCAAAGATACCACCATGCCCATCATCGAGCTTAACCAAGACAACATCACGATCAATGCGGGCGAAGAGATATGGGAAGGAGCCAACGTCAAGCGAGCCTATGACCCAATCGATGGCGACTTGGAATACACCATCGAAGGCTCTGTTGATCCAGAGACGGCTGGAACCTACACGATTTCCATTCATGCGTCTGACCACAACGGCAATTCCTCTAGTGCCCAATACACCGTCACCGTCAAGGAAAAACCCCGCCAGGTCGCCATCAGCGCCAATGGTGGCGCTGCGCCAGATGTCATCTATGACTTCTTGCGCAACACCATGGGTCTCAACAAAGCCGCTGCCTGTGGCATCATGGGCAACATGTGGGCGGAAAGCAACTTCATTCCCACGGCAGGAAACTATTACTACGGCATATGCCAATGGGGTGGAGGCCGCCGCAGCAACCTTGAGTCATGGTGTTCTTCCAATGGCTACGACTATAGCACCACCGAGGGGCAATTAGCGTATATGTACCATGAGCTGCAGACAGGATACAGCTCATGCCTCAACAACCTCTATGGCGTGTCCGACAGCGAACAAGGCGCAGCGGATGCGGCGATCATCTTCGTCCACCAATTCGAAGGAGCCGCAAGTGAAGGAAACCGTGCCGCATTGGCAAGGGGATACTATAATAGCTACTAGCATTGTTGCATTCGTGCCATATGTGAAAGTCTGTAACAAACGTGAATGTTTATGGCATAATCACGGTCGATGATGCTATACTGTATTAAGATACGAAGGAGAAAAGATCATGAGTGAATCCCAGGGCGCTACAGCGCAAGACTATGAGATCAAGCTAACACTTACACCAGACGAGATCGAGAAAGAAAACGCGGCCAAGCTCGCTGAGCTGGAAGCGAAGGAAGACGAAGCCAGGACAAAGGATCCGCTCGAGCAGATTGAACTGACCGCAGCGGAAAGAAGGACAATCGAGGATTTCTCAAAAAAGATCGATATTACCGAATCCAACACCGTTCTGCAGTACGGTTCCGCCGCCCAGAAGAAAGTCAACGACTTCTCCAATGCGGCTCTGTCCAATGTCAGGACAAAAGATCTGGGCGAGATCGGCGACCTCCTTGCTAATCTGGTAGGCGAATTAAAAAACACCCAGGAGGACGATGAGAAGAAGGGTTTCCTTGGAAGCATGTTCTCCAAGAGCAAGAATAAGGTCGAGACATTCAAGATCAAGTACGACAAGGCGGAAGCCAACGTTGACAAGATCGCCGATGTCCTTGAACAGCACCAGATCACATTGTTGAAAGACATTGCCCTTTTGGACGAACTGTACGAAAGAAACGCCCAGAACACAAAAGAACTCGCCATGTACATCTTGGCAGGCAAGAGAAAGCTGGCGGATGTCCGCGCCAATGAACTTCCCGCTGCCATCGCCAAGGCAAAGAAGACTGGACTTCCAGAAGATGCCCAGGCAGCCAACGACCTTGAACAGGCATGCGTCAGATTTGAAAAGAAACTATATGACCTTGAACTGACAAGGCAAATCTCCATCCAGATGGGACCGCAAATCAGGCTTGTCCAAAACAACGACACCCTGATGACAGAAAAGATCCAATCCACCATTGCTAACACAATCCCGCTATGGAAGAACCAGATCGTCCTGTCCCTTGGCATCTCCCATTCCAAGGAAGCATTGGATGCCCAAAGAGCCGTCACCAACATGACCAACGAATTGCTCAAGAAGAACGCCGAAACACTCCACCAAGCCACCCTTGAAACGGCACGCGAGAGTGAAAGAGGCATCGTTGACATCGAGACACTCCAGCATACAAGCGAACAGCTCATTTCCACTCTGGATGAAGTCCTTGAAATACAAAGGGATGGCCATGAGAAGCGTGAACAAGCCGAGATGGAACTCAGGAGAATCGAGAACCAATTGACCGACAAACTCCTGCAGATCAACCAGCAAAGAGACGTTACAAAGAGATAGTAAAAACACATACAGCATGCCCTAGGGGGCATGCTGTTTTGTTGTTGAAGGGAAGGGTCACTAACGAAATGATCAAATTTCTAATTCAATTCTTCAATGATTGCTTGGTAATCCTTAATATCATCCTGAGCTTTCTCCAAGGCATTTTTCAGACGCACT
>OMYM01000210.1 GCA_900315225.1 uncultured Erysipelotrichaceae bacterium | reverse complement strand
GCGGGGACTACAACGCGATGAAGGTCCATCTTCTCCTGAAGATGCTCGCGCTCATGCTCATGGGGCTGTTCATGAGGTTCGACGGCAAGATCGTTGCCATAAAGTACATGATCAAAGACGCGGCAAGACTCATCCTGATCAAGTTCACAGACCGTGTGCTGACGGAGGAGGAGAAGGAGATGATAGGCAGGGGGAAGTCGTTCCACAGGCTTGCATACTGAGATGCCCTGGCACGATGGAAGCCAGGGCAAGGCGAGCATGGCAATCCATGCCCGAGAAGAGCACAACAAATCCATTGACATTGTAAATCTGCAAGCTTAGAATAAAAACAGCAATCATCGGCAGGGGCTTTGCGTCCATTTTTTTATGCATTCATCGCCAAATCATTTGTTGGGCATGCCGCGCCACACGGATAAGGTGGCATGTGCGGCTAAAATCTTGAAAAATCGATCATACGCGCGAAGACTGATGAAATACCTTGAAATTTTTAAGACAATATTTTTTTTGCTCCTCAGAACTGGGTTTATTCCACGGTTCGATTGACAAAGGGATAATGCACCCCTTGACCAGGGGATGCAAAGGCGTTGGCAATAATAATACCCCTTGGCAATACCTTTGCCAACAGTGCACAATGGGGGGTGCCCATTGTCAATCGACTTTCGCGGCATAAAGCCCGTGTTTGTTTCATTTGGCACCCACGAAGAGTGCAGAAAACTCATTTTCTTATCATCGTTGCTAAGATTTTTTTCATTGTTTCGCGCAGAATTTTGTTATAGATCACCTCAATTCATTTTCGATAAATTCAATGAAACTTCGAAACGAGGAGATATGATCAGTATGTGCGCATCGCCAACGCAAGCCTTCAAAATAATCCTGTGTGGCAACACTATCTGGCTTCTTCTTTGTGTATTTCAAGCCATTATATCTCATCAGCTCATGAAAATAATGAAAGTGATACCTCGCAACAGTTTCATCTGACCACTCAGGAACCAGCATCAATTCAGGATCATCTTGGCTTACATCATAATGCCGAAAATAATTATAGAAGAAAGAATCTTCCGAAACGTTTTTTGGGTATAGACCAGGCTTTCCCAAAAGCCATGTTTCGAAGCAGCGATTGCATACAATAACAATAATATCAAAAGATAGCTCTGCAACATTATAGTTCTCACTGATTTTTCTTTCCACTTCCATTCTCCTCTGTTCAACAGATTTTGATTCAGCATCAATAATACGACTAGCTTGTCAACGCGCTTAGAACTTGCAAGAATTGTGTCTATTGTATCAAACAAAGCTTTTGTTATAAGCTGTGTAACTCCTTGCCCACTTTGAAGGACATAATTATTTTCTTCCATGCGGGTAATATCGGGAACTCTTGTGCACTGGAACCCCAAAAACTTCAACCAATGCGGTATAACTTTCAACAATGACTTTTCATCTTCCAGCAGAAAGTAATAATTCATCAAATCTTCCCCTCATATTCCCACCGATTGATTAAATTGAAATATGCATCGTGCTGACTGTTGCCTATTCCATATTCGCGATAGTCCGAATTCATCACTGTACTGGTATTACGGTCAATAATTTTCCACCTTTCCATCTCGATGGTGTTGATAATTTTTGGGTGGTGACTTGTAATGATAAACTGTAGATCATCCCTCTTTGAGAGAAGCAAGTCACATAGTACATCAATGCAATTTACACCAAGACCATTTTCAAATTCATCAATCAAAGCAACAGAGTTTTCCGACATCGTAAGTAATTCTACAACATAGTAAATAGTTTTAAGCATTCCATTAGAAATATCATTTTGCATGAGTTTCTTTCCATTCACCGTCATGCACACTTGATATGTTTCTGAAATTTTATCTTCTATAACATCGAAGTCCTCGATCTCCATAAATAATTCTTTCACATTGTCAAAGATTTCCGTGAACAATTCATTAAAATGCCTTTTCGCTATATAAAGTTTAAGCACAACAGGCAAATGGCTATATCGCTTGAAATCTCTTACTTCTCCATTCTTTATTACCGATAAAACTCTTGACTTCATCGCATTAAAGCTATCACTACCGATTCTGCCACGGATTTCTATCTCCATGTCAATTGAATAGATTTTTCTGAGTTCTGCAGTTAGCGATTTGAATTGTTTATCATCAGAATATTGAACCAATAAGCTTTCATCATACTTTGGCTGCGGAACACGTTCATAGCCTTCAACTTTTACATCTGAACCATTTCTCTCATATATCAGCACATTATTTTTCGTCAGCTTTTCATATGTGAAAATGCATTCATCCGTTTCATCCAAAAGAATATCTGTGCTTGTATTCCTCTCTATTCTATATGACCATTCAAACAGATCATCGCCGATTTCCAGCCCCAACACTGCGTGACATGGTTGCGGAATGAAGTTGCTTCTGACAATCAACAAAGAGTAATAAATAGCATGTAATATTTGCGTTTTGCCAGCACCTGTCAACCCAACAAGTAACGTTACATCATCGTAAAACTGAATGCGTTCGATCATCAATCCAGTTGTTAAATTTTCATATTCAATCCATCTGATCTTCACGTTCGTACCTCTTTTTCTTGCTTCTCTTCATCATTTTCAAAATGCTATACCTTTTACAGAACCACCTAATTCATATTTCTTCATTGACCAACGTAAAACGCATACATCAAAAATTATTGTTTTTATCAACTCTTTCAGAACAATATCAAGCTTGTAAAACGCTGTACATATCCATTATCCTGAAAAATGCCCATTGCATACGGGGATTTTCGCCCCATTTATAAGCTTCTGCCGCGGCAATCCTGAAAGGGTTGGGAATCCAGACATCCAATCCAGGCATGTCTAAACGTCATGAATCGCTTAAAACCAATTGTTTACTGTGTGCCCAAAAGCCCGTTTGCAATTGGGAATTTATATCCTGAATGTTACATGATAGCCTTTGATACATGTTGCCAATCAAGCATTGAGATAGAACAAGTCATACATATGCTTCAAAACAACGATAAATGAATTGACGAGTTCATCTTGATTCGTTGACTTTTTTCCATCGCCATGGTTAATTGCATTTCTGTAATTAAGGTAATTATAGATAATTCCCCCTACATTTTGATGCAAGCCATTAATCCTTTGATCACACACATTATGATTTCGACCTCTAAGATTATCCAGCTTCCTCTTGATTTCTCTATATAAATCACGTTCTGCGTTTGAATCATATTTGAGTTTGTTGTATTCATCGTTAATTTTTATTGATGCTATTCCTTTCCTTAAACATAATGCAAGTTCACAGTATTTTTCAAGTTTATACATTTTGTTCTCTGAGAGTTCATCAAATGTTTTTTTATCATCGTTGCTGAGATTCTTTTTCATCGCTTCGCGCAGAATTTGGTTATAGATCGCCTCCAGAAATGTCACGCCAATCTGAATCTGTCCAGCTTTATACAAACCTTTTGCGATATTAATCGCCATATTAACGTTATCATTATCCATATAACTGGAGTACGTTTGTTGCAAAGACTTGAGATATGTTTTCAGGATAATTCCAGTATCTGAAGCATTGATGATCTTGTCTGTTACAGAAAGCAGTTGTCTAGAATAAATGACCAGATCCATGATATTCACATATTGCATGGCTATTTCTAATTTTTTCAAAATTGCTTTCAAGCCTTTGATGTCTGTCGTATCGGTTTCTTCATCCTGTGTAATATACTGGGTAATGTGCATCGTTCGCTGAAAATGGTCAAGTTCTTCTGCAAGCCTGTTGTCATTGAATGTGCGGACAAGATCTTCAATTGTGTAGATCTCCTTGCCTGTCGATGTTTTTTTTGACTGGTCTTTCCAATAATAAATCCCCTTCACATTGACATTGCTATATGCTTTTTCGATGACATTCAATACGGTAAACATTGATAATGGAACGCTTCTCATGCAGTTGGTTGAATCAATATAAAGTTCCACTTCATCATCAGGAAGAAACCTAGATAGAATCTTATCTACGATTTTAGGATATAGCTCCATTCCTGATTCATTCATTTCCATGCTGATAGGCTGAATAGAATTTTCAATACATGGATATAAATCTGTTAATCGCCTCTTCAAAAACTCATAATTGTTTGGTTTCTTCGGATGCTTATCTCTAACATCACCATAATTTTCGACAATTTCAGGCGTTATTTCTCCTTTTATAACCTCTGGTGTCACAAAGAAGCTGATGTTCACGATTTCGCCATCAGTATGATCCATCAATCTTCCAATCAGTGGAACTTGACCGAAATACTCAACATTCTGTTCTTTTTCAATGTGTTCTAAATCAAAGCAGTAATTTCCTTGCCAATATGCTGTTATTCCTAAAAAGGATATGAATACTTTTTTCTTCATTTTTTCTTTCCTCTTTGTATATTGTCTATTCTGTGATTGTTATTTCTTTCATTTTTGTTGGACTTGTCTACAAGTTTGGGTTTGTAGGCAGGCAAGCTGATGTCTTGCTGATCAAGAGAAGGTAGTGTTCGCGTATTTGAGTTTTTAGAACCCATCTTGAAGTTATAAGAGAACCATTGGTGGGATGCATATGAATTCTCTTTATAATTTCGAGGATTCTCAGGTTGTATTGCATACGGGTATCTAACGGGAACATCTTCCTTTTCTCCTGCACCGCCGAAATCAATGAATCTTTTCAAGTGTTTCAATGTCGCTTGTTGCTCTATTTGGCGATGATTGAAAATATCCTGGATCAGTCTTGATAATGTTTCACCAGCATATCTTGTCACTTGATAGCCTTCTTGAAGATTTCTTTCTTCAATGCCATCAATCATGATCTTGACGCTACCGAAGCCAAATGGCTTGCCATGCCCAATTTTAAGGAATCGCGCTGATTCAGCGTTGTTTTCGCCCAGGCATAGCATCCAGATCAAATCATCCAGCTGTTCTTTCGTAATGCAATCAAAATACACATCAAAGGAGAATAGAGCATTTTGGATCATCTCCATCTTGGCGTTTCTCTCGTTTAACAAACCAGTGTTTTTATAGACATTTTCTTTTGGCTGATGGTGAAAATATTGCTTTCTTCCAGCGATTTCAACATTTTTTCCATCATAACCAGATAGACTTTTATAGCCTTCGCCCTTCAAATAAAACGGAAGGTAAGAGGGTTTTGGCGTAGCCAGTTCATTTATTTCTTCGCTGGCATTTTTGCCTGCCACAAGCCTTGCATCGTAGAATCGGATATGGCTGCCGACCCCATTGCCTTCTTCCGCATTCTTCATTCCAAACAACGCGCAAGCAGGACAAACTGCATTGCGGCTTTGACAGGCATCAAAATCTTTGATCACTTCATTCATCGTTGTATTGTAAACCATGCGACCAACCTGCGCCAAAGAAAAATACAGCTGACCATTAGACTCTAAATACCAGATTGGGAAGAATTCACCGTCCCTTGGCGCAAGGGACTTGATATGTCGATAACCCTGATGACCCTTTTTCTGATTGAGATTTATGGCTGGATCATTGTATAGATCTTTGATAATTCCCAGATGGTCAATTGCACTTTTCACCTTCTCACTTTCGATTTCTAATGGTCCACCGTCCTTCAAATGAAAAATACTCTCGAAGTGTTTTCTGCTGAAGGATTCTCCACAATATAAATATCCTTCGTTATATCCATCGGGGCATGAACTACCTTCTGTCGAAATCTCATACTCTTGTACATAATAAAGTTTTTTATGACCATTATTTGATTTCCTGAAGTATACCTTGCTTCCATGATGAAGCTCAACCGAATCACGATTGAAGAGGTTTGCACCTTTTGGATCAATCCATCTATAAACTTTTCCCTCCATCACAATCAGATATCTTTCTGCTGGAAATAGTTCGTATGTATCTCCATTCTTATAGACTAAGCCAGGCACATAGGGTGTCTTCGTTCTGTTTGTGATCAGCTGGTTGTTCTGGATTGTCGAGAAGCATGAATCGGTCATCGCCTCATACATGCTTCTGATGGGACCGCGCAAGGAACTTGCCGGAATCATATAGGTATCATCAATCTTCATGAATGGGTATTCTTTATGATCATGATTGCTAGCTGAAGGGATTCCTTTATCTGGGATGATCAATGGTGTTCTCGTGGTTAAGCTGCAGTGGATGACACCAGTATGGGAGTCTTTAGGGTCTTCCCAAGCTTCAACTGGCTTTCGATGGATCTCGCCTAAAGGAGAAAAATGATATGGATTGATGAATCTCTCCTCCTCAATAAAGCCTCGATTTTTATCATTCTTTTTTCCCATTTTCATTCTCCTTTTGCCAATCCCCGAAGGCTACGCACCGAAAATCAGATACATATGCTTTGCCAGAGGAGTAATAGCTAATCTCGCAACAAATCTTTATGGCTGTATGCTTGGTGATCTTTTCAATCGGCAAATAGTATTTTACACCAGTTGTAGATTGTACGACATTGCCATTTCCTTCAGGCTTGATGTCTGTTGTATCAATAGAAAGATATTGCCATTCGCTGAATGTATCGCCAGAATCATTCATCATCCTCTCGGTAAAGTCATTCACCGAGATATCTGGTCTGAACCATTTGATCTCTTTTTCTTGATTGAAGATCCTGATTTCAAGGAGCTTGGTAAAGTCCAGATCTTTCGCTTGGTATCGTTGCAATGGCCAACGATCCACAATCAGCCGGTCGACACCGCTTGCAATCACATAACTATCTTCCATGTCTTCTGTTTTGTGTAAAAGCATATTCATGTCAATCATCCAGCAACCTCCTACGACCTCAGCGTCTCAATGATGATTTGATATAGATCTTCAGGTTTTCCTTCAAATGGCTTACCATTGATCGAAGTCACCTTGAAAATTCCTCTGCCAATGGACGTAGATCCGCCAACCGCCATGAATCCAGCATGCAGATCGGCAACGGCTGAAGCCAAGCCTTTGT
>OMYM01000585.1 GCA_900315225.1 uncultured Erysipelotrichaceae bacterium | reverse complement strand
TCTGCAATTTTCGGTATTTGAGCATTGCATTTGAAAAGGTTGATACTCCTGCGAAATGGCATAATGAGGTTAGAAAAACCTGGAACATCATCCAGCGGTATTTTGATGCGTTGGAGGAGTGGTATTCAAACTTGAAACTATACCATTATGTCGGTTTCCTGTCGATTGAGTGCCAATCCGATAAGCGAGAAAAACTCTTTCTCGATTTATTGCAACTTTGGACTAAGCCGTCCTCCAATAAGCGGATGTTTATGAAAGAGCTTGAGTCACGCATTGATGCGATGCTTGGAATCACGAATAGAAATGCTGTTATCGATTTCGACAAGGTTTATGACAGGATAGGTGCAGATGGTAAAACGGAGTGCCCTAAGACCCAGTGTAGGCCTATTCTCCTCTTCCATAATATCATGACAATTATCAAGCAGAATGAGGAGAGCGAGAAGAGTTACGCAATGTCTGCTTTTGAACGTTTTCCGTTCCATCTCTACAGGAAGGAAAAGGGATGGGATGTCGAACATATCGCATCAAACACCGATAATCAGTTGACTGAGTATGATGATCAGCGTGCATGGCTTGTGGGTAATATGTTGTTGGTAGCATCCGATAAAGACTTGACAGCAAAAATCAGCGCATTTATAGAGAAGGGTGAGAAGAAGATTGAGGATGGAGAGTTTGATCGACTTAAGAAATCGATCTGTGATAAGGTTCATGCGGTTGAGGTGGCTGGCGATTCGTTAGATGGGGATGACAAGAATCGCTTGTGGAATTTTGCGTTGCTGGATAGTGGCACGAATCGGTCTTATGGTAATGCTTTGTTCCCTGCTAAACGCAATTTTATTATTGCCCGGGCGAAGGGGTTTCGCAAGGTATGGAGTACGGATCGTAAGAAATGGGAAGATAAGCCGTTGCCAGGTGCGTTTGTCCCGATTTGTACACGAAATGTGTTCCTTAAGACATATACACCAGATTCAGACATCAGATTCCTGGAATGGGACAAGAGAGATGCTGAATGTTATCGTTGTGATATGGAATTAGTGTTTAAGCACTATTTTGACAACAAAGTGAAGGAGGAGAAGTAATGAACAACATTGCCAATTCGCGTTCTGGAGAGGAACTATCGTTATGGGATTGGTTAGGGTCGGCAAGGATAAAGATTCCAATGATGCAACGCGACTATGCACAGGGGCGCAAGGGGTTGCATTATCTTCGTGAGCGGTTCCTTGAGTCGGTATTTAATACGTTGATGCCGGGTAAAAAGCCTGATCAGCAGCATGTAAAGCTGGATTTTGTTTATGGAACGGAGGAGAAAAACGCGGATGATTCAAAGCTTTTGCTTGTTACTCCAATTGATGGACAGCAAAGGTTGACGACGTTGTGGCTCCTTCATTGGTATGTGTCTATGCGATCTTGTAAAATAAAAGATCCTCTTGTCATTGAACGATTACAGCGTTTTACATATGATACTCGCTTGTCATCAAGAAAGTTTTGTGAAAGCCTTGTTGCGAACGGAGAAGAAATTGAAAAATTAATGCGCCAAGCTCGTGTCGGGGTTACTAAATCCATTCGTCGGCAAACATGGTATCGCAATTCGTGGGATTGCGATGCCACGGTTGCTGGTATGTTGATGACATTGTCCGGGGATTGTCATGCACCCAATTCTTGTAAAGATGGCATTGAGAAGTGTTGTAAAGGAATTTGTGACGCTGCGATGTTTTCAGACATTTGGGAACGCCTAGTTTCAGAACCTTCAAAGTGCCCAATTACATTTTATTTCCAGTCCTTAGATGGGATTGGGGATGCTAACGGGCTATATGTGAAGATGAATGCCCGCGGAAAATCTTTGACTGCGTTTGAGAATTTTAAGGCTGAGTTATCTGATTTTGCAGTAGAGCAGGTGCGGCATGGTCAGGATGCAATATGGTCTGACGTTCCAGTTAAACTTGATACATCCTGGAGCGATGTCTTTTGGATGGCCCCTGATGATGGTGTTGTAGGACAGGCGGGTGCGGACGATCGCTATCTGGCATTCATCAGAAGACTGGTTTTCAATGATATTGTTACGTTGAAGAAAGATGGTGAGTATCAAGTAGGTAATGATGTCAAAGGCTTTTCTGAAGAACTGCGCGATTCAACCGACTTCTATCACTTTTTTGAGGGGCGATGTGTCTACGATTCGTTTGGCCGATACAGGGAGGTGTTCTCGCGATTCTCTAAGATTAAGTCTGTGATAGATTATGTTGCTGCCACGAGAGCAGAAGAAGTCTCAAATTTGATAGAAGCTTGTACGCCGGTCTGGTTTAGGAAATCGCAGTCTTCGTGGCTGGATCGGTTCGGTTTTGTCCCGGGGGATAAAGACTTCGTCAAAGACGGCCCGTTCTGGAAGGATGCCATTACTCAGCCAGGTCGCGTATGGTTCCTATCGATTGCGCGGTTCTTTGAGTGCTCATTAGTTCTTGATGCTGAAGTAAGGAAGGAAGCGTTGACGAACTGGTTGCGTGTGGTGGCGAATATCATCGAAAATGCAGACATCAATACGATGGGAAGTATGATCGCTATAATGCGCTTGATTGATGAACTTTCTTGCCATTCTAAGGACATCATTAAATTTCTGTCCGATCCCAATAGCAAGATTGAGTCTGGGGCTTCGGCTGAACAGGTAAAAGAGGAGCGTGAAAAAGCTGTGCGCATTAAAGCTAATCCCGAAGACATAAAATGTATTTCGGAAGCAGAGGGAGAGCTTTTCTATAAGGGAATGATTCGGCCCCTTTACAGGAAGGTCGGAAAACCCGATTGGACATGTTTTGATGATCGACGCAAAAAGCTGCAAGGTCTCTTTAG
>OMYM01000237.1 GCA_900315225.1 uncultured Erysipelotrichaceae bacterium | reverse complement strand
TGTATTCGCAATGCATTGGCATATGCCAGTAGGACAGTGTTTCTTGTGATGGTCTTCTCCTTGCGGTCAATGACAAGCTCGCTAAGTCTTTCTCCTGCCTTGTTTGTCTTTTGGCGATAGGTGAATGGAAGACCCTTGGATGTATGGAATAGCTTTCCTGCCTGGGAAAGGACAAGGTCCCAGGCTACTTCAATGTCGATGTCTTTCATTTCGTGGTAGATCATTTGGCGATTCCCCCTATTTCCACATGATATTATACCAGACCCAACAATCAGGAGATAGGCAAAAACCGCATGTTGTGTTTCAGGCAAGCGGTCGTATTGTCGGAACGTCTTAATCTTGCAAACGATAAGCCCAGACATGGTAACGGTTAGGATCATCCTCGGCTTTTGGCAAATCATGGAAGAGAACGACAAGGGTGTTTCCGTTTCCAGCGATTGCCGAGGCAAAATTATTTCCGTTATTGAATGCTTCCTCAAAGACGTTTTCATTGATCTGGTAATATAATTCACTTTGGTCTTCAAAAGAACAGACATAATCCCGTGTCCCGCCGATATAAAACAAGGTGTTTTCAATAACGGAACACATGCTGATGGCATGATGGATCTGCGATATTCCCCCATTGGATTTGCGGTACAGGGCATGGGTGGTATATGCCACAGTAAATCCATTTTCTTCTTTGAAGGTATTGTATGCGATCAGGATGTAGTCATCCATCGCAAAACAATGATGGACATATCTTTCAACATAGTAGTCTTTTGTTTCCTCGGTATCCATGTTGTATTCGTGGATGATGGATGCCATTCCATCGTGCTCGACATACGTCAAGTATTTGCCGCACATTGGCAGATAGCTCATGAATTTCAAATCAGGAAGTTCCTGAGCCAGGGGATCGTCAATGGAGGCAGGAGCGTCGTATTCATATCGCTTGAGACATGTTATTTCGTTCGTCAATGTATCTAGCTTCCTGAGTTCTTTCTTATAGCGCTTGACATTTCCGTCAAGATGCAGTTCGTTCCAAAAATAGTAAAGATCTGTCCCGTATCTGCTGAACACCACTGGATTCATTGCGTTAATCAGTTCTCCTGTATCAAGTATCTCGATTCCTTCACTGGTTTTCATGCGCAGTTCATAAGGGACGGGTGTTTGGTGATCCCACACATCATAATATTCAAAGGGATAGGAGATATAGTATTCCCTGCCATTGACATATGCGTAGCAAGCAAAACCTCCCCGGTCTTGCTCTTCTTCATGGGACAGGCTTGTTGTCTTGCCTGTATCAAGGTTTGCGACAATGACTTCGCGGGATCCAGCGATTGTGTTTGCCCCAAGGTGGTAAACCCTTTGCACTTCGAAATAGGCATTTTCATCATCGACATCTCTAAGCATCAGCAAGTTCCCTCGCTCAAGACTGATTTCAAAGTCATTCACTGGTTTTAACCGATCCATTGTCTTTACCCGTTTTTCAGGAACATTGCTTGCTAAAGATTCTGTTGTACCTTCAGGTTCACTGGTTCCTGCGATTGACGGATTGAGGGTGCATGAAGAAAGCGCAATGACAAGCATGGCAATGAGTAAGGTTTTCATTATTTCCTCTTTGTGTCACCAAATAAAATATCCTGTGTTCGCAGCGATTGCGGAATTCATTTGGCTGGACGGAATGGTGTAGGATCCACCAAATCCAAATAAATCGAATGGTTCAAGATAGGTGAAATTATGCCATTGGGGAGTCATGGGGTTTTCGCCATAGTACCTGGTGATGTTTCCCCCATTATCTTCAGCGTAGTTGTACCCTTTGACAACAATATAGTGACCAGATGGCGAAAGATTATTCAATGAATATAAATTATTTAAAGTTGTTGTCAAAACATTCGGAATAACGGGATATCCTCTGGATATCGCATAACGGAAAGCGTATATAATGTCTTTTTGGTATATTGTGTTATAGCCATAATAATAGCCATCATTTGTTTTGAGGTTGTTTAATACTTGAGCCACCATATAGACATATGTGCCAGAAGTTGTAGTGCCTAAAAGTGAAGCCAATATTGATTGTGAATAATACGTTCCCGTCAAATATTTAATAACCATTTGTACGCATGCTGGGGCACAATAATAACTGTATTCTTGTGCATAGTATGGCACAGGTAGCATTATATTAGTATATACGATTTCATTAATATCATTGTTGCGAGACTCCCTTTCCTTCAAGGTAATGATTCTATCGTTTTCTTCCAGATCCTCAGGGGTGGGATTTCCAAAGCCATTCATTATGCTTTCTTCAGCGGTTGCTGGCAATGAACATGTCATGCATAATACGATAACCATGAGTATGGTCATTCCATTTTTCAAAAATTTCATGATTTCCTCCAATTTTTTTGATCAAATGAGTTTAACGGTGGCTATACCAGAAGCCTCAGAAATCTGGAACAGATTTCTACAAGGCTTCCGCATATAACAGCAGGCAGACAATGCAGAATTCCAGCTA
>OMYM01000371.1 GCA_900315225.1 uncultured Erysipelotrichaceae bacterium | reverse complement strand
ATAAACAAATAAAAATCGAAGAAATTTTATCGGCAATACCCTTAAAAATACGTATAAGGAATAAGTAGGTAAAACCTACTATTCCTTATCTTTTTTCAATTTTTTGATGCTGACCTATGGATATATTTCGATATGGCTGCTGCCTGATGAACCATTACGAATGACACGGATCTGGGTGGTGATACGCGACATGGTATCGGTGTGACTGATGACGCCGACCTTCTTGCCCTGGGATGACTGCAACATGGCGAGAGAGTTGATAACCGTCTCAAGGGTATCATGATCGAGGGTACCAAAGCCTTCGTCAATGAACAGATTCTCGAAAGAGATGTTTCTTGACGAAAGGGCTGAGAGGCCTAAGGCCAAGCCTAAAGAGACGATGAAGGTCTCACCTCCAGAGAGTGATGTGGTGTCGCGTACATCATCAGCGCGATCGTGATCAATGACACGAATGCCAAGAGAGTTCTTGACTTGCTGCAACTCATAGCGGCTATTAAACTTTCGTATCTCCACATTGGCATGGGCAATCAGGAAACGAAGCGTATAGCACTGGGCTATCTTGCGGAGTGTCTTGCCTTCACCGCCGATGGCATTGGCAATCTCTTCCCATTCATCCTTTTGCTGACGCTTTGTCTGAATCTCTGCAACGAGTGTGCCCATTTTCGCCTTGGCATCGTCATGACGTTTCTTACGTGCCTGGCAATCTACCAACTCGGTATTTGATTTTTGCTCTAATTCGACTTTACGAGCCTCCAATGTCTCTTTGTCATCAAGAGGTTTTTTCTCCTGATGGTTTTTGTGATTGGCCTTTTCGTTATCATAGGTGGTCTGAGCTTTGGTAACTACTTTTGTTAGTTCCCCCTGCTTTTGGCGTATGGTTTCCCAATCGACTGTCGACTCGCTAAGACGGGTAATATCGTCGATGGTCAACTTCTGCTGATGGCTAGCCTCAGCATTATAATCATCAAGCCATGTTTTTAACTCAGGTTCGGTTCTAGCGAGCTTATCTTTTTCTGCCTTTTTGATCTTTTCTGTGGCTTCTACTTGTCCTTGAACTCCTTTTTTCTCTTTTTCGAGGTCGGCAATCTTCCCGGTCTGTTTAGTGACAGCCTTATCGGCTTTTTCCTTTGCATTCTGTAGCTGTTGCTCAAAGGTGTCTGGGTCGTTGTCACCAATCTCTGCCTTAAGGGCGTCTGTCTTTGTTGTTACTTTTGCCTTGGCCTCCGTTAACGCTTGTTCGGCAGTGGTAAGTGCTTGTTCTTTCTCCTTAAACTGAGCTGTCAGATTTGTTGTCTTCCCCTTTTCAGTTTGCAGTGTCGTATTTGCATCGGTAATCTTGGTCTCAGCCTGCTTGAGATCTTTTTCCGACTGCTCCTTATAAGCCTGTTGCGACTTTTCTTCAGTTTCTTTTTTACGGCGCAGATTTTCAATATTTTGGGTTAGTTTATTGTAATCTTTCAACTGTTGACCAGCCCTTTCTGCATCAGTTTCTATATTAGGCTTCATCGCTTGGAGTTTTTCTTCGTCTTCTGGCCAATCGGGATATTGGGCATGGATAGTTTTCCAGTTATCACTTTGTTTTTTCAACTCACTATTCAAAGTTTCTACTTGCTTATGATTGGCCGCGATGGTGCCAGCATTGCGATTCTTCTCATCAGATAAGTCTTTACTCATCTGTTCTTGTTCTCCCAATATCTTTTGTTTCTCATTGATGAGTTTCTTCATGTCTGTGACAACAGGCGCAAATGACTCGTTGTTTTTATAGGGATGATGCGTGGATCCACAAAGTGGACATGGTTTCCCGTCATCGAGGTCGGCACGATGCTGAGACCAGTTCTCACTGGTCATCAGCGTATATGACTTCTGGAGTGTTTCTATTTCTTTTTTCAGAGGTTCTATGTTGAGCGCAGAGATCTCCTCATCAATAGCTTTGTTGCGTTTCGTGAGTTGTTGGATTTCTCGGTTCTTGTTGTCAAGGTCTCTTGTACAGTTTTTGATGCTTTGGCGAATACGAATGGCTTCTGCCATATCAGTTTTCTTCTGATTAGACTTCCTATCTGCATTTTGAAGTGTTTCTGCGTCGAGTCCTTGGAGTTTTAACACTTCGGCTTTATAGGCAGTTGTAGCCTGATTGACTGCCTCTTCCTTTTTCTTATTCTCTACATTTATGGCTTTCTTCAGCGTATCAAAGGCTGTTTGAGCTTCTTGATATTCTTTTTCTGCCTTTTTGATAGCTGCATCATTGTCATCAAAGGCTTTCTTTGCCTTTTTAAGGGCTTCTTCGGCTTCTTTCTTGATACTTTCTTTTTCTTCTAATGTACGATTGGCTGTTGTTAGTTCACCCTTAAGCGTTCGTGCCTTATTGATATGGGGTTTCTGCTCTTCATGTTTATGGGAAGCATTGGCAGCTGAAGTCTTGAGCGACTCAAGCTTTTTATTCTCCTCGCCAATTATCCTCCCCTTTTCTTCAATCTCCACGTTGAGGGCCTTCAATTGCCTATCTTGTTCTTCTATATTCTTCTGGGTTTCCCGGATGTCCTTATAAAGACTGACGGCAGGAAGAGTGGTATCATGCAGATTGAGGCTGACGATTTCATCTTTGATCGCCTCCAGATTCTGTTGAGCCAGTTTGAGAGCGGACTCATTGTTTGCTATATTCTCAAGATATGTGGCCTCTGTGGCAAACCACCCCAAAGACTCAGCAATCTTACTGAGTTCTGATTTCACCTTTTTGTCTTCTTCCTCCAGTTCAGCGATGCGCTTCTCTAAAGCCTGAAGTTCTTCATCCGGAATCAAGACTTCCTCATTGGCCGCAAAGTTGGCATTTATTTCGTTGAAAGCTTTCGTCGCATTGTCTCTCTCTTCTTTGATTTTCTGTACTATATTGACATATAAATCTTCACAGCCAATGAGTTTCTCAAGCAGCTGGAATCGCTCATCTTCTTTGGCTGTCAGGAAGTTGGCGAATGTGCCTTGGGCTATGAGTACCGTACGCAGGAACTGCTCATAGTCAAGGCCGATAATATTTGGAAGTTCATTCCAATCGACTATCTCTTCTTTAGGCAGTCCATTCTCCTGAGTCAACAGATAGAGATGTGTTTCTGGTTTATCGTAAGCCTTGCTCTTGAATCTCACATGCCACTCGGCTCGATAGATATTTCCATTGTTGGCTTTGAAGGTGAGTTTGCTGTAACCAGACTTTTTGCCCCGGGTAAGGATATTGACACTATCCGTAGGAGCGGGACGGTTGTTTTCACCATCCTCTGGCTGACCGTAAATCACAATGCCTTGTTTGCGCTCTCCGGGTTTCTTGGGATAGCGAGGTGCACGATTGTAGAGAGCCAGACAGATGGCATCGAGCAGTGTAGACTTGCCACTTCCTGTAGGGCCTACGATGCTGAAAATGTTGCTGTCGCCGAGTGCCCCTTCTTCAAAGTTGATGACTTCACCTCCCTGACGATCGAGTGAGGCAAGATTGAGAATTTCCAGTTGAATGATCTTCATGCGTTATCTGAGTCTGAGGTTATTGATTGTAGTAATTCCTTGAGCATCTGCTCCTGATGCTCACTCATCTCCACTTTATATTTGACTGCGTATGCCTCTTTAAGTGTATCGAGAGGATTGCGGTTGATGATATCATCGACACTATGAATCTGCTCGGTGCCAGAGATGGTTGTCACGTCAAGTTCTGGGACGATTCTTTGTATTCTGCTGAGAACAGCGTTCTTGCTGTTAACCTTTTCCTCAAGAGCCGCCAAATCATCGTTGTTGACTTTTTCGAGTTTCACCTTCAGCATAACGTATACATATTGATCATCAAGTTTCCCGTCAGTCCTTTCGTCAAGTTCCGAATCAATCAACTTCATCAACTTTTTCGGTGTAAGCGCTTCATCATCCTTTGGCAGGATGACCAGGTGGTGCTGAGGTCTATATTCTAAGAATGCTACCTGATGACTTCCATCTGATTGGATGGTTACCAGATCGACACCATGACGATAGTCAACCTCTGCGAACGACATGGGTAACACACTGCCGCTATAACGAGCCCAATCGGTGTTCCAGATATGCTGTCGCTTATGGATGTGACCACAGGTCATATAATCGGGATGGTCGGTCCAACCTTCCATACTCACCTCCTCTACTCCACCGATAATGATTTTCTCGCTGGCATCTTTTGGGGCTATATCAGCACCCTTGGCATACATATGGGCCATCATAACCAAAGGTTTTTCAGGATACTTCTCCCGGGCCTTTGACGTGAGTTCCTGTAGGAAAGTCATGACTCCTTTAGAATAACTAGTGTTGTGAATAATATCATTACGCAGATAAGGAACTGCCAAAACAATGATTTCATCACCTTCGCTATTTTTGACAGGTATCATCAGATCGTCATAGTTGGTCACCCAGTCGCCTTTGTCTCCCTCTTGTACCCATGTACGGTTGACAACACCTCTCACTTCAACATGATGACGGGTGAGTAAGGCGCGAGGGGCTTCGAGTCTGTAGGCAGAGTCGTGGTTGCCAGCAATGATGATGATCTTCATCGTGGGGCATTTCTCACTGGCATCAGCGAGGAAACTATAGTAAAGAGACTGGGAAGCGGCAGAAGGATTCCCATTGTCAAAAACATCGCCTGCTATCAGAAGTGCATCGGGCTGCTGCTCATCAATCTGAGAGAGCAACCACGTCAGGAAATGTTTGTGTTCTGGCAACCGATCGTTCCCATGGAACATATTGCCGAGATGCCAGTCGCTAGTAGTCATTATCTTCATAGGCGCATTGACGAATTTAAAATTCTGTGTTCAAATTACTGAGATGCAAAGATAGGTTTTTACCCTCAAACCGCCAAGGATTTGAGGAAAAATTTTTTATTATTGGGCTTTGTATATTATGGTCAATGGTTATCTTCTCCATTATCCAAATCATCAGGGAATTCCGCTTCAATGT
>OMYM01000236.1 GCA_900315225.1 uncultured Erysipelotrichaceae bacterium | reverse complement strand
GAATCAGACGCATGGTATTGGCTAGATGCCATCTACGATGGCGCAGCAGCCATAGAGAAAGAAGTCTGGATGCCATACATCTTCCAGGACGAACCCAAAGGTTCCACAGATGGCAAATGGGTTCGCTACGACAAATACGGTCAAATGATCAAAGGATGGTACGCTGACGACAATGGCGTATACTACTACGATACCTGGACCGGTGCAATGTACAAAGGCAAACACACCATTGGAGAACAAACACACTTCTTTGATGAAATAACCGGTATCATGCAATACTAAAAGAAAAGGAGCGAAAGCTCCTTTTCATTATGCAAATACATTGTATCTTCTGATATAATGATACATGCATGTGGAGGTGCGTCATGAGCAACAGTTCGAAGAAACATGTGATTCTAATGGGAGATGACTTGGATCGTGGAGATTACGCTATGACACTATGCAAGATCATTGCGGACTACTCCCCCAGGATCCCGAAGAAAAGATATGAAGTACTGTACGAAACGATAGATCTAGGGGAGATCATTACGGGAGAGATAACGATTCCTGCTATTTTACTGGATGTAAAAGACGGGCTGTTACCATCACGGGAAAACTTCCATCTAAAGAAAACAGAGCAAGTTACCGAGGTGGAATCAACTGCCAATCCTAACTACACAGGCAGGCTTCATCACTTAGATAACGCTGCTTTCATCATGGCTATCTCGGGGTCATGGGGAACGGGCAAGACGACGTTTGTGGATCTTTTGAAGAACCTTCTGCTTGATGATGAAGGTAAAATCATTGACAAAGGTGATGAGGAAAAAACGATTGAAAAATACAAGTTCGAAAAAGACGAGGTTGTAAAGTTTGACGCATGGAAACACGATTTCTATGATGATCCAATGATCCCCTTTTCACGAATGTTAATAGAAACAGTCTGTATCAAAGGAACGGATGAGTTTAATGATGCTTCGGAACAGTTTAATGGCTATCTGAAGTTATTGCATAAATCTAACTACGAGGTGGCGGTAGAAACAGTGACAGGCTTGTTATCAGAGTCTTCCAAGAGAACGATATTACCAAAAGAAGCCAGAGCCATCGTTGACAATATCAAGGCAAATATTCAAAAGAAAGATCAGATGCTATCCGATGTCAATCTTTCCCTTGAGGAAAGGATCTTTGCGATCCAAGACATACTCCAGAAATGCATCAGAAAGAAGAGCCAAAAGAAGGTTGTTGTCATTGTGGATGAGTTGGATCGATGCAAGCCAACTTTTGCCATACAACTCCTAGAAGTAGTCAAGCATCTGTTTAACATCAAAGGTCTAGTGTTCATCTTTTCGCTTGACATTGCGGAGCTACAGCATTGCG
The DNA here is from genome assembly GCA_900315225.1 of uncultured Erysipelotrichaceae bacterium. Lineage (GTDB taxonomy): Bacteria > Bacillota_I > Bacilli_A > Erysipelotrichales > Erysipelotrichaceae > Bulleidia. The sequence continues at coordinate 1,442 of OMYM01000236.1, read as the reverse complement.
TAAAGACCGTGTATGGTCAAGACTTCGATGCGATTGGATATCTCGAGAGATTCTTTGACTATAACTCAATGTTGCCAAAAGGAAACGAGGAAAAGCTATTTGACACCTTCGCCAAGGAATATGAATTACCTGAGGATTACTCACAGTATTACGACCTTTGTCAACAATTCAGTCTTACCCCACGTGAAATGAAAGGCATCTGCTCTTCATTCTACTACTTGAATAAGTATGAGCTTGATGGCTATCCAGAGAAAGCGCGTCTTCTCTATTTCTATATTCTGTTGTTAAAATACAAGTTTCCAGATAAAGTACAGAAACTCAACGCTAAGGATCCAAGGGCTAGGACGGTTCTCTTTAGAAAATACCGCCCAGAATTCTTAAATGTGAGCAATGCAGACCCACAGCCATTCTATACAGCTGTCATAAAAAACAAATCATTCGCTGAATCCGATCTCTTCTTAATTGACTCTGAGGGGAAGATAAAAGGAAACAAGTTATCTTTAACCAGCGATCAAGTTATTCAAATCGGAAAGCAAGAGTCCATATCGAACGTTCTATTCGCAAAAGATCTCGAATCAGATATCCCTAATCTCTGTAATCTTCATATACTTGAATTTTTGTTCAATAAGGTGGAATCCTATGGCAGTGCCATTCCTGTGAGTAAAAAAGAGGATAAAGTTCAAAGAGGAAGTATCCTTCATTTTGGACATTGGTATAAAACAGATGATAAAGACAAAGAACCCATTGAATGGTATGTCTTGGATGTGCAAGATAATATGGCTCTTCTCATCAGTCGGTATGGCATAGACTACCAGCCGTATAATACAGAGGATAAAAATGTTACGTGGGAAACATGTTCTTTGAGAAAGTGGCTGAATGGGTATTTCTTAGAGAATGCTTTTGACAAAGAGGAGCAAGAGAGGATTGCTTTGTCGGGTGTTGCGGCAGAAAGGAATCCAGCGTACCCTAAAATAGAACCAGGAAATGATACTAAAGACAAGTTATTCCTATTGAGTATTGAAGAAGCCGCAAGGTATTTCCCAAGTGACGAGGCAAGGATATGCGAACCTACAGATTATGTGGTTCCGATGAATGTAGATGTTAGCGACAGGGGTGGCGCTTGGTGGTGGTGGCTTCGCTCCCCCGGTTTCGATAGTGACAACGCTGCCGTCGTCAGCCTCTATGGCGTTGTCTACGCCAACGGCGTCAGTGTCGATTTTGACAGCGCTGGCGTGCGGCCCGCTTTTAGGATCAATCTTTAATCCTAAATCCTCTAATCTTTAATCATCCGTCAGGGGTCGAAGGAAAGAGTCGCAAGTCAAGAACCTGCATTCGTAGGAATAGAGCAGAAAATTAGGAAAGAGTAACCTGATCCCCGCTGAAAGAGGGTCGCGCAAGGTGGTTTTTTCCGACAATAGCTATTGTGTGAATTCCGTGAATTT
>OMYM01000437.1 GCA_900315225.1 uncultured Erysipelotrichaceae bacterium | reverse complement strand
TTGCTGGAACGAGATGTACATGGAGAACAAAAGAGCAGGAAGATTCGAGTATTTCCAAGTCGTTGGCATGCGCAAAGAGCCATCCTTCCCAACCCAATGCATTGCTTGTGGAAGATGCGAGAGCCATTGCCAAACAAAGTGTCAATGAAGATTGCCAGCAAGTTCATGTTGCACTAAACGCTTGTCAGAAACAAAGACATTGCTTCAGGCAATGCCTTTTGTTTCTGGAAAAGACACCCCGGGTCTGCAGGCACAGGCGTGTGTGATATACTTGATGCTATAGAAACGGAGAAGGCGTATGGAGATGAGGGTATTGCGCTATTTCCTTGCGGTAGCGAGAGAGGAGAACATCACCAGGGCGGCAGAGTATCTGAATATTACACAGCCAACGCTTAGCCGCCAACTGGCATTGTTGGAAGAAGAAACAGGTGTGACCCTGTTTACCCGAGGATCAAAAAGAATCACATTGACGGATGAAGGATTGTTGTTAAGAAGAAGGGCACAGGAAATCGTTGCTCTTGCGGACAAGACAATGGAGGAATTGTCCTCGAAAGACAAGAATCTTTCGGGGACAGTGACGATTGGTACGGGTGGCCTATCCGCCAATGCCAAGGTTCTTCAAGCGGCGGAATCATTCCGAAAGCTTCATCCTGATGTGAGGTTTTCTATTTTTATCGGTACGGCGGATTCTGTGCAGGATCGGATTGACAGCGGGCTGGCGGATTTTGGCATCTTGCTGGAGCCAGTAAGCGTTGAAAAATACGGGTTTATACGCTTGCCGCAGAAAGAAAGGTGGGCGGTGATTGTCCACGGCAGTCATCGGCTTGCGACCAAGGATAAGATTTGCGTTGAGGATCTGAAGGATGAACTGCTGGTTTTTCCAGAAAGATTGTCTGTGCAATCAGAACTTCACGGTTGGTTTTCATCGCATGAAGATGAATTGAAGATTGCGTATTCCAGCAATCTTAGCCTGATTGCATCGGAAATCGTGATGTGTTCTGATGCGGTTGCCTTTGTCATAGAAGGATCTCTTCCCTATGTCGATGAAACAAAGATAGCAATACGTCCATTGTATCCACCATTGGAATCAGAGACAGTCATCGCCTACAAAAAGAGAATGCCTCTTACTCCTGTTGCAAGTGAATTCTTCCAATACTTGAAATGCTTTCTAGGCATGGAATGATATATATCATAGGCATTGGTAATGGTATCAATCCAAATGTATACTATATGTAGGTAAAGGAGACATAGCCATGGCATTTAAGGAAGGATTCCTATGGGGAGGAGCCACAGCCGCAAATCAGTTTGAAGGCGGATGGAACGTTGATGGAAAGGGAGAATCTGTCCCAGATCATATCCGTGGGGGAACCGTTGATTCCCCGAGTCTATGGGATTGCGAAATAGATCCCAATGCGTATTATCCATCGCATGAAGCAGTTGATTTCTATCATCATTACAAGGAAGATATTGACCTATATGGAGAGATGGGGTTTAAGTGCTTCCGCTTGTCGATCAACTGGTCGAGAATCTATCCGACAGGCATGGAGGAAGAACCAAACATAAAAGGGTTGGCTTTCTATCATGACGTATTTGCGGAGTGCAGGAAATACAACATTGAGCCACTTGTCACGATATCTCATTATGAGCTTCCCTGGGTATTGTCACAGAAATACGATGGATGGGCAGGAAGGGAAGTCATTGGGCATTTTATGCGTTATGCAAAGACATTGTTCAACGAATACAAGAACGAAGTCAAATATTGGCTGACGTTCAATGAGATCAACAACGGTGTCCAATCATCTGGCCGTATCTTGAGCCTTGGCATGAGGGGAAAAGATCATCAGCCTATGTTTGGCATCCAAGAGACACCTGAAGAAATCAATGATCGTTTTACGGCGTTGCATCATCAGTTTGTCGCAAGCGCTTTGGCAGTACGCGCAGGGCATGAAATTAATCCAGAATTCCGCATTGGCATGATGACGATTGGTCATCCTGTGTATGCGAATACATGCAGCCCAGATGATGTGATGGCAATGAATGACGAAATGAACCTACGCCTATGGTTCTGTGCGGATGTCCAAGTCAGAGGTCATTATCCGTTCTTTGCGAAAAGGTATTTCGAGGACAATGGTATCCAAGTGCGCATGGAGAAAGAAGATGAACAGATTCTCAAAGATGGCACGGTTGATTTCCTGTCGTTCTCGTACTACATGAGTTCTGCTGCTTCGGCCGATCCCGAGATAACAAAGGCACAAGGCAATATGTTTGTTGGGGTTAAAAACCCATACCTGAAAGCCTCTGAATGGGGTTGGCAGATCGATCCAAAGGGATTGCATATTCTTTTGAACGCCATGTATGGATGCTACGAGATTCCTCTGATGGTCGTTGAAAATGGACTTGGAGCGATAGACGAAAGAAGCGAAGACGGCAAATTCCATGATTCCTACCGGATTGAGTATATGCGTAGCCACATCGAAGCAATGGATCAAGCCATCAAGGATGGCGTGGACCTGATGGGCTACACGATGTGGGGCTGCACCGACCTAGTGTCCGCTTCTACAGG
>OMYM01000235.1 GCA_900315225.1 uncultured Erysipelotrichaceae bacterium | reverse complement strand
TGTCGCTGGTTGCTCAATGGGTGGCGGCGGAACGATGAGAATCTCCGTCACATATCCTGAGATGTGGGCATCCGTCACGCCGATTTGCGCCGCAAACAGCATGAAAGATGATGATATCAAGAAGTCACTCGGCAACAAGCCTGTTTGGTTCATCCAGGCTGCCAACGACAGCGAAGGTCTTGTCAACAGCTCAAGAAGACTCCATGCACTGCTTGAAAACTCCTACTATACAGAATATGAGAACAACCTCATCGATGGTTTCGATTATCCTGGACACTGGAGCTGGATCTGGTTCGGAAACAATGCTCCGACACTGGAAGATGGCACAACGATCTTTGAGTGGGAAGCTGCCCAAAGAGCTAACGTTGATTCCACGATTCCATTCGAACTGAAGGCACATGTATTCGACTATGGCGAGTCAATCTGCCAGGTTGTCATCCATGGCCTCAAGGGCGAATACAAGGCAGAAGACTTCATCGTCAGGGCAAGTGCAGTCAGAAGCGACACAGGCGCAGCAGTCTACACACTCGTTGACAGAACTGTCACAGATGTGACCGTTGATGGCGATGACACAATCCTCACACTTGCTTGCCAGTTCGGTGGCGCAGGTGAAGGAACATTGACATACACTGGTGGACGCAACCTCTCGACAGACCAGATCTATGAGATCGCTGTCAAGGGCGATTCCGGCATCGTGTTCAAGCAGGAAGGCAACTTCACAGACGCTGAAGTAGATGCATTCAAGTTTGGCTCGCTGGATGGCGTGCAGTACAGACTGTATGTTCCTGAGAACTATGACGATGGAAAAGACCATCCTCTGATGCTCTGGCTCCATGGCGCAGGCGAAAGAGGAACAAACAACTCTTCGCAGATCCGTGCAAACAGAGGCGCATTGGGTTGGGTAACACCTGAAGCACAGGAGATCTTCGGTGGCGCATTCGTAGTCGCTCCACAGTCCACAAAGGGCTGGAACGATGAGGAAGTTGCGACAGTCATGAACATCCTGACATACGTAGAAGCACAATACAACATCGATGAGAACAGAGTCCATGTGGCTGGCTGCTCAATGGGTGGCGGTGGAACGGTAAGAATCGCCACGACATATCCTGATGCATTCGCAACGATCGTTCCGATCTGCGCAGCGGCAGGCGAAGCGGCATTCCCGAACGACTACCTGGTCGAGAAGTGGGCTGACAAGAACGTCTGGTTCATCCATGCGGCAAACGACACAAGCGTAGGCATCGATGGTTCTTCTAGAAGAATGCATGCGGCGCTTGAGAACAGCCTCTACACAGAATATCCAGATGTCAACATCGATGGCGTCGACTATCCTGGACATTGGAGCTGGATCTACTTCGCTCTCAATATGCCGACGATGGAAGATGGCACGACGATCTTCGAATGGGAAGCAAAGGCTACCCTTGAAGCTCCATTCACTGGCTTCAAGTACGAAGATGGTAAGATGTACTGGTATGAAGAAGGTGTCAAGCAAGGTGCCTATGGTGATCCAAAGAACATCTGGGATACACAATACAACGAGGTTGAAAGAGGTCGTGAGATCTATGATCCTGACACAGACGCTTGGTACTGGCTCGATGCAGATGCTGATGGTGCAGTCGCAAAGAACAAGGAAGTCTGGATGCCTTACATCTTCCAGGATGAGGAGATTGGCTCGACAGACGGCAAGTGGGTACGCTACGACAAGTATGGCCAGATGGTCAAGGGCTGGTATGTAAACGACAATGGCGTTTACTACTACGACCTAGAGACTGGTGCTATGCTCAAGGGTACGCACGAAATCAACGGCAAGACCTATACATTCGACCTGATCACAGGCATTCGACAATAGGCAGTGGCTAAAATGAGCATCCGGCTTAGCCGGATGCTTTTTTTAACCTTCTTGACCAAATGCACTGGACAGAAGCTGGGATATGCGCTACAATCAATCTGCTGGGGATGGTTGTAGGCATTCCGGCTTTCTGTCGGATGCCGCAATCTTTTTTCTTTTCCAGAAGACGACCCAGGAAATCATTCTGGATCTTTTAGCCGTAAAGTCATGCCGTCCCTTGGGGAATCCCGCATCCTCTTGCGCATTGCACCACTTGGTCGTCAATTGTGCCAGACATAAATCATGGTGAATATCAATTTAAGAATTCCACCGAATTATGCATCTGGGCATATAATCCATCTGCTGCATTTCTTTGGTGTTTGTCATTTCCTGCGTAAAATAATCTGTGTACCTAATTACGTACAGCAATTCAGGTCTTCTTGGCTATCATATGATTGTCAGGAGGGACAAGAACCATGATTACAGCTAACGACAGTGTCCTTGAGGCAAAGAGTATCAATGAATGCCCCAAGTGTCATTTCCGCAACATTGCCTTCCCCAGGGCAGGCAAGACTGCCAAGGGAAGGCAAATGTACCGTTGCCCTGCATGCCAGAAGCGATTCATTGAAGAAAGAGGCACGCTTTCTTTTTACTCGCAGCTTGGCAAGGAGCAGTGGATTGGCTTTTTGGCTTCCCTGGAGGATGATGTAACGCGCAAGGAAGCAGCCAAGACCATCCATGTCGATGTATCGACGATCTATCGCATGAAGAAGAAATACGAAAGATACATGGCTGAAATGTAGAAAAGGCGCATATGCGCCTTTTTTCAGTTGTTGTCGGGCGGCAGATCCTCGAAGCCAACGATCAGTCCGCCTTCCTCTGCGTAGTAGCTGCATAAGCCGGTGGTCATGTCAATGACCACATCTGCCTTAGGGTATTTAGCAAGGATGGTGTCGCGGAACTTGTAGGCGTTCTCAGGGGAAAGGCAATGGCTAATGCGAACCCTGCCTCCTTGGTAGCCCAATGATTCCATCTCTTCCAGGGATACCCTTAGCATTTTCTTTGTGCCACGGCATATGTGTGCTTGCTGGATGGTTCCTTCTTCGGTTGCCCTGCCAATGAAGCGGATGCCAAGGATTCCCGCGATCTTGGCAAATGCCATTGGACAACGTCCGTTCTTTGCCAGGTTGTCCAAAGACTCTAGCATGAAGACGATCTTGTCGTGTTTTTGGTAGTCATCGATAAACAATCGGATGGTCTCGAAGGTCATTTCCTTTTGGATGCACTCTGCCAAGCGCTCGGCGATGAGGCGGAGCGTGCCGCCTGTGGCGCGGGAGTCGACGATATGCACCTTTGCGCCAGGGTTTTCCTCTAGGTACATCTCCTTTGCCTGCATGGCGGAATTATAGGAACCGGATAGACCTGAGGAAATCGTAATGCCGAACACGCAATCTGCGCCCCGGAAAGCCTCCAGCCATTCCATGACGCTAGGGCAGGAAGTCGTGGAAGGATTTTCGCTGGTATGCATCCGGGCGACCAAATCCACGACATCGATTCCCTCTGCATCGACGTACTCAATATCGTCGATCCTGATCTTCAGGGGGACGGTTGTGTAGTCTACGTCTGCGTCAAGGTGGAAAAGATTGATCGATGAATCAGAAACTATGCGATATTTCATAAGTATCACCTCTGTCTCTATTATACTGGAACGATCAAATATCTGGAACGGATATTTACAATGGTTCCGCATATAATTGCAGGCAGGCATTGGAAAACAATATCTCTTTTTTCTTCCAAGGATATGTGCTAGTATCATGGGATACCAAGGAGGGAAGGATGAATTATCGGCTAAACGAAGAAGACAAGAGTGCGCTAAGGCAAATCATGGACACCTGTGCCTTGATGACGGGTGGAAACCGGGAATATGAAGAATTGGCTTCCCTTCTGGAAGTCACGGACAAGGAAAAGAAGAAGATTCTTTCGTGCATGACATTGTGCGAGCTTGCCTTCAGGGGGATGGGGGATGTCTTGCGGGATCACTATCATATCGAGCTAAACGATGCGATTGTTGAAAGCGTGCGGCAGATCGATCATGAAGTCATGTCCTTGCTTAAGGTGGAGCTGAAGAAAAAAGATCCGGGAAGGCAACCACAGAAGCTGTATATCTCTGATTTGCATTTCTACCACAGCAATCTTAACGACAAGATGGACATGCGTGGCTTTGCGTCTCATGAAGAAATGAACGCGCACATGGTCGCCCAATGGAACGACAAGGTCCAAAAACACGACGATGTGTTTATCCTGGGGGATTTTTCCATTGCCAAGGGAAGGGCGACAAATGAAATACTTGCCCAGCTCAAGGGGAAAAAGCATCTTGTCATAGGCAACCACGACAAGCGTTTCCTTGAAGACAAGGAATTTGACAAGAAGCATTTCGTCTGGATCAAGGATTATGCCGAGGTGGTTGATGGAAAGAGGCATGTCGTGCTGTCCCATTATCCCGTTTTTTGCTATAACGGGCAATATCGAAAACAGGAGGGTATTCCGTTTGTCTACATGTTGTATGGGCATGTGCATGACACATACGACGAGGTGCTGGTGGATCGCTTTATCAAGCAGACGCGTGCCGCTACGCGGCTTTCCCGCCATGCGACAGAGCCAGAGCCAATTCCCTGCAACATGATCAATGCCTTTTGCATGTTTTCCGATTATCGCCCGCTATCGCTGGATGAATGGATCAAGGTTGACGAAGACAGGCGAAGGAATATGGGCTGAGCGCTTGGCATGACGCGCCGGTCTTTTCTTTTTGCGGGAAATAGGATACTATGAGATTGGGAGTTATTATGAATATTGACAAGAAGAGGAATTTCCGCGAGTTGGGCGGAATCAAGACGACAAACGGCAGGGTGGTGAAAAAAGGATTGTTTTATCGCTCTGGCGCATTGGGATACATGACGCAAGAGGAGCTAGAGGTTGTCAAGGGATTGGGTATCAAGCATATCCTGGATCTTCGCAGCAAGAAAGAGATCGAAAGTCTGCCGGATCCTGTGATTGAAGGTGCTGATTGGCATGATATTTGCGCCTTTACCGATGAGAATGGGGTGGAGAAGGATCTTTCCCCTGAAGGCTTGCAGAAACTGATTGAGGAAGGCGCAAGCCGCCATGACATCAGCCGTTTTGTGATGCGAAACCTGTATGCAGGGCTGCCATTCCATTCTGCCGCATATCAGAATCTATTTGGCATGCTGGAGTTCGAGGAGACCCCGCTTTTGTTCCATTGCACGGCGGGAAAGGATCGAACCGGCATAGCGGCCATCCTTATTCTCCTTGTTCTTGGCGTGGATGAAAAGGATGCCCTGGACGACTACATGATGACAAACGTGTACCGTGAGGAAATGATCGAAGCTTCCCTTGCCAAGTGCAAGACGGAAGAAGAAGGCCAGACTGTCTTGCGTCGCGAGGGCGTTGTCTTGGAGAACGCCGTGCATGCGATTGAGTGCATGCGAAAAGAATATGGTGACCTAGAGACATATTTCCTGAAAGAGTTTGAGTTAGACTCGGAAAAGATCAAGCGGCTAAGGGAATTGTACACGGAGGAGGACGCATGAGAATCGTGGTTGTCAGCGACAGCCATAGTCGGCGCGATATTCTTGCCAAGGTGCTGAAAAAACACCAGGGCGCAGATATGTTCATTCATTGCGGCGATTCGAACATGTCCAAGAATGAACTGAAGGGGATTGTCGCAGTGCGTGGGAACACCGATTATGCGGAAGGAATCCCGATGATGCGGACGGTTGATTTCGCTGGACATAGCGCCATTGTCATGCATGGACATAGGTTTTTCTATGGTCTTCCGGATTTGGAGGCCATGGCGCGATTTGCGCGGGACAATCAGAAGGATATCGTGTTCTTTGGGCATTCCCATCGCTATTGCGATCAGGTCGTCAATGGCGTCAGGATGCTCAATCCTGGCTCGCTTTCATACAACAAGGATGGCACACCTGCCTGCTACATGATCCTGGATGTCGTTGGCTCAAGGATCGATGTAAGAAAGATGACGCTGGACACGTTGTAGGATGGTGGGAAGATGAAGATTATTGCGCTAAGCGATAGCAATGGACACCTAAGGCCATTGCATTTGTTGCGCCAGGCTTATCCCGATGCGGACTTGTTTCTGCACCTGGGCAACCATGGGCTTGCGCCAAGGGACACAGAGGGATATGTGTGCGTTGCCGGGAACATTGAGAAAGACGATGATGTCTATCCCGTCTATCGGGTCATGGAGCTAGGGAGCCACAAGGCGTTTATTGCGCATGGCAATACGTTTTTCAATTCAAATAACCCAGACTACAAGGCAATCATTGATGTCGCAAAGAACATGGGCTGCGATATCTGCATCTTTGGCCATGCCAGGATATATCTTGATGAAACGGTGGATGGCATTAGGCTGCTGAACCCAGGGTCGGTGTTTAAAAACAGGGACAATACGCCACCCTGCTACATGGTCATAGAGATCGATGAAAATGGCGTCAATGCCAAGAGAATGGACTATCAGTCACTGACAAGGGGGAACAAGGATGAGGGATGACCTAGGAATGATGTGCGATGATTTCCTTCGAAACGTTGCGAACATGAAGAAAACGCTTGGTATTTTCCAATACAGCCAGATGTACGACATACCCGCGTACATGTATCTTGCGGCAAGGCAAGAACCCAACCAAGAGATGATCCAACTGTGCGAAGAAATCATAAAGGAGAACACAGACTGGCTCTCTTCGTTTAGATCCAATGGAAAGCAGGTGTTTGTGACATGCCTGGCTTTGTCCAGGGATCCTGGCGCAATGATGTCGTCTGCCATTGTCGCGTATGAAAAGCTGCGGGGGTATTTCTCCGCCGGGGCGTATTTGCCCTTGTTGGCGATTTTCATGAGCGAGCGCATTCCGCCCGAGAATTATGTTTCGTTTGTGCAAAAGACACATTCCCTCTTTCGCCAGATGAAGCGTCAGCACATGTTCATGACGGGCACGGAAGACGTGGTGTTTGCGGGACTGATCGCCATGCATGGCGAAGGAAACATCGATCTTGCGGACAGCGAGGAATGTTATCAGGCGCTTTCGAAGCAATTCACATTCCATGGCAACGCCATGCAGACGGTGGGGCATTCACTGTCCCTATGCATGGGAACCCCTTTGGAAAAGACGCAACGTACCTTGGAGCTATACGACATGCTGGAGGAATACGGCATACGGTATGGCTGCGACTTTGACATGGTCGCCTTGGCGGTATTGGCGAATTGCGGCATAGATCTGTCTCTTTTGGCGGCGGATATTGCTGATATCGTGGATTATCTGGATCATTACGGGCATTATGGCATCTTCAACAAGCGTTCGAGGTATTTCCATGCGGCACTCATCGCCAATGCGTATCATGCGGGAAACGTCATTGAGACGACCAGCGCGGTGGTTGTCAGTGGCTTGATGGAGATCGCCCGCCAGCAAGCAGCGGCAGCTGCTGCGGCAGCCGCATAGCCATGGCATTGCTTGAACACGTGGTGCAGCCCCAGGAAGAAGGCTTGCGGACAAAGGATATCCTTGCCGGCATGGGGCTATCCCGCCGTGAGATATCACGCCTGCACACGACGCGCTCGGTTTTTCGCAATGGCGAAAACGAAAGACTTGCATCGATTGTCCATGCGGGGGATGTCGTGTCCGCTCATCTTTCGGGCAAGGCGGAAGGAAAGGCCTTGCGCATGCAAGGCCACGTAAAGCCTGTGTATGAATGCGAAAGGTTTGTCGTTGTTGACAAGCCAAGCGGAATGCCATGCCATGCGTCAAGGGAACACCCTAACGACGATATGGCAACGCTTCTCACTCGCCAATACGGGAAAAACGCCCGTCCCATTGGTCGATTGGACAAAGATGTCAGCGGCTTGATGCTTTATGCCTTTGACCAGGAGACGGCGGCGTTTTTCCACCAGCAAAGGAATGATGGGGATCTCGCAAAGACATATGTCGCAATCCTGGACAATCCCTTGTTTGGCGAGGGCAGGCTAGAGTTTCATCTTGGCAAGCAAAAAGGAACCAAGGGAAGAAAAGTGATGGAGGAAGGCAAGCCCTGCGCAATGCGCTATTGGGCATTGCCAGGGCGCATGGTTCGTATTGTCTTAGAGACAGGCAGGACACACCAGATCCGCGCTGGGCTTGCGGGGCTTGGCCATCCATTGGCGGGAGACAAGCTGTATGGTGGCGACACGAGGGAAATCGAAAGAGTTGCCCTTCATTGCGCCAGTCTGCGCCTGGTGCATCCAGACACTGGCAAGATAATGGAGTTTCAATCGCCATGTCCCTTGGACATGAGAAAATTGCAGGGAGAGGAAAATGAAGTATTGTGGTAACTGCGGAAAACTGGTGGATGATAACGCCAGATTCTGCCCCGATTGCGGCAAGGCTATTGCGGCAACAACAAGCGCTAAGGATGTGCCTGTTAGGTCTGGATATAACAAGAACGGACACAACGAGGCAGAGAAAAAGGCATTGCGGGCAAAGCCTTTCTTTGCCATTATCGTCTTTATCATGACGGTTCTTGTCGTCTTTGGCGGGGTGATGTTTTTTGAAGACAACGGAATGGCGTTTAGCACTGCTTTCATTGCGGCGTTTACTCCAGGACTTCTGTTGTTGTGGTATATTTGGCGCCTGGATTCCCTGGAGCGCGAGCCGGTCGGCCTATTGGCGAAGATATGGATACTTGGAGCGCTAAGCACTATTGTCGCAATTGTCCTGGAAATGGGCATGGACATTGTATGGGAGGAATTTGAAATCGATTCCTACACGACCTCCGGTGTCTTTCTATACAACATCATCGCGATTGGCGTCAGTGAAGAATTCTCGAAATACCTTGGCGTAAAGCTTGGTGGGTATAAGTCCCGTCATTTCGACTATATGTTCGATGGCATCGTCTATGGCGCGGTCAGCGCCCTTGGCTTTGCGATGGTAGAAAATCTCTTGTATGTCCTGGATACCGGTCTTTCGACAGCGCTTGTCAGAAGCGCATTGTGCATCCCTGGGCATACCGCCTATGGCATTCTGATGGGTTGCTTCATCGCCAGGGCAAAGCGTTGTTCTGTACGCCATCAGGCGGGTGCATCCATCAACAAGCTTTTAGCAATCATTGTGCCTGCCATCGTCCATGGCGTATACGATGGCTTGTGCGACCTGTCCGATGAAACGGAATACGGCATGGTGGTTGTCGTTTTGTTTGCTGCCTTGGTCAATGCGGTATCCTACATGATCATACGCAACATGGCGAAAGAGGATGAAAGGATTGCATGAAAAGACTTCTCGTGATTCTCGCTTGCCTGTTGCTTTGCGGTTGCGGGAAGAAGAAAAACGAAATCGAATGGGTCGGCGTGCTTGAACAAGTGATATCTGATCCAGTGTCCGTCGTCTACATGCATATAGAAAACGGAGAAACAACCAATGTTCAATCCAGCGATCACGAAGTCATCGATGCATGCATAGAACGCTTGCAGCATTTGGACATCGGCACGTTGTGCGAGGTGTCCCCACAGGAATACAGCGATATTTTCATCCTGATATCCCGCAATGGGGACGATGAGGCCTTTGAGTTTGAAAACGGCAAGTACATACACAATGGCCGCCGGTATGAAACGGTTGGGCTGGAAAAAGTAATCGCAGTGTTTGAAGAAATGGATGCCAGGTAGGGCATCCATTTCTTGTATAGGACAAGGACAAAAAAGAAGAAAAACCTATCAAACATTTTTCTAATGATATACAATGGAACAGAAAGGTGGGGCGATGACGCAGATAGATCCAAACGAAAACATAGAACTGCAGAAAGAATATAACGCAAGGTTCGAGGAAGAATTGTACGCCAAGGGCGAAGAAACCGCAGGGATTGCTAAGAATATCGGCGTTATGAACCAGCTGATTGCGGTTCAGGCAAGCGCCTTGGAAAAAAGGATGCAGGACTCTTATGCGGCTACGTTAAGCGCAAGGCAAGAGCTGGAAAACCTAAGCAATCGCTTTCGCAGCGCCCTGGATGAGAACATGGAGCGCGAGGCTTTCAGCAGCCTTGTTTCTTCCTATGGTGTCTTGTTTTCCAAGAGAAACATCGTGCGCCAGATTATTCATGGGCATGGCCAAGGGATCAATGCGTTCGTTCAATTGTCAAGGCTGGACATTGACCATTGGCTGCGCCACGCCTTCCTTGGCCTGAAGGAAGAAGCCCATTTGGGAAAGGCGTTGGTCAGTGAAGAAGCAAAGACCAGTCTTTTTTATGCGTTGTACTACCATGAAGCATGCAAGGACGAACCTGCCGGGAAATGGTTGGAGCGCTACTTCAAAAGCTGTGACATTAACGATTTTATCGTTCCTTGCGACGATGTCTTGCGCATTCCTTTCGATGTTGAATGCGCCAGGCTTCTTGATGAAGATGAGGTAAAGGAACGTTTTTTGCAATATCTGGAACAGATGAGCCATGCGGAAGAACACGATTATCCCGCGCTAAGCGAGCATTGCCTGCAATACGATGTCATAATGAATGGATTGCGTCAGATGGAGAAAATCTCCTTTCTTTCGGAACTTGAATATGAGGAAAGCCCTGAGGGCGGATACATGGAATTCCTTGATCGCCGCGACAGGGATGAAGATAAATTGTTGCATTCCCTGCATGAAAGCCTGGGCATTGACATGCGTGAAACCGTTGAAACATACGAGGATTATATCATTGATGGCCTTTCCCGCTTGCGCCCGTTTCCATGCCTTGTGTATGGAGAGGAAATGATGGAGGCGGTGGATGAGTTCATTGCACGCAATGAAGCGCCAGAAGGAGTCGTTGTCAAATGCCATGACGTGAATGTCATGCTTGTCGGGGAAGACATTGACCTAAGCGGGATCGATGAACGTTATGGCAAGCTGACGGTAAAAGAAATGCTCATGCATCCGTTGTTTTGGATGTACGCCGTATTTATCGTCATGTTCGCCCTGTATGCCCCTCGGGAAAACTGGGGCATGGTGTATGCGTCTGTATTTGGCATTGCCTGCAGCGTTTTTGGGGTCTTCACATTGCGCAGCGACATGGCGGAAGGAAACGGCAAGCTCTTGGAAGAAGCAAGGCAAATCGCCCAAATATGTGGCGAAGAATACCAGAAATGGCAATATGCATACGAAAGTGCGCGCTTAGGAAGAGAAGAACTTGGAAAGAAGGTGAATCGGCATGAGCGAGATTGATGTAGCGTTGCAAGCGTTGAGACAATCCTTGTCCGACCTGCATGTCTCCATGCAAGAACAACTGGACAGGCTGGACGAGGCGCAGCAGAAAACGGAAAAAGGATCATCGGAAATCAACGAGACATTGCATCGTTTTGAACAAGAGATCGTTTGTTTTGAGCGTATGCGCGCCGCCCGTGGCTTCTATGCGGACTACGAGTCACTCCTAGGAAAAAGATGCCGAGGCAACGAGGATATCCGCAATGGCGTATTGCGGATCGTGCGCGACTTCGACTACAGCGAAGCGCGCGCTGTCTCCCTGTCCCAAATGCGTGAAGACATGTGGGTCAACGGAACCAACTATTGGCTCTACTACGCCTATAGGGCTCTAGTCGCCTGGATCCAAAACGACCGCAATACCTGCGAGATTGCGGTCAAGGAATCCATGCGCAAGTCTTCATCCAGGACAGCATTGTTCTTTTCCTTGATGAACCTGCGCTTCCAGAGGGAAGATGCGACCCGCAAATGGCTTCGTGTTTACCTTGGCGGATTGGATCCCCGCAAGCTGGATCATTACGCCGAAAGAGTACTTGATGCATATATGCATGGTGTTTTTGGCAAGGACGACTTGATAGAGGGACTGTTTGCGAAGTGGTACATGGATGGCGAGGAAGCCTTCAGGCAAGCCTACCGCGATTGCTTTGACACGGCGGATATGCCTGTTCCGTTTAACTTTGAGTGCATGGGAGAGTTTGTCATGAATGTCGATGAATGCGCCGGGTTCTATCGTCGCTATAGCATTTGCCATGAGATCTATGGCGAGCTTGAGGCGTTGGATGCCTTCGATTTGGGGGATATCAACGAAAGCCATCGCCAGCTTTGCCGTGAAACACTTCTTGAATTGATCGCGGAGCAGGAGATGGAAGAACATCGGATCAAAATGGCAATGGACTACTACCAGGATGTCATTGATAGCGGTGGGGCCCAAGTCGAGCAAAAGAAAGATCCCCCCAAAGAGACAATCAGCTTTGCGACATATGTCGTCAAGCGCATCATGGATGCCTCCCAGGAATCGGATGTCAGGATGAAGCTATTGGCATTCTCGCGCGATGCATTCATGAACGTTTTAGAGGAATCCGAGGAACAGATCGAGACTTTTCATCTTAAGATTGGCGATTGGGAATCCGACAGCGATGGGCGCGACCTCAAGCAACAACAGGAAAACCTTCGCTACCACTTGAAGAAAGAACTATACGACAAGCATTATTTTGACTGGGTGAACTTTGTGTTGGCAGCCTTGTTGCCGATATCGCTGCTGTTGTTGATCTGGTCGGTGAACGCATTGTTCATAACCGTGATTAGCGCTGCGTTTATCATCGCCCGTTGCTTCATTGCCCGCGAGCGCGTTCCAGAGATCATGGAAGCCCAGCTGGACGACCTTGAGGACACCATGGAGGAAATTGGTGAATTCAAGTTCGATTGCGCCATTTGGCAAGGGGAAAAGGAGGAACTGGTTGAATTGATCGCCAGTCAATCGATATGAGCGAAGAAGAAAAGAAAAAGGAAGAGACAAAAGATGCCCAGCAGCTTCCCGCCTGGAGCATTGAGCCACCGAGGAAATAAAGGAGCTTGACATGACCCAGACAGAAGAAGCCGCAAGGGAAGAGGAACAGACAAAACACCTCAATGACGCAAAGAAAGCCATGTATGGCTATCTTTCCCTTGCGAAAACCAACGCCGACAAACTCCGAGGGGAATTTGCGGAACGTTTCCAGGCCGACATGGATGAACTCGCCAATATCCAAGGCATCCAGGAAAAAACCATGGAAGGACTGGGAAAATTGTTTGCTCTTCACGAGAATTACGAGAATGTCCTAGAGTCACGTCAAAAGCTGGAAGAACTGGAGCGCCAGAAAGAATCCGGCTTTGGCCAGATGCGCTTGGCAAGAAGCTTGTTGCGGCGCGAAGAAATGGGCAAGGTGGAAGGCGCGGATGATTGGGCATGCAATCTTCTCATGGGCAACGAGCAAAAAGCCCTTCACTTGGACAAAAAACCAGCTAGCGCCTATCTGATGGCGCAAGCATTGCGCGATGCCAACATCGCCGATGTGGCCAAATGGTTTTCGATATTCCGCGAGTGTCGCTTGACGGGTTGCGACCAAGACATCGTCCTACTGTTGTTTGCTATTGAGGAACAGATCCACGCCGATGAAATCCAGGAATACCTGGAAGGAGAGATCAATGTCTCCCTTAACGCCATCAAAGACGACCCTGCAGGTCCCCTGCGGGACAAATACATCGCCTTGCGCCAAAACGTAATCCGTGATCGCTATCCAACGATTGAAAAACACGTTGACAATTTCTCCGATGGCTCTTATATGGCCAAGGGGAACCTTGCGGTCATCGACTACCTAGAGCATCTAGACGATGAAAACGACAAAGATCTCATCAAGCTATGCATGGATGCCCTCCTGGAACGCCCAGGCAAGCAAGAAAAAGCATTGGCAGAACAAATCCAGTACCACCACATTGTGATCGAATGCAATGGAGACAAAGCCAAGGCAGATGAAATCTTCCAGGAAAGAATGGCGCATGATGGTCGTGAATTCGATATGTATCGGGAAATGGTTGACTGGATGTTCGATGACAACATCGATAGCAGGCTCAGGAAACGCATGTTCAAGATGACCAAACGATTCCACGAGGCAGCCTTGAAACAGCTTGGATACAACTCGAAAATGACCGCGCAAGAAAAACTAGTCGCCCATGTCGGCGACCAAGACCTGGAAATGCCGATACTTAACGAGCCTGAATCCTACTTCAGCCAACCCCCAAAGGTAAAGCTGGGCATTCCCTTCTATGTTGCCATTGTCATTATCGTGGCAGGAATCGCATTGTCTGTAGCTTTCCATCCATTGGCGCTATCCGCCTCCATTGCGGGCGCGGTCTGGCTTCTGTACCAAAAATACCAGGCAAGCTTCGCGCAAGAGCGCCAAAGTCGCCGCTGGAATATACAGATGAAGAAGAACATCGAGACAATCGAAAAGCTCAAGCAGGAATATCTATCCTACCTTGAGAAAGCAAAAGAATACGTCGACATGCAAAAAGACATCGAAAGACTGATGGAAGCCATACACTAGAGGGCATGAAATGCCCTCTAGTTCATTTTTTTTCTCTTTTTCGAAAAAAAATCGAAAAAGTACTTGCAAAAAATTTGGATAAGAGCTATACTATATGAGCGTTAAGGGAAAGCAACTTAGCGAATGACTTCTTAGCTCAGTTGGTAGAGCAACTGACTCTTAATCAGTGGGTCGAGGGTTCGAGTCCCTCAGAGGTCACCATGTAAAAGAAGCAGCTAGATAATAGCTGCTTCTCTTTTTTTGCTTTGCGGTATTTTTCTTTGAACGCAAGCTTTGCGTAACTGAGTAGCATTACAGCAGTTTCATGAATCATCAAGGTTTGCAAGGGCTTTGTGTATGTGCAACGCGCGAATTTGGAGAAAACATCTTTCGCAACATGTACAGCGCCACCCTGACTTTAACAAGGCCACAGTTTGTGTCTAGCGCACAACGGGGAATTCCATCAGGACTTTGGATTGGTAGATGATTTTCCAAATCGCCATGGTTCATCGCGTATACGTTTAGCATGCGCTGAATGTCTGCCGCAGAGATTTTTTCAATGCACATGTTGTTTTTACGTTATGAGTGATAAGTGGGATCTGAATGGATTCATCCCAGCAATAAACAAGTGGCTTCCTTTCAGCCTTCATTTTTAAAATCCGATATATTTTGCAATTCATTGGAGCAAAAGCCACTTCAAGGAAACGACCCTATGCCATCCCAAATCCATGCCCTTCCGAAATCGCCAGGGATACAAATGAAATCCATTTGCCGCTGTGCAGCGAAACCCGATTCACACTGTGACATTCCCCTTGGCCGCTCCTGCGGTCTGAGCCATATCGTGGCTGCCATGCTCGATTTTTGCTCCCATGGCTTTTTTTGTTGCGCAAAAACAAATGGCATAATC
>OMYM01000198.1 GCA_900315225.1 uncultured Erysipelotrichaceae bacterium | reverse complement strand
GAGTATAATACAGCTGCGAGTTATTTCGAAATGATCAAAGGGTATGAAGAATCAGACTATCTAGCTGAATATAGCAAAAAAGCTGCAAAAAATGCAGAGAAACAAGAAATTCGCGATACAAAAGCAAAGTTGTTAGATCTTTTATGCAATGGAAGTCTTGAGGATTTTGAAAAGTTAGTTAAGAGTCAATCGAATGAACATGGGTTGGACAAATATCTACAATTATCTCGTTTCTACAAGTTTACAACAAAGCGTAAAGTAATGACTACTATTAGCGATGAACACAGTGAACATTTTACGAAATGTAGAAGAGGTGATGTCATAATGTTTGGGAGATACTGGCAAGATAGTGATGGCAAGAAAAAGTCTCCCATAGAATGGCAAGTGTTGGATATTAGAGGCAAATGTGTTCTACTCATTAGCAGGTTTGCTCTTGATTGCAAGCCCTACAATACGTTGCGAAAAAATGTTACATGGGAGGAATGTACGCTTAGAGAGTGGCTAAATAACAGTTTCTACAACGAAGCATTCAACGGAGAGGAAAAGAAAAATGTCTCTGTGTTCAAAAACTCTGAACATCCTTCAGATATTGAGAATGTTGCAAAGGATAAAATATTCTTGTTAAGCATAGAAGAAGCATTACGTTATTTTCCAACAAAAGAAGAGAGGAAATGCAAAAGTACAGCGTACGCAATATCAAAAGGGATATATTCTAATGAGGATAAAAATTGTGTGTGGAGGCTTCGCTCCTCCGATACAGATAGTATTAGTGCTGCATATGTCCATAGCGATGGTGGTTTCGGGATGTCTGGCTTTCGTGTTAATAACAATTATGTAGGCGTGCGTCCAGTGTTGTGGCTAAATATAGAATTCATATAAATGCTTAGGAATCATCTTTGAATTGAATTGTGGTATTGGCTTCTCTTCTTTTGGTATCACGATACTTATATATTTTTGCGTCCATGGCATTGCAGTATGTGCAGATTTCTGATTGGAAGTGATTCAAGTGGAGTCAAACGTAAACTCGACCATCAAAAGGGTGACACGATGCCCTAGGCGTTCGTCTTCCTATTCGATGGCTTGATACTGGCAATACTTTTATCATTACAGCTCTCCTCGATCTTCACCTTTTCTATGACCATCTTCAGGCATGTGGTTAATACGAAAAGTATCCTGTACACCATGGGTTCATTACCAGTGAGGATGCATTCCAGTTGTTGCATGATTTTCATGATGCGTATATATCCATGACGCATCCCTTCACATTGATCCTGGTGTCCTTTTGAATGCTCGACTGTTGGATGAAGTTCATTGTTATGGTGTGATCTAGCATTTCATGTCACACTTGGTATGACACGATTTCGCCTCAAATCAATGCCGATGAAGAGGGGTTGAAAGAACGGTTTTCCGAAGCATTGAAACTTGATTTCATCCACGTCGATATAGAATGGAATTCAGTATGATTCCCTCAGCATGAAATTTTTTCATATAAGAGGAAGATTATGGTTTGTGTCGCAATTCTGGTGGTTAAGTATATGTCAGATAAGAGGATGTTTCTGGGATTGCCTTGTAGTCATGGTATTTCCTCAGGTGTTAAATACGTTGTGCCACATAAAGCATGATACAATTTACGAAGCGAGAGACCATGACAAGCCAAATTTTGCTGCAATGTAGCAAAATAATAAAATGAAGTATCTTAATTGGGAGATGGTTTTGTGTATGAGTGAGCATGAAATTATTCCGTCTGGTGGAACGGATATGATAAAGAAAGTCGAGCTGTATGAGCCTATGCTCTATTATGGCTCAAGACCGCGAATTCTGGTCGAATATGTGTCAGATATCCATTTGTTGCATCATGTACGATATTATGGTGGCAACTGTCGCAAAACAATTATGTCTGTGGCAAAGTCCTTATATGAGTCGCACAAAGTCATTTATCGTATAGCTTTTCAGGTGTTTTTGGGGGATATTTCGTCTGACCGTGATGTGACTGTTGCTTTTTATAGACAATACAGGATGCAGGATAAGTATCATCAATATAAGTGCTTTAAATCGAAAATGTTGAGTCGGGATGACATCCAGACATTTAAGCATAAGCAGGTAGAGTATAAAAAACGCAGCAATATATTAAATAATTATATAGCTAAGAAAGAAGCTATAATCAAACAGCTTATGTCTGAAATCGATGAGCATGTGAGTTACAGAAAAGTCATTGCGCCTAAGGGCAAATCTGAAGACATTAAAGAATATTTGGAAAGCAAATATTATAAGAGACGTAATTTGCCGGATTTCGTGACAGAAAAGATTTTGCAGGTGGTAAGCTTGCAAGACGAAATATCTGAGTTGCATAAGTCTGAACGGAAAATAAATAGTGTTCTCGAACGTGTTATGCCGGATAGTATTACAAAATTGACCGATTTCCGATATGAGCAACGTGATGTTCTGGGATTTGTGATTCTTGGAAATCACGAATACGTTGGATTTCCAGATGTTGATACAGCTGTTACTTTTTATAAGAGGCAGCTCGAACCATTAGGCTTTCGCGTGATGCAAAACGAGTTCGTGGAAAATGAAGAGGTTGTCTTTTACGGAGGGACGGGTTTTGCTAAATACAATGAGCAATTTAATGCGAATAATCTTCAGTGTTGTGATGCAATGATGGGCAATCGTTTATACGAGATCGAGCAAACAAATCTTTTTGAGCAAGGGTATAAGGAAGCAAAGGAATATGCTGGAAAGACTGGGAAATGCTTTATTTGTGCAGCTCATTACCCAGTGAATAGTTGCCTTGGAAATTTCGATAGAGAAGCTATATATTTTACAGGTCACACTCATAGGAACGAGCGGAAAAAAACAGAAAACATAGTCTTATATGCAGATAATCAAATTGGTTATCACGACAATGGAGGATTCGATGGAATAATTCGCTTTAAACGTGTTACAACTGGTTCTGTGCGAAATCCATTTGGCGATTTAAAAGATGGCTGTTATCAAACTACACCAGAGGCATATTTGCAATTTTATGAATACATTGGAGAGTACATCGGTGAGGGTAAATTGATTCGGAAAAGATGTGAAACAGGTCAATTATACGTAATTAAAGCATGTGGATATTATGGATTCTTTGTTGTCAATAATTCTGGGATATCCATTGTGAACGGAGGAATGACAAAGAAGATTGCATCGAGTCAAAATATCAAATGGATCTATGACAATTTCAAAATTGTCGTTGACAAATATCTTGCCGTACTGGAGCCGTTACGCGAAATACAGGTGCAGATTTCAAACGCACTAAAGAAACTTGGGTTTAACGGAACAATTCACGGTCTGATCGTCGATGTTGATTTTTACAATCATGTTATGGTGAATCCAGTTGACGGTATGATTACGTTTTATTATTCCCCTGTTTATGGACAAGTTAAAACGTTTGAATCATTTCAAAAACAACTCGAATTTATGGAGCGCGAAGAGATGTTTGAAGGCAAAATAATAAAGTACAAAAGTAAAGAGATTACTCTTTATAACTCAAGCGTGTTAACCACAGAAAAGAATAATAATGTTTTAGACGAATTGACAACGGTGAGTAGGACGATAGGAGCTTACGGTATTTCAAGAGCGATAAGTCCGTTGCAACGGCTATTCACGGGGCATGTACTACGCGATTTTGACCTGCGATTGATAGAAGTGGAGAACAATGACACTCAGACTAGAATAATGTCATTATGCGGACGTGTGTATGTAGATGGGAATTATAACGAATACCTCGTCATTCGTGACGATTTGGGTGAATTTGTCAGCTTGCTGGATATCGATGGAAAAGAAACGGTGATGACTTATCAAAAACTAATGTCGTCAATGAAGGGGAATTCTTGGACTCGTGCATCGTGGCTGACAAGGAATGCCACTCAGACTATGAATGAATATGGTGAACAGTTGCCTAATGCATGGTATAATGTCCTTTATGATTGTTTTCCAGAACTGTTCGAAAACAAAAAGCGGACTGTTTAAAGCATTTTTTACATATCAATTGCCTTTTCATCAAGCAAAAACTGCTCTATTCCGATGTAAAGGATGCCGTTTTCATCCTTCCATGGATTGATTCTATTTCCTACTACGACAATCTTTCTGAATGAATCTGGTATTTTGGTTAATGAATTAATCTCTTGCTTCCGTTTTTCAGGATCAGAAATTGATAATGCTGATTGAATGTAGTAACGCTCATTCCCTCGATTGACCACAAAATCAATTTCCAGCTGTGTTCTGGCACTTTTTCCATCTTTGTTTTTGAAGTTGTATTCAACTACACCCACATCAACGTCAAACCCTCTTCTCACAAGATCACAGTAGAGAACATTTTCAATGATGTGTGTCTCTTCTTGTTGGCGAAAGCCAAGTCTTGCATTTCGTAGTCCTACATCAGTGAAGTAATACTTGGCAGGTGTCTTTATATATTTCTTTCCTTTCACATCATATCTCTCTGCTTTGGAAAGAAGGAATGCCTCAGAGAAATATCCGAGATATTTATCAATCGTTGCTGATGAAATCTTAACCTGCTTCTCACTAGCAAAAGTATTGGAAAGCTTCGTTGGATTTGTCAGGGATCCTATCGCAGAAGCAACGATATTCAACAAATCTTCCAAGACATCGGTGTTGTTCTGGATAGAGTGTCTTTCAACCACATCTCTTAAGTAGGTTCTTGTAAAAAGATCTTTTAGATACTGACTCTTCTGTTCATGTGAAGGAAGAGTCAGTGTTACTGGCATTCCTCCATAGGTGTAGTAATCGATCCATGCATTATGCTTATCGCCTTCGTATGCTTCATAGAATTCCGCAAAGGATAGTGGATAAACGCGTATTTCATCTCCTCGATCTCGGAATTGCGTTAGAATGTCAGACGATAGCATTTTTGAATTACTGCCAGTAACGTAGACATCTGCATTTTTGATCTTCATCAGTCCAAGGACTACATCAATGAAATTAATCTTTGCTGAGGGATCGTTAACATATGGATTCTGAATCTCCGACACAAACTGAATCTCATCGATGAGAATATAGTATCGCTTTGTTTTATCTGTGATCTGAGAACGAATGTAGTTATCCAGTTCAAAAGGATTTCTGTACTTTGCGTTTAGCAATTCATCCAATGCGATCCCAATGATCTGATCTTCTTCTATCCCCTGTGCATAAAGATACTTTGTATAGAGTTCGAAGAGTAGATATGATTTCCCGCAACGACGTATTCCTGTCACGATTTTCACTCTTCCGTTGTCTTTCTTTGCGATCAATTTTTGCATATATTCTCTTCTTTCCAGTTCCATTGTATCCTCCCCAAAATATTTTTGCGTAAATACGCACTTTTGTTACGAGATAATTGTAGCACATTGTTTGGATGATAACAAGCTTCCATCGAAATATTCTTGCGTATTTACGCAAGAATATTTCGAGATAAGAAGGTTGTGAAGTTATATCAGACCGCTCGGATTGATGATACGGTTGTTGATCATTGCTTAGCTCTAATTCCTTAGCATTTTCTTTTCGTACTGTTTCCAATTTCTACAATCAGCAAGTGTATAGAACTTTTCCTCATCACCCGATAACAACAAATGTTCATCATGCACGGATGTCTTGTTTGTCAAGACATCTGCTGTCTCCAAGAGTAGAACAAGATCTAGGGCAGAGGTGTCATTAAACGTAGTGTCATCCAGTTCCATGTTCCATGCCTTGACAAACAGATCCATCATAGAAGTAAAGCTAATCTCATCTTCAGAGGTGATATGCTGTAGATATAGCGATATGATTTTCGCAAAGCTACTGTTATGGGATCGGTCGGAATACTCTTTGGTAATGCCGAGTTTTCCTCTATACGCAATGAATGGCAAGTCATTGGACATCAGTTTCTGATGCTTCTTCAGGTATTCTTCGAATGGGAAGAAATCCTTGCGGGTAACCCAGAAGTGGACATTGTCGTTTCTATACTTCTTTGATGCTTTTGCATGGTAACCTTCTGTCGCATGTTCTACAAGATAATCTAGGCAGTCATTGAAGAACCTTGCAACGTGTGTTTGATCCTTTAAAGATACAACTACTTTGATCCATTTGTAATAATGAACACGTAAAGGACTGCTGTATTCCACCCAATCTGATGATGAATAATCATCAAGACCATGGGAGGATATGTCTTTCCAATCTGTTTGGATATCTTCTTTGTAATTCAACATATACTTGTAGATATCGACATAGTCGGCGTAATACACATGTTGATAGATATCACGCAATAGGTCGTTGAGATGTTGTGGGTCATTGCCTAAGGGATAGGCATGATCCCCGCAATGAGGGGAAATACGAGGGATGTCAGCGGGGAGCTGGTAGGCATAGTCTAGCTTTTTTTGCTTATTGAATTCTAATTCCATTTGCTTACTCTTCTGTAGTTCGATTCTCATTTGTTTTGTTTTAACAAGGAGTTCCTCACCAATAGCATATGTGTATGGCTTGGCATCAGAGATAAGAGATCTTGCTGTAGGTATACTCAGAGGACAGTTGCTGAATTTTTTGAATCTGACAGGCAACAGCTCTTCGCCCGTGTTTCGTCTATATATTTCCTCCGCATGGGGAAGGCTGTATGGATTTCTGAAGCTATAATAACGGGTCAAAGAATAATCAAGATTTATGCCATTGGGTATGTCGCCAGTGAGTATGATGCTATAGTGATACATATATGCATTGAGATTGATCATTGATTCTAGAAGTGTTTTCATGGCATTGTGATACCCATGGAGCTTGGCGTATAACAATGGACAGGTAAAGTCATCGATCAAGATCAACGGTTTTTTCTTGATGTGGAGGGTATTATTCAGTACATAGATTGCTGAGGAGAGTTTGTTTGGGCTTAGCTTTCCTTCTAACGCATCTATGAAATAGCTTTTGTGATAGCTTTGATCATACATATCGATGTGTGAATAGTATAGTTCTGATATCTTTAGGTTAAGATAATGAAGAGCTTCTTCATAGCTTCTAGCTGAGAAATCGCTAAAGTCAAGATAGATGACATGAAGCTTGTTCATGTCACCGTCGTCATGCACATGAAGATCTGAAGCATCTTCTTTCTCATCATAATACAGTTTCAGAAACTGAAGATATGTACTCTTTCCACATCCCTTTGGCGCAAGGTAGATACTCTTAGAACTACAATAAAATGAATGATCATTATGTGTGTACGGGAGAAATCCAGGTGTATTAAGTAATTCTCTATACTTGTTCATATTCTTTCTTTACTTTCCTTTCATATTCCATCCAGCTATAGCAATCCGTTAGGATGGAGATCTCTTTATCATTGTTAGACAGGAGGAAATGGTCATCGTGCAGGGTTGTCTTTCCTATCAAGACATCAGCTGTCTCCAAGGGGATGAATAACGTCTATGACGGGGTAACTGCTGTAGCGATAGCTGTTATCATCGTTTTCAAGTTCCATGGTCCATGCCTTGACAAATGTGTCCATCATTGCGGTAAAGCTAATTTCTTCTTGTGAAGTGACTCGTTGCAGATAGTGGGAAATCATTACTGAAAAGACATAGTTGTGCGAGTGACAAAAATATTCTTTTGTGATACCAAGTTTTCCCCTATGAGCATGGAATGGAAGAGAATCCTCCAAAAAGTCCTGATACTTGTTCAAGAATTCTTCGAAGGCGAAGAAATCCTTGCGATCTACCCAGTAGATCGCATTATGCATTCGGGCTGTCTTGGCTGCCATGATATGGAAGGATTCTTTTGCATTCGCAAGAAGATAGTCCATTGAGTCGTTGATGAAAGATGCAATGTGTACCCTATCCTTCAGTGAGATGTATATCTTGATCCATTTGTAACGTCCGTAATAATGCTTTCTGGAATGATCTAATTCCAGATAGTATCTAGAAGGGCTTATGTGTAGATCATGCGTATTTATCTTACGATAATCGGTTATAATGTCTTTGTTCACTTGAAATACATAGTCGTATATTTTGAGATGTTTCGTGTAGTCTACGTTTCGGTATATGTCACGCAATAGATCGTTGAGATGCTGTGGATCATTGCCTATGGGATAACCATGTGCCCCACAATGTGGGGAAAGCCTAAGACAGTCATAAGGAAGAATATAGGCATGCTCTTTCCTTGTACGTAAGTCTTCTTCTATGCGTTTTCTCTCTTCTTCCGCAAGATGGTTGTTCCAGTCTATTCTCATCTGTTTTGTCTTTGCGAGAAGTTTCTCACTGATGGAATAGCCATATGGTTCAGTGTCATGTATCAAAGCATCAATCGTCTCGTCGTCATTGACTGGTGTAGAAGGAGGATCATAGTGAGGCAAGACAATTAGCTCTTCCCCGGTATTTCGTCTGTAAAGCTCGCTTGTATGGGGGAGAACTGATGGTCCCATGGCATAGATCCAATGGGGAAGAGGAAAGGGAATGCCTTTCCCGTTGGGAATATCGCCTGTAAGAACAATCGCATGATTACGCTCATACACATCGACATCAATCATCTTGAACAAGAGAGTGTTCATTTGTTCATAGTAACCATGCTTTATAGACCATGCAAGGGGAAGAGTGAAATCATCGATCAAGATCAGTGGCTTGTCATAAGGTTGATCATGATCAAAGTTGATATGATCGATTGCTTTAACAAGTGTTTCTTCGCTTGCCTTTCCCTCCAGGGCATCAATGTAAAAATCAGGATAGATCTTTCTGTCTTTTTTCAAGTATAATAAATATAACTCTGACATCTTCAAGGCAAAGTAACGTAATGCTTCTTCATAACTTTTGGCATTAAAATCACTAAAGTCAAGATAGATCACCATATGCTGGTTCATATGAAATGTGTTGTCAACAAACAAGTCAGACGCATCTTCCTTTTTGTCGTAGTACAGTTTCAGAAACTGTAGATATGTACTCTTTCCACATCCCTT
>OMYM01000231.1 GCA_900315225.1 uncultured Erysipelotrichaceae bacterium | reverse complement strand
TAATCTCCAGAATAAATTGATTTATAATATGCTGCCATTGTTTTCGGGGAAATAACAACCGTACACTTTTCGTTGGGCTGATATCCCTTCCGTGCTTCCTGCCAAGGCAATTCTCTATGCGTCAATGCTTCCAAGGCATTTCCAGTGTTTCCTCCATATGTTTCCCATACATCATTTAGCAGGTCACAATCCTTCGGCTGAATGTTTAAAGAAATGTCGCCCTTGATAATTATTGGATCATATCCAAATGCCTTAAACTTTTTCCAAAGAGCAGGTGATACAGGTCCATGTACCCATGCCTGATAATCCGTATCTTCTAAACGGTAGCCATATAATGCATAACATCATGCCTGTGAATAATAACAAAGCTTTTGTAGTTTTTTATGAGTCATCTCTTGTTTAAGCAAAAACCAATTTGCGATGTCATAAACAGAATACCGTGGAGGATCATCCAACACAACATTATCTATATCTTCAGGTTCAAATAAAATGTATTTCTCTGTATCCACTGAAATTGCTGATGTTGTGTATCCACCATATCCATAATAAGAGTAATTATACGCCGTACTACATTTGAAAATCTTTTCCTCGCTCATAAACAACTCCCTCTTCAATGCCATTTGATTCGTAAAGGTCGTTTCCAAAGAAATCATGTCGCCAACCTTCATAATTCACCCTATTTTGAATAGCAATCTGATCATTTGTGGTTTTTCCCTTGATTACAACACCCTCTGTTGAATAATAATCTGAACCACCTCGAATACTTTCCAGTAAACTTCTCCTTACAGAAATTGGACAAAGAGCCTCACGGTGTCAAAATCGTCAATCCCCTTCGACATGTCGATCTTTATGACGTTATATTTCCCCTGGTGTTCCTCGCAAACCCTTGGGTTTTTGGAGATCTCCAAACCCTTGAACACCCCTTGGTCGCCATCCTTGTCGAAGAATGCGGCGATCATGTTTGCGTCAATGGTCTTGCCAAACCTTCTCGGGCGCGATACCGCGATGTACTTCCTGTCCTCGTTGTTGACCATTCCAGACATGATCGCAGGCATTCCAGTGTAGTCGATGAACATCTTTTCGCCTGTCCTGTTTGTAAAAGCTTTGGTTAATGGATTCAGGTATATTCCCATGATTCCCTCCTTCCCCTTGCCCATGGCAATATTCACAACGCCCATATTATACCAAGGCGCAGGGAAAAAAGGCAATGCAATGTTTTGCTACACATGTTCCATTGTCTGTTTACACCAGACATTGTTATACCAAATTTCTACAAGGTTTCCGCATATAACAGCAGGCAGACAATGCAGGATTCCAGTTCATTGTGCATCTGAATATAAAGAGTGGGTATCTTGTGAACGTTTCTTGTTTGCGAAGCATCCTAAGAATATTGAACAATAGACTGAGTGTTCTCGAAGGTTGCAGCGTATCCTATGCCTGGAACATGATGGTATCAACGAATGCATTTCATAGGCAGGTGGAGATTGCTTGACAAGGATGAATAAACCCCTGCCTTGAAGGCAGGGGTAGATTTCATTCTAGCAACAATACCAGCCTTTGCGGCATCTTGTTCACCTCAATGTCGGTTCCTGATGAACTCTCGGAAAGATCAACCAGCATTCCCACATCGGATGCCCTTGTAGAAGCAATTACAACGCCTTCTTTTGCATGAAGATTGACCGCATCTGCCAAGCCAATGTAGAACTTGCTTGATTGATGATCTTGGTCATGGAAAGTGACAACGGGATCATTCAAATACATCTTGCTTGCCCGTAGCTGCCCAAGGCGAAGAAGGCCTTCGCTGGCTTCCAGAAGGAAATAATAGTCGGATGCTCCGTCAATCATTTCGCCAAGGGGATAGCCACTGGCCGTGATCCATTCATCGTCTTTCAAAAACTGCACTGCCATGCCGTAGGTGGCGTTTGCTTCGTCATCGGATAAATGCAAGTGAACCAGACTATAGCTAGATCCAGAATCTTCATAGACACGAAGCATTTCATCTGTTTTCCGCAATTCTTCTGGCAATTCTTCCCGTTCTATTGTCTCGATCAATGTCGCGGAATCACTGGATTTATAAACTTGTTCTTCCCCAATGTAATTCTTCATAACGGCTTGTAGAGATGTTCCCTCCAGGCAACGGTAAAGCGTATTTTCCGTGAAATCATCGCCAGAGAGGGAAAGCTGGTTGTTTTCGCACACAAGCAATCTCTTGCCGTCTTCACGTAAAGCAATACGATGCATAGAAATCCATTGTATTTGGTGTGTTATCGATTGCTTCAACAGGCAGTTTGTCCAGATCCTGTAGTAATGCTTGAATGGTCGTTTGATCGTCAATGGCGATCATGTAGTTGCATGTGGAGCCATAGATTTCGCCTTCGACAGATACTGGAGTCATTTTCATGGCATCCTTGAAACTTGCTGTCTCGATCATGCTTTGCGCTTCGGGAATGGACACGCTTGCTGAGGTGCCAGCACATCCTGAACAAGCAAGAGCAAGGGTTAACAATACTTTTCTTTTCATTGTCATAATTCTAAATTCCTTCTTCAATAAAATATCCCATCCTTTAACAAAGTTCATACCTAATCCTACCTCTCTGACATATCATGCAACGCGCCACAAGAATTCCTCGGCATAGAACAATGAAACGTTACGGTTGCAGGCTGCCAACTGCAACCATGTAAATTATACCTGGATTAGCAATATTGAATAGTCTTCACTTATGATGAGGGGGTATTATAATCCGAGATACTTCTTTATACTCAGATGCACAATTCAATGGAATTCCACATCGTCTGCCTGCTGTTAAATGCGAAACGACAGGGCAGGGCAAAGACGAGCATGTTGTCAGCATCTGGCGGTCTATACGACAGGCGTGGAAACACGCACGAATTGTAAATTTGACAGTCTTTTACAAAAACCAACCAATCCTCATAAAACCCTTGGCGCGCACACATGAACAATAAGAAAAAATAATTAACCACTCATGCTGAAATCTGACCACTCATGCATAAGGCACAAAAATATAATTAGGTTCTTACAAAAAGAAGTGTTACAATGCAACTGGCATTAATTTAATGCCAATTATATTCAGAAACAATATTATACCCTAGCTTTCATTCAAGAATGCAATCACGTTGTCTAATCTCGATGGAATTTTATGGGTGGATAAATGATTGTTCAAAATATCTAAATGGGTATATTATTGTAAGTCTTCGAAAATATATCCTAAGGAGGAGATATATGGAAAACGTCACAATTGAAACACTACGAACCATCAACGAATTGCTTTCCGGCAAGAGTGCATACAAAATCGCTACGAAGCGATTTACCACCGTCTCCAATATTACAAGAAAAATCAAAATACTAGAGAAAAAATGGGATTGTTCATTATTTGAAAACGTAAATGGACATGGACTGCAACCAACCGAGCTAGCTCTTTCATTGAAACAACAAATCGAAATCATTTTAGCTGATTATGACAGCTTGGTGTCGATGATTTCCGATAGGAAAGATAATCATTTGATCAGTATACCAGGATTCCCCCTTTCCATGTATCACACTCGGTCGGAAACAGTCTTCAATGCAAGGAAATTCATTCTCTTAGGCCCATTCAAATCCGTGAATATAGAAATCGAGAATCTTGAATCTGGTCTCTTGGATGATACCATTCAGTTTGCGATTATTTCCCTGCCAAGAAAATCAGATGACATAATCACAATCCCCATCAGTCAAGACCAGCCAGCAATCATTGTTGAAAGCAATCATCCCCTCGCGAATCGTATGTGTGTAACATGTGACGATCTGAAGCATTATGATCTATTGGCTGGCTTGGATAGTCTAATGTATCGTAGAAAGATGCTGGTGATGAAAAATAATGCTTTCTATAAACTCACGATTAACGATAACGCATATGATTTTGTTGGTCTCTTCCAAAATAGTATGATACCGAAGGAAGTTGTATTGTTTAGCTTTATCGACCCTATCAAGCATGGAACAAACGACTTCAAATCAATTTCAATTACCGATCTTCCAGCCAATGAATTGTGTCTTTGCACAATAAAAAAGTATGCGAATCATCCTATGTTTACCGATCTCACAAAACTGATACTGAAGCAAGATTAAGGCGCTTCAAGAAAAGCGCTCACAGAAGGATGCAGAATACCGTCAGGCAGATAAGAAGTCACGTGAGCTGTCTGAAGCTACGAGGACGATAGAGGGATATCTCCGTCACGAGCAGAGTCGGGATCAACAGCAGAAGCGGAAGCGAAATAGCCTTGAATGACGAAAAGCTCTCTGGCGAACGGAAAAGCCTCTCATAACTGTTCGTGACAGTTAAATCGATCCGCAAAAAAAGAAAGACGGCTCAGAGAGCATTCTCCGAGCCGTCACAGGATTAAAGCACGATTTTTATTGTCAGCCGACCGTTATCGTAATCAGCCGTGATCGTTCCGCCCATACGCTCTACAAGTGTCCGGGCGATTGACAGCCCTAGTCCGGTAGAATGGTGGGCAGTTTCAACGGTATAAAATCTGTCAAAGAGCTGTTCCACTTCGATCACGGACAGCTCTTTTGCCGTATTTGAAAATGTGATCTCGCCTGAATCGGAAAGCGTGATCTCTAAATCACCGTCGCTGTATTTGACCGCATTATTCAGAAGATTTGAAAATACCCTTGCAAGCCTGGAATGATTCACTTTCCGCACGATACGGGTATCGGTCATGTGTATCTGCGGCGTGATGCCCTTTTTGGTCAGCACAGGATAAAAGCTGCTGATACTCTCCGCAAG
>OMYM01000230.1 GCA_900315225.1 uncultured Erysipelotrichaceae bacterium | reverse complement strand
TCACGCACTTACCATCTGTCCTAACAGCGATTCGTCCATGATGATCAGATTCGACACCAGCCATATTCAGACCATCACAATACTGCGAAAGAGCGGTCAATCCATGGTCCGAGACAATAGCTATTTTCTTTCCATTATACTCGCTAATGATTTTTTGAATAGCTGTTTTCACTATCTCCAGTTCTTCCAAAACAAAACCAGGAAAGCGATTCGTA
Source organism: uncultured Erysipelotrichaceae bacterium (assembly GCA_900315225.1). GTDB lineage: Bacteria > Bacillota_I > Bacilli_A > Erysipelotrichales > Erysipelotrichaceae > Bulleidia. Next base: position 7,158 of record OMYM01000230.1, on the reverse strand, counting down.
TTCTTATGGGCATGAGCATCCAAATCGCCTATCTTTTTCAAGGCATTATTACTCAAATCCATCAAATCTTGCTTATTATTCGAGGTGGTCGTTGGATAATGAGCACAACCCACGTGGATCTCATTCAAGAAAATGCCTTCATCCTTTTTTAAACTCACAAGCCATTGGATGTAGGGAATCCAGTCAATTCCAAGACCATCAATCCAATAAAACACGTCTATATCCGTACGGTTGTGCAAGATTGTTTTCACAGTCTTGAAATCCTGACACCAACTATTAAACGCAACAACGGAAGCATTCTTTTCGTTGATTACATCTTTGACTTCCTTCGTGTATTTATTGTGAACTTTTGACAATTTATAACAATCTATGTAATCCAAAATCCATTGCTGTGTGGTTCCAATACTTGGCGACAGGTAGTGATACAAGTCTGGGAAGAAGCCTTTGATTTCATCTACCGTGATGACATCCAAAGAGAGCCATTCCAAGGCGAGCTTTTTCTCACCTACGGTTAACGGAGAGAAATAACGTATCGCTGTCGCATGGCTATCCTTCGTTGCATACTCCCTTAGTAACTCGCATAACTCATTTTGGTTTTCATCGCTCAGCTTAACACCATGCTCGGCTGCCAATTTTAGACAGACTCCCCTTTCTTCTATACAAGTTTCTTTGTTCTCAATTCCAAAAATGGCCAGTGCCACAGCTGCAAAAAAATCGGTGTTGGTGTAGCTGTTTGAAGCTTTTAATGCTTGGCAAATATAGCCTTGATTGCAGAACTTATGGACATAGTATTTGGACAGCAACCATTTCTCAAACTCATCCTTACAATCAAACCAAGTTTTCAGGAAGACATTGTAATCGGCCAAATTATCGATGTGGAAATAAGCGTTAAAGAATTTCTCAAAGGAAAAGTCGCTAATATTTATCTCCTGAGCCAAGCGAAGCCAATGCTTCTCTTCAGACGGATTGTATTCCACGTCATTCAGATTAAGCCCCAACCCTTCCGTCAAGAATTTATAAACATTTTTGCAAACTTTAAACGCAAAAGCATTATCAGGCTGAGCATAATCGGCATTTGCAAATAATGATGGAGAAGTGGAAATAATCTTAGTTTTTGCGTTTTCGTTCCGCCATAACTCAACCCACTGACGAACATTGTTGACTACTGAATACTGTTTATTAAGTCCATTAACACCATACTCCGTGTTATTGGTCATAATCAATTCATAGTCAAGCTGCTTATCATTGCTTTTTAAATACCAAATTATAATTTGTGAGTCGTTTTGGAACAGAGACATTTTACCTTCCAATCCTACGATAGGGACATATAACCTAAATCCAAAATGGCTGGATTCTTTCCCTTTAATAGTTTTGATAAGAGCATCAAACTCCGTCTTATCCTTATTATCATAGAAGCGGGCCAATTCAGAAAAAGGAGCGATGACATAATCCTTAACTATTTTGGAAGCCATTTTAGCATCCATAAAAGCTTCGATATGCTTTGCCAATTTGCTGTGAGTCATCATGCGGTCATCATAATCGGCATCAAGCCAATCATTGACGTTCTTTACCAAGCATCCCATTTCGGTCTGCATGGTTGCAACAAATTCACGTGAGTCGCGAAAGTTATCGAAAAGTACGAAGCGCACCGGATAACGGTCAAGTGAGGATGACAAAGCACTGTCACACCATTTGTCAGCTTGCACCTCAGCCATTAATTCGTCTATATGGGAGAAACACTTATACATTAAAGTTCGCTTTCTATTATGTTAATTACACTCTCATCTCCAATATCTACAATTCTTTCCAAAACTCTCTTTGCTTTATCAATGGAAGAAATAGCTCGTACCTTCTTGATGACATATTGTTTCTTTTCTTGATCTGGTTTCTTCGGAGGCTGAGGCTTTTCCGTAATTGGTTTGAACCTTGCCGTAAACTCCAAAGTGTATTCTGCAATAATAATCAAAGGATTGGTTCTGTCTTCGACTCCTTGCCAACACTCAAATTCATAGCCAGGGGATGGCATAGCAGCCAATTTAACCTCTTGACCTGTTTTGTATTTCCCAATACCGATTACTTGCCCACTGCCATATGGATAAACTCCCGCAGTAATATCCACCTCTTTAGGCTTATCTTGACCAAGCCTCCAATCTTTAAGTTTGATTGTAACTTCGCTTTCAGACCACAGCCCCACCTCGCCTTGGAGATGTGTCTTCAGATAGTCCTTAGCACTCTCTATCTCCTCATCTTTAAGGTTGACCATCTCCACTTGTTTCAAGAAAGCATTAAAACCAATGCCGAAAGAATCTGGCTCATTCAACACATTCCCCAATTCAAAAGAATATGTCTGCATCCCTTCCAATGTGATGTTTATAAGTTCTGAAGAGCGCATATCAGTCTCGTTGCAGACTTTAAAGATATTGTCTATCAATGGTTGAATTTTTTCCTGATTGGGATTGGGGAAATATTTCAGAGCCCATAATGGATAGCCTTGCTTATCAGAATATGCATTAAGAATAGCCCATCGTGCATCTGTGATACTACTAATATCACTATATTTAGGCAATTGATTCAACTTAAATGTTTTAACCAGAGCTTCGCACAACTTTCGAGTTTCCTCAGTTTCAAAGCGGAAATTCAATTTGTTGCTCGTTCTACCCGAATCCCAGCTCTTGAACATTTCTACGATGTCGTCAGCAAGTTGTTTTTGGTCTCGAGGCTTGCCTTGAAGGTCGAATATCTGCTTCACATACCGGCGCATGGCGAAAGCCACCAAGCCCATTCCTGCTGCTGATTTAAACAGACCATATGGTGGCCGAGTGAGAAACTCCAACTTCTCACCAAGATTGAACTGGTCGTTTTTATTGATATTGGCAAAAGTGGATTCAATTTTTGATGAAATAATATAAAGAGGATGACTCTCCTTGTCAACACCCGATTTCCATTCCAAATTTTCATCCACACTGTCCTGAAGTAAAAACTCCACATGACGGTTAGCTCCACCACTTTCTTTTACAGTGCGAATTATTTCTGATTTTGTGTTGTATTGCAATATATTATTGACCAGCTTTTCCTTCGTCTCTTTCCTCCAATAAGTTTGCGAGTTGTTTTGCTGAATAAGATTCAACGATTCGGGTCCATTGAAGAAAATTATTGGGCCTACACAGGCATTAATAGTAGTAGTTATCTTGATAACTGCATTGCCATCCTTTTTGCCCTGTAAGTAATATGTAAAGTTACCTCGACGAATTTCACCCATCCATGCATGCACCATCTCCGAAGCGTTTTTAATATGGGTTTGCTGCTGGTCGGCATAGCTATGCTTTAATGCGACGGTGGCATTAGCCTGGTATTCAATAAAACGCTCATAGTTTTTGTCACCAAAAATAGCATCAAAGACAATAAAGGTGACATATTTAAATCGATCCTCATCTTTTGCCTTTTCGACAATGGTCTTTACCTCGTTCAATTCCTGGCCGTTACGGGCAAACAGAAAAGCAAAGAACAACTCGTATGGCTCAGCTTCCTTATAGCCATTCTCAATTTTACTAAGAAGCGTAGACTCGTTGCTGTCAGTGGAATACAGCTTATAACGATATGGACGGTTTACACTTTTTAGGAATTGTTTTTCTATTTCTTTGCTAGCTGTTTCGTTGAAATTTACAATTTGACTGGTAAACTTGAATTGCGTGTTAAGCAGTTCTTGTTTTACGTCCTGAATCTCTTTTGAGGGCAAAGCCGTAAATTGGATAGAGAACAAATTCCCAGGTTGCCGTTGGATAATACCATTTATGTCAAGCCAGTTCAGAATATCAGCCAACTGGCCCTCAATACGGGTGCCAGCAAATAGATTGTATATGTTTTCTTCGCTTGGTGTTACAGTTACGTTGTTAGCGATGTTATTTAAGGCATTCAACAATAGAATGCCCTTGAAAACTGCATTATGCTCATAACTTTCTGATTCTACTTGCGCCCGGCGAGAATTGAAACGCTCAGTTACTGCTCCAAATCTAGCCGTATTGCCATTAAATACCTCCAAAACATAGTCCCATAAATAATCAGCCGTTATGGTGTCACCTTTGTCAAAATGCTCTTCACTATCCAAAAAATCAACAATGGCAGGGTTTTGCCCGATGAACTCAAAAACACTACGACTTGAAGAACCTACTTCACGAGCATAATATGTAGCAAGATTGGCAGTGGATGGATGGATTGGATAAAGAGCTTTGATGTCACGTTTGGTTTCTGTTGGGTCGGAAGACGATGCCGAATAAATGTCAAGCAAATGATAATTATTGTGATATAGCCTATCTGCTAACTTTGCATGAGCCTCTCTAGCTTTTTCATCAACAAATTGGAACTTACGTGACATGATTTTGAAAGCTGAAACGGGTTCCATGTTGTAATTCATGGCATGATAACGTCCCTTGGTTTTTTCACGTTCCTCAGCTCGCATGGCATTAAGAGCAGATGGGTGCATGATGTAGAAAAAGTATGAGTTGCACTCAGGCTTCATCAACATTTCATCCACTTCCTGCAAAATGGTGAGCAATCTCATACCTATTGCGGAGTTCATCACATCAGTAAATTCATCCCAAATGATGAACAATCCGTCATAAACGCCTTGAATGGCCAATTGTTGTTGTACTTCATAAATCCATTTGGGCAAGTTGTTGTTTTTAAGACGGATGTCAAATTGTCGTTCACGTAATGCAGTCCGTACTTTGTCTAAAGTAGCAGTGTCACCATCTTGGAGGTCGTTTACCAACTTCTGACGAATTGGAGCTATTGACTTTAGTTGGGCGTTTTGGGCAATAAGATTGTCCCAAAAGACTGGATCGCTGTTAATATGCTCCACATAGTTCTCGAAGTCTGTTTTCACTGTAACAGTTATTCCAGCCGATTTCAGCGCCTGGGTAATTTCACGTTGAAGTTGCAGTGAAAGATCGTCTTCATGGGTAATACTTTGCTGGCCGTAGAGCATCACTGGGAACAGCCGTTTATTCTTTCGTAAGACAAACATGTTGTTTCTGAGCACATCATATTTGTCTTCGGCATATTCTTCATTAAGCCAATCTGCAATTTGGTCTACAGGGTCGCAAAGCAAGTGCATGACAACAGCACCGGCATGGCTTTTACCAGTTCCGTATGTGCCTTCCATCCAAAATGACTTGTGCATGTCAATGTTGTTGTTGCGCACGGAAGCAATCACCTTTTGTAGCACACTGTTGAATTGCTCATTTGGGATGAACGATTTCCAGTTGTCTTTATCTTCGTTCTTGATATTGTAAGCCGCTCGTTGTCCACGGATGGTTATGATGTCTGAATACTTGGTAGCCATTATTTGATTGTTATCTTAATATTTGCGTTTGTTTTCTTGTCAAGTCAGGAAGTGCTTTATTATTACTTCTCGTAATGCCTGCCTACTTTCACTATCCTGAAGCAAATCCCATAAGGCATTATCTAGTCGAGCATATTTAACATTTTCTTGAAGATATTTTGCTGATGGGGTCTTGACAAGCTTTAGTTCTTTTTGCGTCCCTTCCAAGTGGTAAAAGCCATCGGAATGAAGGTAATAATATGGGTACAACAAGGGAGTACTATTAGTCTTTGAGTACTTATTTGCGTTTTTATTATAAGTTTCTTGTAGTTCCTGTGAGTAATAAATGACATTGTCTTTAATTGAACCATTCTCAATCTCATCTAAAATTGAAAGCAACAATATAGGCTTGGCGTTATTGTATGAACCATTTAACGCACTTCTTTTAATAGAAATAAACGCCACTTTATAATATTGAAACTTCAGTTGGTTCATTTTTATACTGTTAGTTGTTTGAGAATATCGATAGAAGTAATATCATCTCTCAATGTAATATGATCAAGACCCATGTTTAACTCCGCTACTAAAAGTCGATTGGTTGAAGAGTTTAAAGTTCGTAATACACTTTCAAGATTTTGCCTACCTATTCCAAATTCAGCATATGGACCTTTGTCCATATCAAATTGGTACAAATCAGATACTCTAAATGATTTGACTCCAATCCTTTCCGAAAGCTTATACAAAGAATAGACCACAGCGTATTCGGTCATATAATCATACGGCTTTCTCTGTGATTCCGTTTTTGAGATTTCGACCTTTTGATTGAAATCGCTGCCAATTGGAGTTGACATCAAAAAGTTATTTAATGCCTGTAAAGCATACTCAAAGGTCGTGACACCTTCTTGGTACTGCTCTTTATATAAAAACAATAGTTTTTCCTTTGAGAAGACAGTGTTAGGCTTGACGTTATTAATAAACCACTTAATCAGGCTCGAATTGTTACAGAGGTTAATCCAAATTATTTCCCATGTAACATCTGGCATGATTTGATATAGTTTAGAAAGTTCTATACCCACTTCTGTCAATACAGATTTGCCGTCAATTATTTCAGCATCTTTCAGCCATGCTTTAAATGATGGAACTTGCTTCTTTCCAAGAGAATTGTTATTCCAAAAATAATCGGGGTCAACAAAAAACTCCGACATCCATTCTTCTCTTAAACCGAATGTTCCATATCCGCTAATACCAGATAGTTTTGAATCTATACTTGTTGTCATACTTAATGAATCTGCTACTATACAACCTTTGGAATGAAAATCTAAACAATTAAAACAATGAACACACTTTTTTGAATCAATTAAAACGGAAGGGTACACACTTAGAGCTCCTGTCGGGCATTCCACCTCACAAGCCTCGCAATTGATACAAAAAGTACTTTTATAACAAATGCGTTTTAAGAGGCCTATTAAAACCACATCGGTTATATTGGGCACTATAAATGTGTAATTTGCTCTGTTGTTATGGTATTCGATTGTGAAATCATATATGTGCTCTTTATATTTGAAATTTCCCGTCGTTGTTTTACCCTTTTCGTTTGCTACAACCTGGCCAACAACTGGCAGCCATGTAATGATATCTTTCTGCGCATTTGAGACAGTGGCTTGAAATGTGCCTAAAGAAGCATTTTTAAACACGACGTTAGATTTAGAGTCAATTGAATTGCCACTTGCTCTTAATTTCCACTTATGATTTTGTATGTATTCTTGAAGGTTTGGAATTTGTCTTGATTTAGCCCAATCTTCAAGCCTTGTCAAGAATGGTGACAATTCTTGAGTATA
>OMYM01000375.1 GCA_900315225.1 uncultured Erysipelotrichaceae bacterium | reverse complement strand
TTACAACGGTATCCATGTTTTATTCAACCTCCCTTCAAATGATACCCGTTGATCATACCCGAAATGTTTGACGATTGTCAAGTAAGACATGATCATTCCAGTACATCACATTTCTTGGATCAACGCATTCAAGGAAAACTCTGTCCTCCATGTATTCTTCATGGTTTTCCTGAAAATTGTTGTTGCATTTGAGAGATGGGGCATGGCTATTGACTGACATAGGCAAAACTTTGCTCATCCCATCGTTCGGTTCGATTTGTCAAATGCACATGATCCAGAGATGATGATCGGTTCTTAGACCTGCCTGGATCATCGAAGGAGTCAGGCCATGCCTACGCCAAGGCCTGACGGAAATTGTTCTGGACGCAAGTCTTTGCGGCATCCCGTAGAAGAGAAGAAGCAAAGACAGCAAGAATATGGTATACTTGAATACGCAAGGAGGGGACCATGAACAAATTCAGTGTTAATCCCGGGAATGACAGCTTTGGGACGCAAATTGAAAAAGGCTATCTATACGTAGACAAGACGGAGATGATCCATGAGTTTCTCGTTGAATCGTTCCGGACCCCTGTTCTGTTCACACGTCCCAGGCGGTTTGGAAAAACGATGGTCATGACAATGTTCCGCGATTTCCTTGACATCCGCCGCGACAGCAAGGCCTTGTTCCAAGGGCTAAACATTATGAAGCATCCCGATACCGTTGGAAAGTATATGAATCAATATCCCGTCATTTTTATTTCGTTGAAAGACGTAAATGGCAATGGCTTCGAGAAGGTATTTGATATTTTGAAAAACCAGATTGCGAGCATTTTTCGCCAATATGAAGAACTGCTGAAAGATGAAAGCATTTCAAAATTTGATAAGCTCGATTATGAAAGCATATGCTCGCAAACGGCGGACTACGCTACTGTCGTCTCATCCCTTAAGTTGCTTGCGGCAATGCTTCACAAGCACTATGGAGAGAAGGCGTTTGTGATCGTGGACGAATACGATGTCCCGATGGCGAAGGCGCTGGGGAAGCCCTGCTACAACGATGTGGCGGACATGGTTCAGTCCATGCTCAGCAATGTCGGAAAGACAACGGAGCACATCGAGGCGCTCATGATGTCGGGCTGCCTCCACACGGTCAAGAACAGCGGCTACACGGGTTTCAACAACCTTGCATCGTATTCCATCCTTTCCTACCAATACTCCGACTGCTTCGGCTTCACGGAGGAAGAGGTATACAGGATACTGGCTGAGGCAGGCATGGTGGACAAGGCGGGGCTGGCAAGGGAATGGTACGACGGGTATGTGTTCGGCGAAACGCACATCTACAACCCGTGGGATGTGATAAAGTACGTCGATGAAACAACATCTGGATCCAGGCGGCGGAAGATGCCCGGGAAGCACTGGATACACACATCGGAATCAAGGGAAGACCTTGTCCACGGCTTCATCGGCAAGATGCCGGATGCGCTGGGATCCTTTGAGAGGCTGCTGAATGGGGAAACGATCGTCAAGAAGGTCAACGAGGCCCTCCCCTACCACATGCTCCATGCCTCGGGGAGCAATCTTTGGACGGGCTTGCTTGAGACGGGCTACCTGACAAAGGCAACGGAGGAGGACGATGATGTCCTTCCCTTGAGGATTCCAAATAAGGAGATCACCGAGGTGTTCCGGGAGGAGGTATGGTGCTTCTTTTCCACCCATGTCGAAAACGTGTTCCTCGAGGAACTCATGAACGCCCTCTGGAAAGGGAACGGGGATGGCGCAAAGGGAGCCTTGGACCAAATCCTGGAGGCTACGCTCAGCTACCTGCATGCATACAAGGAATACGTCTACCAGCACATCCTGGCAGGGGTATTTATCGGACAGTCATACCGTGTGCGGACGGAATACGAAAGCGGGTATGGAAGGAGCGACATCATCGTGGAGGACGCCGCGAGGAAAAGGGCATTGGTGCTGGAGCTTAAGCAGGTCGAGGATGAGAAGGACCTTGGGAAAGGCATTGCCGAGGCATGCGACCAGACAAAGGCAAAGAAATACGAAAGCTCGCTTATCTATGATGGTTATACGGACATCAAGAAGTACGGGCTGTCGTTCTGGGACAAGAGGTGTTTGATAAAAGCCATGTGAACCACATGGCTTTTTTATACTGGAATAAATCCGATAGCATCCTGCAACTGGAACCTAGGCAATCCCTTAACTCCTTTTGCGGCATTCCAGCTGATTTTGCATATGAGTATAATGGAAATTTCATCTTGAACATTCCAAAATATTACGCATGAGATAAAGGGCGGTAAACAACTGCCGTTCATCCTATCTCGATCTGCAATCAACAGCCATATGCAACATCATTTGCTCATTAGCGGTGATGGTCTCAGGGAAATAATCATTGTAAAGCGCTACTTTTGCCTTATATACTTGACTGAGGAAATAGAAAGAAAATAAAGACAAAAGATGCGTGATGACAGGCAGAACCCCGTGAATGGATCCTTTGGTCTTATGCGAAAGCAGAAATCTATTCTTGATATTTACATGAATGAACATTGATTAGGCAAGAAAATATGCCTATTAGCATTTATCTCAATTTCCTCTTCCAAGTATAATTTCGATTCTAGTATAATTATCACTTACCTATGTTTCAATTGCTAGAAAAAGGATCGGTCATGATAGACCGATCCTTAGTCATTCACAAAGTCGGGAAGGATTTTCTTTTCGAATTCATCGGGAGGAAGTGGACGGGAGAAGTAATATCCTTGCACAAGGTCGCAGCCTGCGTTTTTCAAGAGCGTTAGTTGGTTTTCTGTCTCTACACCTTCCGCAATCACAGGAACCTTGAGATAGCGGGCGATGTCCACGATGAGTTCAACAAGACGGAAGTCTTTCTTGTTTCTTTCGATGTTGCGGATAAAGGCGATGTCCATTTTCAGGATGTCGATGGGCATGGATGACAACATGTTCAGCGAAGAATAGCCAGAGCCAAAGTCGTCCATTTCAATCTGGTATCCGTTGTCGCGCAATTGCTTGATGACGCGGATCAATTGGTCGGCGTTTTCGGTGTAGGCGGATTCGGTGACTTCCAGCTTGAGGTCGCTGGCTTTGAGTCCATTCTTGACAACGAGTTTGTCTAATGTATCGCAGAGTCCTGGGTCGAATACATCGACGCGGGAGAGGTTGACAGATACAGGGAGGGTGATGCCGTATTTATCACGCCATATCGCTATTTGGCGGGCGGCTTCTTCCCAGACGTAGTTGTCGAGGGCGCTGATTTGCCCGTTTCTTTCAAAGAGAGGGATGAAGTCCCCAGGGGATACCATTCCTAGTTCTGGGTGGCGCCAGCGGACAAGAGCTTCAGCACTGGAAAGCGTAGGTTTCTGGGTTTGGATGTTGTACTTTGGCTGGTAGTGTACTTCAAGCTCATGTTTTTCAAGGGCTGTGCCTAGGTCGTTGATCAAGCGTTGGTCGAGTTCTTCTCTTTCTGCCATGGCTTCGTCATAGACGACAACCTGGGTCTTGAAATCACCACGGATTTTGTTACAGGCGATACGGGCTAGATCGAATTGCACAATGGGGTCCATTTTCGGCTGCCACGGTTTTACGCCCATGCGCAAGTGAATGTTTCCGTTGTGCAGAAGACCATCCAGGCGGGCTTGGAAGCGTTCGAGCTGTGCTTGCCAATCGTCTCTGTGCAGGCAATAGATGTCAAAGCGATCTGCCTCGACACGGCTTGCGATGCCTTCGGTATTGGCGAGGAATCTTTGGATTTCATCGCCTAGCTCACGCAATACCCTATCACCAAAATCTCTTCCATGAAGGGCGTTGATGGAATGGAAACGGTCGATGTTCATGACAATCGCATCCATTGGCTTGTCGGGTTTTTCCTTGTTTATGTGGCTGGCGTAGACAAGGAAGAAGTTCCAGTTGTAGAGATTTGTCAACTGGTCGCGTTCTGTTTCTGAGATGATCTGGCGACCTTCCGCTACTTTTGCCTCGGCACGCATGTTGCGCATGATCAACAACAGGATAATTACGACGATAAGAGAAACGGTAGCTATGACATAAGGAAGGTTATAGCTAAGGAATTCGGCGATCGTGACCCGTTCATCCTGGAAACCGTAGTTGGTCAAGGAAGAGTTCAGGGTTGTCTCGGGAATGAGGCGAGAGATCTTGTTTATAATGGAATACAGGCAATCATTTTCTTTCTTCATGGCGAAAGAGAGTTCCATTGTTTCGCCTGTTGCCAAGGTCGCGAGTTTGTACTTATTGCATAATTCACTGACACGGTTGATGCGGTAGTTGCTTATCAAGGTGCAGTCTGCTTTTCCCGTAGCGACGGCTTTGAAAGTCTCCATGTTTCCATCATACAGGGCTGTCTTCCAATTGGGGAAGAAATCCTTGAGGAAGGATTCGTGGTTGGGGTGTCCCTTTAGCAGGGCAACGGTCATTTCGCTTTCGGGCGAAATGCCTTGGTGGTAGTCAGCCCTGACAGCGACATACATTTCTGTCCTGACGAGGGGATCGGTGATGATGATACCCTGTTTTTCGCCATCATAGGAACTCAGGTTGATCGGAAAGACACAATCGATCTCGTTGTTGGACAATGCCTCAAGTGCGTCCTCGGTTGTCTGGTAAGGGATTGTCTCGAAGCTCAGGCGAGCGTTTTTCTCGCATGTTTCCGCAAACAAGAGGTAATCGGACAATGCGCCAGAGAGAGTTCCATCTTTATCGTTGGAATCGGAGTAGGGGAGGAAGTCGTCTCGATAACCTACGCGTATCGATCCATGGTCCTGGAGCCAGCTCTTTTCATCGTTGGTAAGGAAGCTGTTGACGGAGCTTCCTTTGTTGAACTTTTCCGTCAACTGTTGGTTGAAGTCACGGTTGTCCTCGAAAAGACGGTTCATGGCGATATCAAGCTCACGCTTGATATCGGGACGATTCTTGTTAATGCCGAAGTATGATTCAGCGAAACCCACCTTGCATACAGGGATGACATCGGCGGAGTTGCCATAGGTATCCAATGTTACCAAGGCATCAAATTCCCCATTGGCGAGCATTTCCAGAAGAACCGGAGTCTTTTCTGTTGATTCTACGATGTTTGGGTTTACGTCGTGGCTGGCGGCCCAGTCGATGAACAATTGTTCCTGGATGCTGTTTTTGTTTACCCCGACACGCTTGCCGTTCAAGGTGGAAAAATCATCCGGACGTATTTCGGTGTTGTCGGGCGCTATGAAGACATGGTAGCCCTCCGATCCCATTGCCTCGGCGGAATAAAGGATCTTCTCGGCGCGCTCCTGGGTGTAGGAGACATCGCTCAACAAGTCGATTTCACCTGCGATCAGTTTCTCCAAAAGCTCTGACCAGCTTCCTTCCACGTATTCATAGTCCCATCCGGTATAGATCGCTATGCGTTGTTGGTATTCATAGCCATAGCCAGACAATCTGCCGAATTGGTCAGTGCGGTGGAAGGCAGATTCATACCAGCCAACGCGCACGGTTTTTCGCTCAGGTTCCTCGGCGTTGGCGGATAGAGGTGTCAATACACCAAGCCCAAGCATCAGGCACAAACATACAAACAATAACCTCTTGCACATAGTAGTCATCACCTCTCTTTCCCACTGCTTCTTTTTCTAGCAATCGTGGTGTTTCAATACATTCCAATGATATTGCGAGAAATTTTTAGTCATATCTCACCGTGAATCAACGAAATGCAAGATAATTATACCATAATTTAGCTATTTGAGACTCTTGTATTTCTGAAATGCATAGAAAGATACGCAAAATGAATAAATAATAATCAGTAATTCAACGACCCAGATGTTGGTGATGACACCGGATTGGTAGAGTCCGGCAAAGACATCAACGAATGCATGTAGCGCAATGGCGATGGGGATGCCTGAAAGCTGGTTGTTGCGCAATGCAGTGAAGACGATGATGGACAACGCTATGTGAAGCGCAAGGGAAGCAACTCTCTCCACGCAAGTCGCAAGCGCCGAAGAAACGGTCGTTGAATCAACGATGGCGTTGATCGTCGTGACGACAACGGGGTCCAAAAGATCACCATTTCCATTGGCGATCATGCGGGCGTACATGTAGTAGGCGATGAAGTTGATTCCCACCAACAACAGACACTCAACGCCACCGTGTCCAATGCCAAAGGAAACCGCATCCTTTCGGTCGTTGTAGTTCTTGAGGATGTAGTGGAAGAACAAGGCACGCCCCGTTTCCTCGAACAATCCTGCCGCAAGCGCGCCGCAAAGGGCATACAGCAACCCGTTGGAACGAATAAACGCATTGCTTGCGATAAAAGAGCGCGCTGGGGATTCCAAGAGAATAGCGAAAATCAAGAAACACGCTGCGCCAGATAAAAAAGGAATGACCTTTGAGCCAGTGGAAAGCTTCCAGGCAAAGGCGCTAACGATGGGCAATACGGTGCAAAATACCCCAATCATCAATAATGCATTCATAATTTCTCTCCTTATAATATTTAGGATTGTATCATTCTACGAGAAAGATTCAATAAAGAGGTAAAATGAAACAATTTTCATTGGCGTTAGAGAAAATTTCAGAAAACAGAAGAAACATATGAAGATTTTTCTTGACTCTAGAAAGAGAAAGGAATAGAGTGATGTGGATACAATTTTTATAACGCGATGAAGAGGAGAAAACAGTCTGTCGTGAGCATATAGAGAGATGCCGTTTGGTGCAAGGCATTGCCAGTCGACTGCATAGCTCGCCTTGGAGCAGCTTGCCTGAAACAAGTAAGGCTTGCCGGTGTCGCCTACCGTTATCAGGGCAGCGGTTGGATATGTATCGTCCACCGTGTCGAGGTGGTCGTTTGACAAGAAGAGTGGTACCGCGGGAGCAAGTGTATGGCTTTCGTCTCTTAATGGATATTTATAGTCCTGAAAGAGGCGGGTCTTTTTGTTTCTTTCAGTCGCATAGGGGAAAACAGGAGGATTGATTTGATGAATGTCATATGCTTAAGCGATATCACGCTAAAACAAAAGAATGCAAGGCAGCTGCCTTTCAAAAAGAAGATTGACCTGGTCAAGATTTTAGATCGGCTTGAGGTCGATGTAATCGAGACAGGGATGATCGAAACCGAGAAGAAAGGCGATGCCTTGCTCGTCAAGACGATTTGCGAAGCGGTGGAACATTGTGTTGTGTCCGTGGAGGCTTCTTGCGCAAAGGAAAGCATCGACCTAGCGGATGAGGCGCTGAAACAGGCGAAGAGGTCGCGCATCCAGATATCCGCCCCCGTGTCTTTGGTGCAGATGGAATACCATTGCCATAAGAAGCCAGAGGCAATGTCCAGGGAAGTGGGCGAGGCAATTGCCTATGCCAAGGGGCTAGGTCACGAAGTGGAATTCTTGGCGATCGATGCTTCGCGGGCGGAAAGGGATTTCCTCTTTGGAATACTTGCGGTTGCGATCAAGTCTGGCGCTGATATTGTGTCGGTATGTGACACGGCAGGAGATAGCCTGCCGGATGCGTTTGCCCAATTGATCACGGATATCAAACAGAACGTGGAAGGGATTGAAAACGTAAGGCTTGGCTTTGCGTGCAACGATGGCATTGCATTGGCGGATGCCAGCAGCATTGCGGCTGTGTTTGCGGGAGGGCAAGAAGCCAAGGCTTCTATTTTCCCAGAATATAATCCATCGCTTGTCAATATCGCGAATATACTGGCGAAAAAGGGAAGCGAAAAGGGTGTTTCCAGCAGTGTCAGGACAGTGGAGATGAAGCGTCTTTATGAACAAGCAAGCAAGTTGTTCGAAAACGGAAAATCCGCTACATCGCCATTTGATGCCGGTGTCCGTACTTCTTCTGGCAGGTATTTTACAAAGAACGATAAGATCGAAGCGATTAGCAGGGAGGTCAAGGCTTTGGGCTATGAACTCTCCAGCGCTGATCAGATACGTGTCTTTGAGGAATTCCAAAAGATTGCTGAGAAGAAAGAACAGGTATCGGCAGAGGAAATCGATGTCATCGTTGCCAATACCGCGATGCAGGTGCCACCGACATATGTCCTTGACACATATTTGGTGACGGCCACGAATTCCATGAACAAGGCGACGGCACACGTATGCTTGCTTGTTGATGGAGAAAAGAAAGACGATGTGGCGATGGGGGATGGTCCCATCGATGCGGCATATTTGGCGATAGAGAAAATCCATGGGATGCACTATGAGCTGGATGATTTCCAGATCAAGTCGGTTACCCAGGGAACCGAGGCGATGGGTGAGACGCTTGTCAAGCTCAGGTCGCAAGGACAGGTATACGCAGGGCAGGGAATCTCCACCGATATCATCGGATCAGCGATCAATGCCTATGTCAATGCGCTGAACAAGATTGTCTATGAGGGTAAAGAGGAATGAAGCTCAGTTTTACAACAAGAGGATGGTCACAGTTTAAGCTACAGGAATTGGTTGATATTTCGCGTGAGATGCAGTTTGCGGGATTCGAGCTGTATGACTTGCACAAGCATCCCGAGACGACAGCCTCAGGCGTATTGAGTCCTTTTGCGATACAAGGGACGATGCGTGGCGTCAGGGACAGCGGACTAGAGATTGCTTCGCTGGACACATCCCTTGACCTGGGAAAGCCAGAATCACTTGATACGCTTCTTTGGACGATAGAGAAAGCGCATGACATGCGCGTTGCATATGTGACGGGCGAAGTGATGACTGGCGATGAGGAATACGTCAAGCAGGCATTAAGGACAATCGTGGATAAATGCAATGAGCTTGGCGTTTCCTTCCTGATGAAGACCAGGGGATACTACGTCGATACCTATCGGTTGAAGAACCTGTTGGATGAGTTTGCGGAAGATTGCCTGGGTGTTCTATGGGACATGCACCATCCGTTCAAGGACAACAACGAGACGCCCGATCAGACGATCAAAAATCTTGGGGGATATGTCAAGCTTGTGCATATCCGCGACTTTAGCGCCGATGATGGCAGCTACACGATCATGGGCGAGGGAAAGCTTCCCGTGGAAAAGATGATCAAGGCATTGCGCTCCATTGACTACGATGGGTTTATTTCCTTGGAATGGAAGCCGGAATGGGCAATGGATGTGCCGGAATACGAGATTATCTTCCCGCACTACATCAACTACATGAAGCGTTTCACCAATACGAAGAAAGACCGTAGTCATTTGTATAAGAACCATGATGGCACAGGGGAGTACATTTGGCCAAAGGATGAGCTGATCAATTTGACATTTCCTCAGGTGCTTGACAAGGTGGTGGAAGAATTCCCTAACCAATATGCGTTCAAGTACACGACGCTTGACTATACAAGGACATACGAGGAATTCCGCGAGGATGTGGATAACTTTGCGCGCGCACTGGTTTCCCTTGGCGTGAAGGAGGGTTCCAAGGTCGCGATATGGGCGACAAATGTCCCCGCATGGTACATCACTTTCTGGGCGACCACGAAAATCGGAGCTGTCTTGGTTACGGTAAATACGGCGTACAAGATCCATGAGGCGGAATATCTGTTGCGTCAATCCGACACACATACGCTTGTCATGATCGAAAAGGCATTGGATTCCAACTATCGCGAGATTATCAACGAGATTTGCCCCGAGATCATTACAGACAAAAAACGCCAGAAGCACGATCCTCTCCATTGCACGAGGTTGCCATTCTTGCGCAATGTGATCACGGTGGACTTTAAGCAAGATGGTTGTCTGACGTTTGATGAGGCAATGGAGAGGGCTTCCTTGGTGCCAAGGGAAAAGATCCTGGACATGGCTTCGCGGGTCAAGCCGGATGATGTCGCAAACATGCAGTATACCTCGGGAACAACGGGATTCCCCAAAGGAGTCATGTTAACGCACTATAACGTTGTTAATAACGGCAAGTGTATTGGGGACAGGATGGGGCTTTCCACGGCGGATAGGATGATGATCCAAGTGCCGATGTTCCATTGCTTTGGCATGACGCTTTCGATGACATCATCAATGACGCATGGAACGACCATGTCACCGATGCCGTATTTCTCGGCCAAGGCTTCCCTTGCCTGCATCAACCAAGAAAGAATTACGTGCTTTAATGGCGTTCCAACGATGTTTATCGCCATGTTCAACCATCCGAATTACCGCTCAACGGATTTCTCGTATATGCGCACGGGAATCATGGCGGGATCGGGATGCCCGCCAGAGTTGATGCGTCGGGCGGCAGATCCTAATGAAATGAACATGCGGGGCATTGTCTCGGTGTATGGCCAGACAGAATCTGCCCCAGGCTCCACCATGTCCGCGTGGACGGACACGGTGCATGTGCGCACAGATACGGTTGGCTACGCCTTCCCGCACGTTGAATGCAAGATCATCGATCCTGAGACAGGATTGAGCGTGGGACCTGGCGTCAATGGGGAATTCTGCTCGCGCGGATACAACACTATGAAGGGCTACTACAAGATGCCCGATGCGACGACGGAGACCGTAGATGCAGAAGGATGGCTCCATTCAGGCGATATTGCCATGATGGATGAAGAGGGCAACTTCATGATCACGGGAAGATTGAAAGACATGATCATCCGTGGCGGAGAGAATATCTACCCGAAGGAAATCGAGGAATTCATCTACACACATCCTTCCGTCAAGGACGTGCAGGTTGTTGGCGTGCCGGACAAGCGCTATGGCGAAGAAGCATTAGCAATGATCATCCTCAAGGAAGGCGAGGCCGTCACGGTGGAAGAAATGCGCGAATACATGGTGGCGCGGCTTGCCCGCCACAAGGTGCCAAAGTACATTGAATTCACCAATGCGTTCCCAATGAACGCTGCGGGAAAGGTACTGAAGTACAAAATGCGTGAAGATGCGGCGAAAAAATACGGTCTATGAGTTGACAAAAAAATCAACGGTGATAGAATATTGACACTTTGTATATTGAAAGGCTTCGACGAAGACGTCTGGATGCAGGGGGTTAGAAGAGAGCTGTAGCTGGTGAAATGCAGCAGCCATCCTTCATCCGCCAAGACCATCACTTCCGAGCCGGGCGCACGAAAGGGCTTTAGCCGCCTGAGTAGCGCGTCACGTATAGCCACGTTACAGGCGAAGGGGTTGCTTGACCCCGAAGGGGCGACCGCCGGGTCGCAAATTGAGTGGTACCGCGGGTGCATGGGGATGCATTCGTCTCAATGATTATGAGACGATGTGTCTTTTCGGCATTGTCTCAAAGAAAGCTAGGAGGACAAAGCGATGAACCCGGTAGACAAAGATTTGATGGAAATTGCGCAACGTATCCGTGAACTCAGAGAGATCACAGGCTTCAGTATCTCTGATATGGCGAACAAGACCGATGTATCGATCAGGGAATACGAGGAATACGAGTCAGGCAAGAAAGACCTTCCGTTTACCTTTATCCACAAGTGCGCGCTAGCGTTTAACGTGGGCATGAGCGATCTTCTTGAGGGCATGAGCGCGCATCTGTCGTCGTATACGGTGACCCGCAAGGGAAGAGGACAGAACACGGTCATGGAGGATGGCATTGTCATTCAGAACATGGCGCCGATGTTCCGCAAGAAACTTGCCGAACCATATTATGTCAGGTACAGCTACAGCGATGCCGAACAACACGCACCCATCCATTTGACAACGCACGCAGGCCAAGAGTTTGACTTTGTCATCTCTGGTCGCATGAAAGTGCAGGTTGGCGATAATTTCGAATACTTGAGCGAAGGCGATAGTATTTTCTATAACTCTTCCACGCCCCACGGCATGATTGCGGTGGATGGCAGGGATGTTGTCTTTGTGGCGATCATCATTCCTGGAACCGGCGTTGCGGAAGCGCAGATCAGAAATACATTCATCCCATCCCGCAATAGGGAAAAACATCTTGTCTCGGAAAACTTTGTAGAAACGAGAGAAGACCAGTATGGCGTATTGCGTGAGATCAAGTTCAAGAACGAGGACAAGTTTAATTTCGCGTTTGATGTGGTCGATGCGATTGCCAAGAAAGATCCCGACAAGCTGGCGATGATCCATATCGCCAACGACATGACGGAACGTCGCTTTACGTTTAGAGACATGAAGCGCTATTCCAACCAGACCGCAAACTATTTCAAATCCCTCGGCATCCAGAAGGGGGATAGGGTCATGATCGTGTTGAAGAGACACTATCAGTTCTGGTTCTCGATCCTAGCGCTTCATAAACTGGGCGCAATCGCGATTCCTGCGACCAGCCAGCTACAGGCGCATGACTTTGAATATCGCTTCAAGGCGGCAGGGGTCAGCGCGATTATCGCAACAGAAATGGACGATGTGCCACATCAAGTGGAAATCGCGGAAAGAACATCCCCGAAGCTCAAGGCCAAGGTCATCGTAGGAGAGAATCGTGATGGCTGGCATAACTTCAATGAGGAATATGGGCTTTATAGCGCTCACTTCTATCGCAGCGATGAAACACCATGTGGCGATGACACGCAATTGATGTTCTTTACCTCGGGTACCACGGGATATCCCAAGATCGCAGAACATTCCTGCAAATATGCGTTGGGTCATTTCATCACCGCCAAGTATTGGCATGGCGTCAGTGACAATGGATTGCATTTTACGATCAGCGACACAGGTTGGGGAAAGGCGCTTTGGGGCAAGCTGTATGGGCAATGGCTCCAGGAAGGCGCGGTGTTCACCTATGACTTCGACCGTTTCAAGGCAAGCGAAATCTTGCCAATGTTTGCGAAATACAACATCACGACATTCTGCGCCCCGCCAACCATCTTGCGCATGTTGGTGAAGGAAGACATCTCCAAGTACGACTTGTCCAGCGTTGTCCACATGACAACGGCTGGCGAGGCATTGAACCCAGAGGTCTATCGACAGTTTGAAAAGAGCACTGGTCTACAGATCATGGAGGGATTTGGACAAACCGAGCTTACCCTTTGCATAGGCAACCTCGCGGGTGCAACGCACAAGCTTGGTTCCATGGGCAAGCCAACCCCGCTCTATGACGTGACACTAGTGGACAACGATGGCAATCCCGTTGAGGATGGTGTTTCGGGCGAAATCGTTGTCAAGACGAAAGACCATGTTCCGTGCGGCTTGTTCAAGGGCTACTATGGAAACCCAGAGGCCACTAGGGAAGTTTGGCATGATGGCTACTACCACACAGGCGATGTCGCATGGCGTGATGAAGATGGCTTCTATTGGTATGTTGGAAGAGTCGATGATGTCATCAAGTCCTCCGGCTATCGTATTGGCCCCTTCGAGATCGAAAGCGTCATCATGGAATTGCCATATGTGCTAGAATGCGGCGTATCCGCTGTGCCGGATGAAATCCGCGGGCAGATTGTCAAGGCTTCCATCGTGCTGGTGCCAGGGACAGAGCCTAGCGATGAATTGAAGAAAGAGATCCAGGAGTACGTGAAGAAAAACACGGCTCCATACAAATACCCCCGTATCGTCGTCTTCCGCGAATCCTTGCCTAAGACGATCAGTGGGAAGATTCAACGCAACTTGCTGTAAAGCAAGGGGCGGGATTGAGGAGAGGAAAAGATGGAACAAATTACAGGCTTGGATTTTAAGATTCAGGAGATGGCCGCCCGTATCCGAGACTTGCGAGAATCGGAAGGGTATTCCGTGCAGGAAATGGCGGACGCAACCCTGGTATCTCCTGAGGAATACCTGTCTTGCGAAAACGGGCAGCAGGACTTGAACTTTACGTTCATTTACCGATGCGCGCTTAAATTCGGCGTCAATGTCACGGATATCATCGAAGGATACAGCCCAACGCTGCGTTCGTATACATTGACCAGGGCAGGCAATGGGCAAAAGATATCGCAAGCGCATGGCATGACGTACTACAACCTTGCATATGCCTTTCAAAACCGTATCGCCGAGCCGCTGTATGTCCGAAGCATCTACGATGAAAAAGCCCAGACGAAAGACATCGACTTGACAAGACACAGCGGACAAGAGCTTGATATTGTCCTTGAGGGACACCTCAAGGTGCAGATTGGCGAACACTCCGAGATACTTGGCCCAGGTGATTCGATCTACTATAACTCGGATACGCCCCATGGCATGATCGCCGTGGATGGAAACGATTGCGTGTTCTATGCGATTGTCTTGAACCCAGCGGGGGAGCCAATCCCGGAATTGGCGGATTCCCCGATCTACCAGGAACATATCGAGCGGGTGGAAGACACCAAGCAAAGGGTCTGGCAGAAGTACATCGATGTCGTTGAAAACGCCGATGGAACCCCCCAGTCGATCCGTTTCCACAATGTCCAGAATTTCAATTTTGGCTTTGATTTGGTCGATGCTATCGCTCGCCGCGATCCCGACAAGCTGGCGATGTTGCATGTGTCCCAGGACAAGACAGAACGTCGCTTTACGTTCCGTGACATCAAGCGTGCCTCTTCCCAATGCGCCAACTACTTCAAGGCTCTTGGCATCAAGAAGGGCGACAGAGTCATGCTTGTGTTGAAGAGACACTATCAGTTCTGGTTTGCGATGATCGGTCTCAACAAACTGGGGGCGATCGCTATCCCGGCGACTAACCAATTGGTCAAACACGACTTTGAATACCGCTTTGCGTCCGCTGGGATATCGGCGATCATAGCGACTGCAGATGGCGATGTTGCCCATCAGGTTGACTTGGCATGCGAGAACTATTCCGGCATGAAGGTCAAGATGATCGTCAATGGCGAAAGAGATGGATGGCGTACATTCGATGATGAATACACGATGTATTCCTCACATTTCAAGAGAACCGAGGATGCGCCTGGTGGCAACGATTTGATGTTAATGTACTTCACATCGGGAACCTCTGGCTATCCAAAGATCGCCGCCCACAGCTACAAATACCCCCTGGGGCATTTCCATACGGCGAAATACTGGCATACGGTGGATACGAAGGGATTGCACTACACGATTTCCGACACTGGATGGGCCAAGGCGATGTGGGGCAAGCTGTATGGTCAATGGCTGGCAGAAGGTGCGGTATTCGTGTATGACTTTGACCGCTTCGACGCGGCCGATATTCTGCCGATGTTTGCGAAATATCACATCACGACGTTCTGTGCCCCGCCGACCATGTTGCGAATGATGATCAAGCAGGATATTTCCAAATACGATTTCTCCTCCGTCAAGCACATGACAACTGCCGGTGAAGCGCTCAACCCAGAGGTTTACCGTCAGTTTGAAAAAGCAACGGGACTTAGGATCATGGAAGGATTCGGTCAATCTGAATCAACGATGATCATCGGTAACATGGTTGGTGCCCCGCACAAGATTGGATCCATGGGAAAGCCCGCCCCGATCTATGATGTGCATCTCCACGACAACGATGGCAAGGAAGTTCCGGTTGGTGAAACAGGCGAGATCGTGATCGACTACCACAAGGGCATGCCTCCGGGATTGGCGGTGTGCTACTACAACAACGAGGAAGAGACTGCCGCAACGTGGACCAATGGCTACTACCATACGGGAGACATGGCGTGGCGCGATGAAGATGGCTTCTATTGGTATGTTGGCAGGAAGGACGATGTGATCAAGTCCTCCGGCTACCGCATTGGGCCTTTCGAGATCGAAAGCGTCATCATGGAGCTGCCGTATGTATTGGAGTGCGGCGTTTCCGCCGCCCCGGATGAGGTCAGGGGACAGGTTGTCAAGGCTTCCATTGTCTTGGTCGAGGGAACCCAGGGTACCGATGAATTGAAAAAGGAGATCCAGAACTACGTCAAGAAGCGCACTGCGCCGTATAAATATCCACGCATTGTTGTGTTCCGCAGCGAGCTTCCCAAGACGGTCTCTGGCAAGATCAAGCGGAATGAACTATAGGAGAATCACGTTGCTTGCCGGGCACTATGGCTCGGGAAAGACCAATATCGCAGTGAACATGGCCATGGATCTGAAGAAGATCCATGAAAACACCGCCATTGCGGATCTAGACATCGTCAATCCCTATTATCGTACGCTGGACAGCAGGAAGGAGCTGGACGAAGCAGGCATACGGCTTATTGTATCGCCCTATGCTAACACAAACCTGGACATTCCGGCATTGCCTCAGGAGATGTATGCGATTGTCCATGACAAACGCATGCATGCGGTGGTGGATGTAGGTGGCGATGATCGTGGTGCCTTGGCGCTGGGCCGTCTATCGCCATACATACGGGAAGAAGGGGACTACGACATGTTGTTGGTGTGCAACTGCTATCGCCCATTGACCAGGGACGCTGCTTCCGTGAAGGAAGTAGTGCAGGAAATCGAAGAAGCCGGAAAATTGAAATTCACCGGTTTTGTGAATAATTCCAACCTTGGGGCAGATACAACACCGCAGGTGGTCCTTGACTCGCTTGGCTTTGCCAGGGATGTCGAAAGGGAAACCGGATTAAAGCTTATGTTTACGTCTGTCGAGGCATCGCTCTACGATGCCTTGAAGGATGATATCGAGAACTTGTTCCCGATGAAACTGCAGAAGAGGCCGGTTGATTGAGTGTGGTCTTCTGTAGATGAAGAGAAAGGAAAGAGACTTATGGCTAAACTAACGTTCCGACAGGATGAGTGCAAGGGATGCGGACTTTGCACGTATGTCTGTCCAAAGGGTATTCTTCAATTGTCGAAGGATAAGATTAACAAGAAAGGGCACCATCCGGCAGAGTGCATCGACATGGAGCAGTGCATTGGCTGTGCTTCATGTGCGCTGATGTGCCCTGATGTGATTATCAAGGTTGAAAGGTGAGGTGGATCCAGTGGCAGATAAAGTTTTGATGAAGGGCAACGAAGCAATTGCGGAAGCGGCGATACAGGCCGGCTGCAGGCATTACTTCGGCTATCCGATTACGCCGCAGACAGAAATCGCAGCATACATGGCAAAGAGAATGCCAAAGATCGGTGGGACTTTCCTACAGGCAGAGAGCGAAATCGCCGCCATTAACATGGTCTATGGCGTTTCCGCTGCAGGCAAGAGAGTCATGACATCTTCCTCTAGCCCAGGCATCTCCCTCAAGAGCGAGGGATTGTCCTATTTGGCTGGTGCCGATCTTCCTGCGCTTGTTGTCAATGCGCAGCGTGGCGGTCCAGGACTTGGTGGCATACAGCCATCCCAATCCGACTATTTCCAGGCTACCAGGGGTGGTGGACATGGCGATTACCACATGATCGTCTTGGCTCCTTCCAGCGTGCAGGAAATGGCCAACCTGACCATCCGTGGCTTTGAGCTGGCGGATGAATATCGCATGACATCCATGATCTTGGCGGATGGAACCATTGGCCAGATGATGGAGCCGGTGTCCTTTGACTTTGAAATCAAGGAACAAGTAGAAAAGCCATGGGCTACCACAGGCACAAAGATGGCCAGAAAGCACAATGTGGTCAACTCATTGTTCTTGGTTCCCGAGCAATTGGAAACGATGAACATCGAGCGCTACAAGAAATACGCCCAGATCGAAGAGAAAGAAGCATTGGCTGAGGAATACTTGGTCGATGACGCGGATATTATCATCGCTGCCTTTGGCATCGCTGCCCGTGTGTCCAAAAACGCCGTTAACGCAGCGCGCGCCGAAGGAATCAAGGTTGGCCTCATCCGTCCAATCACCCTGTGGCCATTCCCATCCAAGGTATTTGCCAAGGCGGCAGGACACGCCAAGCAGATGATTTCGGTGGAACTCTCCATGGGACAGATGATCGAAGATGTCAAGCTTTCCACCGAATGCAAGGTTCCAGTCTCCCTGTGCTACAGGGCTGGAGGCATGATTCCATCGCCTGACCAGGTATATAACGCAATTGTTGAAGCCAATGCGAAAGGAGGCAACTAAGATGATCGTATTTGAAAGACCTCATGCGTTGATTGACGTGCCATTCCACTATTGCCCAGGCTGCACGCATGGCATTGTGCACCGTCTGGTGGCAGAATGCATCGATGAATTGGGCATTGAAGGAAAGACCGTAGGCATTGCGCCTGTCGGTTGTTCCGTCATGGCATACGATTATTTTAACTGCGACATGATCGAGGCAGCGCATGGTCGTGCTCCGGCAGTCGCTACGGGTGTCAAAAGAAGCGATCCAGACAATCTGATTGTCTTTACATACCAAGGCGATGGTGATTTGGCTTCCATTGGTACCGCTGAAACCGTCCATGCGGCCGCAAGAAACGAAAACATTACCGTGATCTTCATTAACAATGCGATCTATGGCATGACAGGTGGCCAGATGGCTCCTACCTCTTTGCCTGGACAAGTCACCCAGACTTCCCCGTATGGCAGAGATCCAAAGCTGTGCGGCTATCCAGTAAAAGTATGCGAAATGCTGAGTGAGCTGGAAGGACCGGAATACCTGGAAAGAGTC
The DNA here is from genome assembly GCA_900315225.1 of uncultured Erysipelotrichaceae bacterium. Lineage (GTDB taxonomy): Bacteria > Bacillota_I > Bacilli_A > Erysipelotrichales > Erysipelotrichaceae > Bulleidia. The sequence continues at coordinate 2,793 of OMYM01000375.1, read as the reverse complement.
ACCGTCAATAGCGTTGCGAATGTGCGCAAGGCAAAGAAAGCGATCAAGAAGGCGTTCCAGAATCAGATCGATGGCAAGGGCTTCTCCCTTGTCGAAGTCATTAGCTCATGCCCTACCAACTGGGGCATGACACCAAAGGAAGCATTGGAGTGGATCGACACCCACATGATTCCTTACTATCCGCTTGGCGTATACAAGGATAGAAGCGCCGGTATTCTCGGCAAGGAGGCCAAGTAATGACAAAGGAATACTTATTCGCCGGCTTTGGCGGACAAGGCTTGTTGTTTTCCGGCAAGGTCTTGGCATACAAGGGATTGATCGAAGACAAGAATGTTAGCTGGTTGCCATCTTATGGTCCTGAGATGCGTGGTGGAACAGCCAACTGTTCTGTTATCCTGAGCGATGACCCAGTAGGCGCACCAATCGTCTTGAACCCTGATGTATTGGTCGCCATGAATAATCCATCCCTCGACAAGTATGAAAATGCGGTCAGAAAGGGTGGCATCATTCTCGTTGACAGTTCACTGATCGAAAGAAAAGTCGCAAGGGACGATGTAGACGTATACTACGTTCCCGCTACCAAGCTCGCCAGTGACAATGGCGCGCCAACATTGGCGAACATGATCCTCATGGGCAAGCTTTTGACGGTATTGGGCGACTACAATGAAGAGACAGTCGAGAAGGCATTGGGCAAGTGCATCTCCGCAAGACACGCGGATATGCTTGACCTCAACCGCAAGATGATGGAAATTGGCAAGAACTATACGGAATAAGGAGAATATGATGGATATCAAGATTACAAAGGCAGAGGTTTTGAAAGAAAAGCCAGCAAGCGATACGCTTGGCTTTGGTCAAGTGTTCACAGACCACATGTTTATCGCCGATTACTCAAAGGAAGAGGGTTGGCATGACGCAAGGATCGTTCCTTATGGAAACATTTCGATTTCCCCGGCAAGCACGACATTGCACTATGGCACCGAGATCTTCGAGGGCTTAAAGGCATACCGCACACCCGATGGTGGCGTCCAATTGTTTAGACCATTGGAAAACGCAAGAAGAATGAACCGTTCCGCCGACAGGCTCTGCCTGCCGGAATTCCCGGAAGAAGACTTCATCGAAGCACTGAAGACATTGAGTGAACTCGACAAGGATTGGGTTCCATCCGAGCCTAACACATCGCTCTACATCCGTCCATTCCTGTTTGGCAACGACGAGACACTAGGCGTTCATGCGGTTAACCATGCGACATTCATGATCATTCTTTCCCCGGTAGGAAGCTACTACAAGGAAGGATTGAATCCTGTCAAGATCATGATCGAAGATCAAGATGTGCGCGCCGTTAGAGGCGGTACAGGCGAAGCCAAGTGTGGTGGCAACTATGCCGCCAGCAATCGTGCAGGTGACAGAGCAGAGAAGAAGGGATACTCCCAGGTTCTCTGGCTTGATGGCGTAGAAAGAAAATACATCGAGGAAGTCGGTGCCATGAACGTCATGTTCAAGATCAATGGTGTCGTTGTTACCCCGAAACTGACAGGATCGATTCTGCCAGGCATTACGCGCAAGTCCATCGTTGAACTCCTGAAGAAGGAAGGATACCCCGTTGAAGAGCGTCTTTTGAGCCTTGAAGAGCTTGTTGGCTCCATGAAGGACGGCACGCTCGAAGAAGCATGGGGATGTGGAACTGCAGCGGTTGTTTCGCCAATCGGTGAATTGTGCTACAAGGATGTCAAGTACATCGTCAATGAAGGAAAGATCGGTGCCTTGACACAACACCTCTACGATACACTGACAAGCATCCAATGGGGAAAGGCTGAAGATCCATTCGGCTGGACCCTCAAGCTCTAATCCAACAAAAAAGGCCATCATGGCCTTTTTTGTTGGGAAGGGACAATATAGACAATCTCTGGCGCATTAAACAACCGTGGCACACGCGAGGGATTGGAAAGCCCGCGCGAGATAATCATGCGATTCTCATGAATCCCCGTTGTCAAGGCAGGCCAAAAACCCTGCCCAGGCGCAAACACGCCATGATTGAAGAAACGCCACTGACCACCATGCGCGTGTCCCGAGAGAATCAAATCGATGGATCTAGGCAACATAGGCAAATACTCGGGATGATGACACAATAAGATCCGATACCCTGCTGGCATATTCTCCAGACACGAAAGATCAGGTAACGCGCAACGGTCTACATGTTCAAGATGAGGATACAGCTCGCTGCTGTCTTGTATTTGCGCCCTGCCCGCTAATACCATGCCGGAAGTCAACCCGCCAATTGCCAATCCATTGACGCTTGTCCAGGCATTGTCCAATAAAGTCACGCCTGTCGAGCAAATCAGGGCGATGTCTCTATCATTAAGCTGAAGCTCATGGTTTCCCAGGCTCATAAACGTAGGCGCAAGCAAAGCGCATGTGGCTAAGAAGGGCAGTATATTGCGTTGCGTGTGGACAATCAACTCGCCATCATCGATATGTCTTGCATATACGACATCCCCGGCAATCATGATCATCTGTGGGCGAAATCTTCGTAAAGACGCAATAATTTCCGCAAACGGATGATTGTGCAAATCTGTCAATAACGCCATGGAAACAGGGCAATCAAAGGAATAAACAGTCTCTTCCATGCAAGAACCTCCTTACATCTAGGGCTACATTATACCAGATCAGCATAGACAAAAGAAAAGCTTCCTTTCGGAAGCTTTTCTTAGAGCGAGTGAGCGGAATTGAACCGCCGTGTCCACCTTGGCAAGGTGGCGTTCTACCATTGAACTACACTCGCATCAATGGCGGTCC
>OMYM01000329.1 GCA_900315225.1 uncultured Erysipelotrichaceae bacterium | reverse complement strand
TTGTCAACGAAATTGTCAAGTTCAAGGTTCCCTTCACTTATATGGAAGGGCTGTTTTTGCGGACGGCGGGAAAGATCGCCAATGTCGATGTGCAGCATTATGAAAGAACCCAGGGTCATTCCGGCTACAATTTGGCAAAGCTGGTGCGCCTTTGGAGCAATTTCACCGGTTTTTCCATCTTGCCGTTGAGGATCATCGGTGCGATGGGAGGGGTTATTTCCTTGATTGCGTTTATCATGACCATCAAGCTTCTTGTGCAAAAGGCAATGGGGATCCTGGTCCAGGGATATGCATCGATCATGTGCGTCATGCTTGTGTTTTTTGGCTTTACGTTGATTTCGCTGGGCATCATGGGCGAGTATATCGGCAGGATCTTCATGTCGGTGAACAGCACGCCGCAGTTTGTGGTAAAGGAGATCTATGACCCAGGCAAACGGAGTGGACATGAAGCGTAGGCTGTGGCGGTTCTATGTGTTGTATACCTTGGCGTTCGCCATGCTTTTCTATGTGTGCTACTGGCGTTATTTCCTGACATATGGAAAGGCGATGATATGGCGCGTGGATGGCCTTGAGCAGCAGTATATCCAGTTTTGCTATATCGGGGAATGGACAAGGAATTTGTTGAAGGGAAAGATGATGATGTGGGATCCTTGCATTGGCTATGGCGCGGATGCGCTTACCTCGCTTGGATCAAGCTACATGGATCCTTTTTACTTGTTTGGCGTGTTTTTCGCGGGAAAGACGGCGGAGATGGGGTTTAACCTGAGCTGTGTCTTGCGGTTGTATTGCGCAGGCATTGCGTGTTCGGTGTATCTCAGGCATTTGAAGCTGAAAGAGCGAAACATCTTTTTCGGCACGATTCTCTATACGTTTTCCGCCAATATGATGACGGTGTTCAAACAACCGAGTTTCTTGAATCCATATACGCTGTTTCCTTTGCTGATGATATGCGTGGATCACCTGTGGGACAATGAAAAGCCGTTGCTGTACGTGGCAGTATTGGCGTATTGTCTCATAAACTCATATTACTTTACATACATGATGGCGATCATGGTCATCATCTATTGCGCCTCCCGCTTTTTCCTTGGGGACAATCCCGACAAGAGCTTCAAGGGTTTTGTTGCATTGTTCTCTCGGTTTCTGTCATGGTCGGTGTTTGGAGCGTTGCTGGGCATTGGCTTCATCCTTAGCAATCTTATGGTTCTTTCGACCATGCAAAGGGTGTCGATCGAGAGAGTTGTTCCTCTGTTTGTAAATATCAGGGTATTCAGGAGCCTGGTGGAAAGCTCCCTCATTGGCTGGCTGACTGATTCCGATGCGTTCCATGGACTCGGTTTTTTGCCATTGTTGATTGTGCTTGCAGCATGTTTCAAGCCAAAGGAAAACAAGTTGGCATTGACATTGTTTTGGGTAGCATCCATTGCGATGTATCTGCCGCCAATCCTGTCGATGATGAATGGCTTTGCCTATCCCGCATGGCGGTGGAACTTTGGCTATGCCTTGGTTGTGAGTGTCTTGTGTGCCAAAAACATAGGCTTGCTAAGGGAAATAGACAACAAGACAATGGTTCGCTTGACTCTGATGACGATCTTGGCGGCGTGGTTTATCCTGTTCGTTGGTTTCCAAAAAACTGTTTACATAGTTGTTGCGGTATTTTTTCTTCAATCATCCACGGGGTTGTTGTGTTTGGCCAGCAGGCATTCCCGCAAGGCTTGGCGAGCAACATTGGCGTTTCTTACGGTAGTGTCGCTAGCGATTCCTTCGGCGCAACAGTTGGGAATCAATGGCATCAACTTCATTGTTGAAGAATTGGATGCGGGCAGAGCATACTTGGACACAAGGGTGACGGGTGGAAAGCAACTGGTGGAAGGACAGGATGTCATAACAACCAGGGTTGACATGCATGGCATTAACTCGCCAAGGAATTCCAGTTCGCTTGTGCGTATGTCTGCCACAGATTTCTATTGGGGCTACTATAACCAGGACATCGACACGTTTCATACGGACATTGCACTGAATACAACGCCACTCAACTACAGCTACCAAGGGTTTAACGGTGATTCTGTCCTGTCTCATTTGATGGGTGTCAGATACCTCATGGGCATTAGAGGAATAAGGGCGCTTATACCCTATGGCTACGATGAGGTTGCCAAGATCGGCTACAGTGGAACAAATGTGCTTCACTTATTGTATGAATCGGACTATGAGGAATCATTGTTCACTACGTTTGACAAGACATATTCCCTGGCGGACTTCCTTGCGAAAAAGCCGTATGAAAGAAGGGAAATCATTAACCAGGCGGTTGTGTTGGAAGATGTTGACAGCGATGAGGTGGATTGTTCGTTTGTCGAGATACCATATGAATTGACGTATCGGGATGACGTTGTGTTCAAGGAACTCGAGGATGACAACGAGGTAAAGCAGATTGCGGACATATGCTTTGATCCAGTCGAGGATGCGGAAATCTACTTGTATTTTGATAATCTGGACTATGCCAATGACCCATTGTTTTCTACATATAGGATTGTGTGCATTAGCTTCAATGGTGATCGCATGATGGAAACGACAAGTGCCATTGTCAATGGCATGTCGAAGAAATCAACGATGTATGGTGGAAAGCACACATGGCTTGTAAACCTAGGGAAATTGGATCAGCCTTGTGATAGGATCTGCATGTTTTTCAATCGACACCTTGAGCATACGTGGGATGATTTGAAGGTATTCGCAAAGCCAAGGCAGAAATGCGAGGAGATGATCGAGCAGCTTCGCCATGATGCCAGAAATGTCGAATACGGGGATAATCGACTCGCGTGCGACATGGCCTTGGACAAAGATGCATATGTGCTTGTTTCGCTTCCCTATTCCCGTGGATGGACATGTTATGACAATGGGGAAAAGGTTGAGATACTCAAAGCAGATGAAGCGTTCATGGCATTACGGCTACAGGCTGGGGAGCATCATATCGAGATGCGCTATACGACACCATGGATGAAGGAAGGAATGGCGTTTGGATTGGCAATGGCATGTGTCTGGGTCATTCTGTTCATAAAGAGAGGCGGCTTATGAAAAAAGTAATGATGCTTGGAGGAAACTATTTCCAGATGACAGCTGTCCAGGCAGCGAGGGAATTGGGTTACTATGTCATCGATGTGGATTATCTACCAGGCAATCCTGCCCATGCGTTGGCGAATGCCTATTACAACATTTCCACGCTGGACAAGGAAAAGGTGCTTGCCAAGGCAAGGGAACTTGGGATTGATGGGATTGTGTCGTATGCCTCGGATGTCTCGGCGCCAACCGCAGCGTATGTTGCAGAGGCGATGGGGCTAAAGACAAATCCATACGATTCCGTGAATATCATGACCCACAAGGATCTCTTCCGGGACTTTCTACGGGAGAATGGCTTTGCCTGTCCCATGGGTGCTACATTTGTGGATTTTGCGGAAGCCTATGCGTTTTTCTTGCGCCAAGATAAGACGATGGTCGTCAAGCCGATCGATGCATCGGGATCCAAGGGTGTTTCCAAGGTGGAAGCCAAGGAATGTTTTGAGGACGCTTGGAAAGAAGCGAAGAAGTATTCGCGCTCGGGAAAGGTCATCATCGAGGAGTTCATTGAAAGGGTGGGCTACCAGATTGATGGGGATGTGTTTGTCGTGGATGGGAAGGTTGCTTTCTTTGGCATATGCGACCAACACCAAGACTTTGCCTGCAATCGCTATGCCCCGATTGCCCATTCGTTTCCTTCTGTCATGGATGCGCATGTCCTAGACAATGCTAAGCAACAGTTGGAGCGATTGCTTGGGCTGCTTGGCATGCATATGGGCGCATATAACCTGGAGTTTATCGTTTCGCGCGATGGACAGGTGTATTTCCTAGAGGTTGGACCGCGTAATGGAGGAAACTTGATTACAGATGCCATTAAGGAAGCATGTGGGGTGGATCTTGCCAAGGCAACGGTAGCGCAAGCGTGCGGAGATGATCCTCTTCCCCATTTACAACAGACAAGACAGGGATGCGCTAGTTCCTATATCATCCACACCGACCGAGATGGCGTGTTCAAGGGAATTCGCAAGGATCCTTGCATTGCTGGACGCATTGCGAAGGAGCTTGTTTTTGTGAAAGAAGGAGATGAAGTGCATCGGTTTGTTAACGGGGCGTTTGGCGTTGGTGCATCGGTGCTTCGCTTTGACAATGTGCGGCAGATGAACGAAATGATTGAAGAAATGCAGCGGTATTACGCGGTGGAGCTTGCGGAATGAAACGGTTGATGATCCTTGGTGCCGCCAAGGCACAGATCCCTTTGTACGAGGCAGCCAAAAGAATTGGGTGTTTGACCATAGCCGCATCGATTCCAGGTCCATATCCATGCTTTGAAATAGCGGATAAGACGTGCTTTGTCGATGTGCGGGATGAAGATGCAGTCGTTGAAAAAGCCAAGACCATGGAGATCGATGGCATCGCTTCCTGTGCGCTTGATTTTGCGCTAGGCGCGCTAGGCAAGACCAACGATGCGCTAGGCCTTTGTGGTCCTAGCGCCAAGGCATGTGCCTTGGCGACAGACAAATACCATATGAAGCTTGCGTTTGAAAAAGAAGGTGTATCCGTGGCGCGGTATGTTGTGCTTCATTCGCCCCATGAAACAAGCAAGGCAATGGAAACCCTGTCGTTTCCGATGGTATCCAAGGCGGTCGATCAATGCGGCAGCCTTGGCATCTACAAATGCAACAATGAGAAAGAACTGCAGGATTATGTTGAAAAGAGCTTTTCCGTTACCCGAAAGCCGTATGTCTTGGTCGAGGAATTCCTTAAGGGGCACACCTTTGGCGTGGAGGCACTTGTGCAAAACGGGAACATTGTCTTTATGATGATGGACAATACGATCAATGTACAGGCAGGAGTAGAGACACCCATCGGGCATTCCATCCCAATGGATGAAGAGGGTTTTCTCAAGGATGAGACAAGGCGACAGGTCGATCTTTGCGTCAAGGCGCTAGGGTTGGACAATTGTGCGTTAAACTTTGACTTTATGCGCACCCAGGATGGCATCTATGTTTTGGAGGCTACGGGAAGAGCGGGAGCCAACGGGCTTTCGGAGCTTGTCTCTTGGCGCTATGGGATCGATTACTATGAGGTGATTGTTCGGCTTGCCTTGGGTGAAGACGTGACGCGTTTTTTCACAAGACAACGCGAGGGAGCTTGCGTCTATACAAAGATATACACGATGAAAACAGGTGTTCTCAAGCGGATCCATGTGCCACAGGCGGAATTGTCGTCGTGTTTGATCAACGCCATGGAAGGCGAGAAGGTAAATGGCTATCACGATGGCAGGGATGGCTTAGGTCACATGATGGCGCAAGGAAAGACACTTGCGGAAGCAAGGGAAAAGATAAGACGGACAGAAGAAAAGATGGAAATCGAGGTTGAATCATGAAGGTATGTTATGCAGGGTCGTTTGATCCAGTGACCAACGGACACATGGACATTATCAAAAGAGCTTCCCGGAAGTTCGATGAGGTTATCGTTCTGTTGATGGAGAATCCTAGGAAACACTATTTGTTTAGCAGGGAAGAACGCATTGCCTTGGTGATGGATTGTGTCAAGGAAGAAGGTCTTTCGAATGTCACGGTCGAGATTGGCGAAGGCTTGACGGTAAAATATGCGCGCAAGCTAGGCTGCGATGCGATGGTGCGCGGCATACGTGCGGTCAGCGACTATGAATTCGAGCTTGCGACAGCAACGGCGAACATGTGCCTGGATGATGAAATGGAAACAATCCTGTTGATTGCGCGCCCGGAATATTCCTTTGTCTCCTCGTCGGTCGTCAAGGAAGTCGCCTCCAATGGCGGCGAGATCGATTCGTTTGTCCCGGATCTTATCAAGCCTAGGATATACGCGAAATTCTCTGGATAATAATAATCTGGTATAATGTAGGCCTTAGGAGGAAACATTGGAATGAAATACCTGCTTACCATGGACGTAGGGAATACGCATATCAAGATGCAGTTGATGGATGGGACATTTGTCAAGGGAAGCTATCGGCTCACGACAAAGACACCCCGCACATCCGATGAGTTTGGCATTTGCATACGGGAGTTTCTGAACACATACGACCTCAAGAAAGAAAATATTCTTGATACGGTAATATCCTCGGTTGTGCCAAAGATCATGTACTCCCTGACCTCTGCCGTCATCAAGTACATAGGCAAGAATCCCTTGATCATTGGACCGGACATTGAGACAGGGGTCGAGATCAAGACGGACAATCCCAAAGAGGTTGGCGCCGACAGGATCGTGGATGTGGCGATGGCGTATCATACATACCAGCGCTCATGCATCATCATTGACTTTGGAACAGCGACGACGTTCGACTATGTATCAAACGACGGGGTTTTCCAGTATACGGTCATAGCGCCAGGAATCGGCATCATCTCCTCCGCCTTGACCAGCCAGACAGCAAAGCTTCCCGATATAGAGATCCAAAAGCCAGAGAGCATCTTGGTCAAAAACACTGTCAAGGGAATGCAGGCAGGGCTGGTGTATGGCTATATCGGTCTTGTGGAGCATATTGTCAGGCAGATGAAGAAAGAACTTGGCGATGAGGAGTGCCTGGTCATTGCGACAGGCGGATTGGGCAAGATCATCGCAAGCGAGACAAAGCTGATCGATGTCTATGACCCGGATGTGGCAGGCAAGGGCATTTCTATTATTTATCACTTGAACAAAGGAGAAATCGCATGAAAAAGATACTAAGTTGCATTTTGGCTATGTTGTTATGCGCGTGTGGTGGAACCTCTGCTTCCTCTTACAATGTGGAAACAAGCAAGGCATCTGCTTCGCTCCAGGAGTTCTATCCCGATATGCCGCAAGAAAACAATTTTACGATCATGGACAAGGAGGATCTCAAGCCGTTCATCGAACATGGGACAGGCATCTTGTTCCTAGGGTTCCCTGAATGCCCATGGTGCCAGGTATACTTGCCAATGGCGCAAGAGATTCTGTCGGAAAATGGGGCAATGGCGAAATACTACAACATCTACACCGATAAAAAAGAAGACCGTCCGTTCTACGATGAGATTGCTGCATTGATCGCGGAAAGAAACGATACCGAAGGCGATTATGTCTTCTATGACAACGATGGCAAGCAAGTCATCTACATGCCGTTGATGCTGTTTATCGATGAAGGAGAGATTGTTGCGTTTGACAACGAAACATGCATGGAAGATAGCAGTGTTATTTCACCCGAGGAATACTGGACGCAAGAGAAGATCGATGCCTTGAAGGAACGCTTGCGCGCATATGTCGAGGATATCTGCGAGGAAATGGAAGATAACGATGCCAAGGGCTGTGACAAAGGCTGCGAAGTATTTGACTAAAGAGGCTATTGTCTCTTTTTTTCACGATTTATTTGCATGTATCAATTGTCTGTGATAGAATGTTTAACGCATTAAAGGCGAAAGGAGCTTTTCAACATGCAGAATCTGTTGAACGCATTGCTGATGATCGTGTCAGCAGCGATTATTGTCCTGTCTTTGTTACAGGGCGGAAAGTCCGATGGTTTCTCTGGCGCATTTACCGGCAATGGCGGGCTTAACCTGTTTGCCAACGTAAAGGAAAGAGGCTCGGAGAAGGTTATTTCCAATATCACGCTAGGACTTGGAATTGCTTTCTTCGTTCTGGTGATCCTGATTCGGATTGTGTAGCAAAGGCCGGCCTTTTCCGGCTTTTTGTTTTGGAGGATATATAGATGAATGATGATATGAAGACAAAGATCATAGGGTTTCTACAGGCGCAGCCGCGTAAATGCGCCACGCAGGCGGAAATCCAGAAAGGCCTGGGGATCGAGGGAACGTTGGACTATATCGCGTTTGACCAGGCATTGCGCAAGCTAGAGCAAGGATACGAGATTGTCCGTAATAAGAACAATGAACTGCAGACCAAGCAGCAGGCGGGATATATCGAAGGAAAACTGAAGATCCGCAAGACCGGAAACGGTAGTGTGGAAAGAGAAAATGGACCTGGGGTCAAGGTTTCCGATGCGAGCATGAAGGATGCCATGGATGGCGATAGGGTTCTTCTTGCCTGTGATCCAGGCATGGAGACTGGATCAGTCATTAAGGTCCTTGATAGAGCGAAGACATATCTAGTCGCAACGTTCTATGGCAAGGGACGCAACCAGGCGCTGACCATTGAAAACGAACGCCTGAATACCTGGACACGCAAGGTAATCACAAACAAGGACATCAAGCCCTTAGATGGATTGAAGGTTTTGTGCAGGATTGTCAAGCACAGCAATCCCTTGACGATCTATCCCGAGGTTGTCATAGGCTTTGAGGGAGCCAAGGGAGTGGATATCAAGTCGCTGCTAGTGGATAAAGGAATCAGCATTGTCTTTGGCGAAGAAGTCTTGGCAGAGGCGGATGCTGCTCCGACCATGGTTTCGGAGGCTGACATAGAGGGCAGAAGAGACTTGCGCGAAGAGACGATCGTGACCATTGATGGCGATGATTCAAAGGACTTCGATGATGCCGTTTCAGTGGAAAAGAACGAGAAGGGATGGCTGCTAAAGGTCTCTATCGCCGACGTATCGCACTATGTCCAGGAGGGAACTGCGTTGGACAAGGAAGCGTTTGAAAGAGGCTGTTCCACCTATGCCTTGGACACGGTTGAGCCAATGTTGCCAGAAACCCTAAGCAATGGCATTTGTTCCCTTAACCCACACGAAGATCGTCTGACGCTGACCTGCCAGATGCAGGTCACGCCTGAAGGAAACGTTGAGTCATACGAGATCTATCCTTCCGTAATTAGAAGTACAGAACGCATGACATACAAGAACGTGAACAAGATCCTTGATGGCGATGAGGAACTATGCGGGAAATACGCGCATCTTGGAAATCTGTTGTTTGATTTGCGGGATTGTGCCGATGCAATCCGCAGCGCGCGTAATGCCCGAGGGGCGATTGACTTCGACACCTCCGAGACAGAGGTTGTCATGGATAAGAAAGGACACCCTGTCGAGATCAAGACAAGGGAGAGAGGCCACGCTGAGAGGATCATCGAGGACTGTATGATCGCAGCCAACGTGACAGTTGCGTCTTACATGAAATGGCTGGATGTTCCAGCGGTCTATCGTGTCCATGAAGCTCCAGGCATGCGCAAGATCCGTGATTTTGTGACAATGTCGGAATTGATGGGGCATAAGTTTATTCATACGCAAAATGAAATACATCCGACCGAGATCCAGAAGTATCTTGAGAGTGTCAAAGATACCGAAGTCTACCAGGTATTGAGTACCCAGATGCTCAAGACAATGAAGAAGGCGATGTATGATGAAACTTGCGCTGGTCACTTTGGCTTGGCAGAAAGCGAATACCTTCACTTCACTTCGCCAATCCGTCGATATCCCGACCTACAGGTGCATAGGATGCTGTGGAAATATTGTTTCAATGCATGCCCAGATGCGCAAGAACGCGCCAAGGATACGCTTAGATGCAGCGAGATCGCCGAACAGGCGACGATTCGCGAGAAAATGTCGCAGGATGCTGAATACGCTGCGATTGACATGAAAGTGGCAGAGTACATGGAAGACCATATCCATGACCGCTATGAAGGCATTGTTTCAGCGATTACGAATTTTGGCATGTACGTCGAGTTGCCCAACACCGTGGAAGGATTGGTCAGGATCGTTGACTTGCGCGATGATTTCTTTGAAATCGACCGAGATAGATGCGCCCTTGTTGGACAGAATTCCGGAAAGACATATAGCGTGGGAATGAAGGTTATCGTTGAGTGCGTTGGCGCATCCAAGAACAATGCAACGGTAGACTTTAAGGTCAGGGATTGGCTGGTAAGACCTGAGCCACAGCCTGGCGAAGAGGATGCTAATATTGAAAGAAGGAGATTCTCTAGCGCAGACCGTCCGGAAGGCGAAAGAAAATTCTTTGACGACAAGGATGACATGAGACCGCGCAAGCCATTTGGCGATAGTGACGACGACACAAAGCCACGCAAGTCTTTTGGCGACAAGGAAGGCGATAGGAAGCCCCGCAAGGCAACAGGCAAGCCTGCAACGAAGAGAGAAGATAGCGGCACATGGTACGCAGAAGGCGTTGAGGAAACCCTCAGGCCGAAATACGAGGAAACACACTTCTTCTCGAATGATTCTTATGGTGTGGAAGACATGCCGGTAAACCGCCGTAGAAAGTCTACCGATGAGGAGCCAGAGGTAGGCTATGGATTCCGTCCTGCCGAAAGACATGACGACCGCCGCAAGAGTTTCGATAACCATGATGATCGACGCAGCGATGGAAGAAGATCATTTGGCGATAGGGATAGAAAGAGCTTTGACCGTAGAGACGACAGACGCGATGACCGTAGAAAATCGTTTGGCGATAGGGATAGGAAGAGCTTCGACCACAAGGATGATAGGCGCGATGACCGCAAGAGATCATTTGGCGACAGAGACAGAAAGAGCTTTGATCGCAGGGATGATAGGCGCGATGATCGCAAGAGATCGTTTGGTGACAAAGACAGAAGAAGCTTTGATCGCAAAGACGATAGGCGTGGCCGTGACTTTGGCAAGAAGTCGTTTGGTGACGACCGCCGTAAATCCAGTTATTCCTCTGGCAAGCCTTCTTTCAACAAGAATAGAAGCTTTGGCGACAAGAAACGTTCTGCGCCAGGTTCTGGCAGGAGGGATTTCAATGGCGGAAAGAAACGCTAATGGCGAAAAGACAGTCGTTGACAACCGAAGGGCGCGCCACGACTACTTCCTGGAAGACAAGTATGAATGCGGCATTGCTTTGACTGGCACCGAAATCAAGTCGGTGCGCAATGGCCGTGTGCAATTCAAGGATTCCTACATCTCGATCAGAGATGGCGAGGCATGGATCAAGGGAATGCACATCTCCCACTACAAGCAAGGAAATATCTTCAATGTGGACGAGGAAAGAGACCGCAAGCTGTTGTTGCACAAGTATGAAATCCAAAAGCTTGACAAAAAAGTGACAACCAAGGGCTACACCCTTGTTCCCACGAGAATGTATCTCAAGAATGGCAGAGCCAAACTCGAAATTGCCTTGGCAAAGGGCAAGAATCTCCATGATAAGAGAGAAAGCGAGAAGATGCGCGATGCCAAGAGAGAAATGGAAAAAGCATTGAAATTGAGATGACAAGGAACCGTGCGAAATAAGCACGGTTCCTTTTTCTCTCGAAACGCTTGAAATTTTATTTCGCATGTGCTTTAATATAGACGTATCAAGCGATACATGTCATGGGGGTGTACTGGTTTCGACAGGTTTACGTTTGATTCAAGCTGCAGTGGAGCGGTGACCATATCACCAACAAAAAATAAACGCTAACAGAAACACAAGTTTCGCATTCGCTGCATAAGTTACGCTTAGAGCGTCGCAGCGTCCTGCCTGTCATGTAGCCGTCATTGACAGGTAGCGTAAAAAAACGGATAGGGTGTCCCTGATGTCTGTGAGGGATGCATGAAAATCTACAGGCAGATTCAACAGGTGGATAGACCGCTGTCATGCCTGTTGTCTTACCAACAGCGGTATAAACTGTAGAGGCTTGAATGTGGGGCGACTCTTGGACAGGGGTTCGATTCCCCTCACTTCCACTGCCAATATTGTGCCTACGTGCGCAGAAAAAGAAGAGGCCGCTGGAAACAGCGGTTTTTTCTTGTCGTCCATGTTGATGTTGTATTGCGCCATCACCCCGCTCTTGTGGCGGAAGATCCCTTGGACAATATCTGGATGACAGAAAAATAGCTGTTCAACCCTTGGTTTATAGGGACGAAATTCTTGGATCAACCGCAAGAAAATGGAGCAGGTATGACGTATATGTTTGGCATTGTGCTTGACTTGAATTGCGCTCCACGAAGCGACGGTTCAATAAATGAAAGGCAATCGATTCGTTCAAGCAGTTGTAATGATTTGAAGAAAAATGTCTTGCGCTCTTGGTTTCAATTGGAAACAAAAGCATTGTGTGCGCCATTTGCGTGATGAAAACCTTGATAGCAACGACAATGGAGAATCTCTTGCGGATTTTTGGACGCTCATGCAGAATTCTGAACACTCATGCATACTGAACGTAAAGAAACGCTTTTTTTTGTGCGATCTTTTGCTATGATTCTACTAGGAAAACAGCTCTGGCAAACCAGCGCTTGTGTAAATGCATTTAGATCGATCAGCACAAAACTGGCAACTACGGAGCAAGGAGGAACAATCATGAAGATCAAATCAGTATTTATCTGGATGGCATTCTCTTTGTTTGTCGCGATGATCCCGGCAAAGGCACTTACATGTGAGTGGAGAAGGTATAATGGAAAGCTCTATTGGTACGAGGATGGTGTCCGTCAGGGAGTTCATGGAGACCCCAAGAACATTATCGACAAAATCTATGGCGTTGAAAGAGGCAGGGAGATTTACGATCCGAAGAGCGATGCATGGTATTGGCTCGATGCTGATGCCAATGGCGCAAAGGCGGAAGGAAAGGATGTCTGGCTTCCCTATGTGTATCAAGACGAGAAGCCAGGCAGCACCGAAGGAAAATGGGTTCGCTACGATAGCCAGGGACGCATGGTAAAGGGTGTGCAGCTGTATGAGAAGAATAACAGTTGGTATCAGTTTGACAAGATCACTGGGGCAATGTTCAAGGGTTGGCACAAGACTTCTTCCGGCAATGATGTCTATTATGACAAGATCACTGGAAAGCTGAAGGAGAGTGACTTTACACTCAATCGTTTCCGCTATGGTGTTGATCCCGATACCGCCCATATCACAAGTTGCCTCCCTGAAGGAAAGATCAAGGTCAATTCAGCCAATAGCAACAATCAGCTGGATTGTGCCATTGCCCTTGTGCAGCAGTATCTCAGCAACGCCCACCTCGAATTGGCAGCAGCCAAAACATGGAACAAGGACGATGATGTAAAGGAATCGCTACAGGCGCTTGCCCTTGAGTTTGGCTATGAATACAAGGAATTCATGTCGGTGGCTGAGGTTGTTTCCGCGTTGCGCAGAGGCATGTTCATTGTCATCAATGGCGACATGGGAAAGTTTGCACAAGAAGACTACTATTGCACAACCTATGTTCTTGTTGGTTTCCATGATGAATCCACAACGGCATACAACATGGAGGATGGTTCGCTGAAGAAGGTAAAGGTCAAGGACATCTTCACGAGTGGCTATTTTGGTCTTACAGGAAGCCTTGGCATTATTGCGAAAGATTGGAAGGAAATCGAAGGCGCTGCCTTGGGAATAAAATAGAATAGGCTCATTCAAAGTCTTCGATCAAAAAAAGAGTTCTGAAACCATGCAAAGAGCTGGGGTTCAGGGCTTTTTCGATTCTAGGGGGAATCTTAAGTTGAAAAGCAAAATAGAATGATTTAACATTAAGCTAGAGGTACGGTTATGCATAGATTTGCTGTTATTGATGACGAGGAAACAGATCGCCAGATTGCTTTTAATGCTCTGAAAAGTGTCTTTTCGGATTGTGACATTGATCTTTTCCACAGTATTTTTGAATGTCTTGTCACAAAAAAGCGTTATTCTTTGGTCATATTGGACGTGGTGCTGCCGGGTGATAAAAATGGGTTGGAAGCCTTGGAACGGCTTTTGCCTGTCGCCGACTATTTTCTTATTCAAAGCCACTCTCCCGCCTACATGGAAGACGCGTTTGACTACAAGATCGTTGGCTATTTCAAGAAAAGCGATGGAAGAGAGGTGCTTGAGCAGAAACTTTCACGCATCAAGCAACGGCGGCTGGATCGCTTGGTGGAACTTAATACCTCTATAGGCAGACATCTTTTCAATCTTGATAAGATTGAGTACATCGAGATCTCTAGGCGCGATGTTCTTGTCCATTGCGAAGGCGACAATATCTTTACCGTCAAAAGCAAAACCTTGGCAGCCGTGGCGGAAGATTTGGGCAATATGGTTCCGCTTAATCGCAAGGAAGCGGTAAATCCTTCTTTTGTCCGCCAGATCAACGATATGCAGGTTGTCTTGTTTTCCGGCAAGGAGATCAAGAGCAGTGTCAGATCTATAAGAAAACTGAGAAAAGCGATTGCGGAAAGGATGCGAATATGATCTATTATCCCTCCCTCATTCCCCAGACACTTTTTACCGGGGTGATTCCAGATGTTTGCTTTGCTTTTGGCATGACAACAAGATTTAAACGCTCGCGGAAGTTGATCCATGTTGTTTTCTTTGGCGTTGCCATTTTTTTGCTTCATTTCCTGTTTAACGCTAGTATACTGACGAGCATGATGTTCTTCAGGTTCATCAGAGTCGTGTTTTTTGTTCTTTTTGCCTATAAGTGCCTCGATCTAACCCCGCAACATAGTATTATTCTTTCTTTGATCACCTTGGCGCTTGCCAATTCGCAATCTTGCCTTGACCAGGCATGGCGCGCATACGCCCTCAGCTCCCCGCTGCTTGAAATTGTCGATGTACAGCTGCCTGGGTATTCCCTCGATCTTGATATGCTTATCTGCTATATTCTAGGGCTTTTGTTCATCCTGGTGTTTACCGGTATTCTAAGAAGGTCTGGTTTTTTCTATTTTCAGGATAAACGATGCGTCACCGTTGCGGTTGTTGTTTTCATCGGGCAAGAGATACTCATGTTTCTAAACTCTTATCACTTCGATGTAAATGAATCCACTAACATGTCATACTATTTTAATCTTGCCACGGCTTTCTCCATGCCCATCGTCATTCTCATTGTCGCCCTGATTTCAACATTCAGCGCACAAATGACTGCCAGGGAGAAAAAGATCAACGAGGAGAACGAACGTTTGCACCAGTTGCATGACAATATGGTCGCAACCAAGTATTCTTCTCGGTATCTTCATGATATCGCAAAGAACCTTGGTCTTATGAATATGTATGTGAAGGAGAACAGGATCGAGGAAGCCGATGATTTGGCGCAAAAGACCTTGGCGCTGATCGGAGGAGTGCAGGAAAGGAGTTGTGTTGGCAATTTGTATCTTGACTACATCCTTGATGCCAAGCATCTTCTGTATCCTGACATTCGGTTTGTCGTTGAAGGAAAGGCTCCCAAGGTTATCGATGCCCCGGTCATTGACTATGGCTTGCTATTGCTTTCCATGCTCGATAAGCGGCTTAAAATGATAGGCGAGGATAGTTGTGGGAAGGAAATCAAGGTTAACATAAATGTCCAAGGACGAATGCTTTTGCTTTCGGTGGAAAGCGAAATCAATCCTCTTGCCGATTGCAAGCTTGAGGATGCGATCATTGAGAATATCGTGCAAAAAAACAAATGGACGGTTTGCGAGGAAGGGAATATGACCACGGTGTTTGTGGATTTTTAAATGGTCTTTTGGCATGGCGAGTGATGGTGTTATACTTGTAGCGTCTATGATCATTCGTGGATTGGAAAAGGAGGTGAGTATGCCATCGCGCAACATGGAGGATATTGCCTTGTATATCAAGGGAATGAAGTTTAAGAGAAGGTTGTTTGGCGTGGATGAAAAGGATGTCTTTGAACAGCTGGAATTGCTTCAGAAGGAGTATAGGAATGCCTTTCAGGTAATGGAGGAGAGATACAAGGCAAAGCTTGAGGAGAAGGAGAACCAGTTGTTGAAGTATCAGAAGTGGTATGGACAGGCGAGACAGAAGCTTCGTAAATTCGCGGAGGAGGAAGAATGAGCCAGTCGCTTCGCGCAACGCCAGAGGAAGTGATCAGGCGAAGGATTGAGGCGTTGGCGTTGCGGCGAAAGGTTGCGCGTTTTTTTGGGCTATGCGCAATTGTGGTTGTGCTGCTTGAGGTGTTGTTTCGCTGCTATATCGGGGTCATGGTCGTTGAACGTGATGACATGAAGCCGTTTCTTGTCACAGGGGATATTGCGCTGTATGATAGGCGCAACAATGAATGGAACATGGGTGATGTGGTTGTCTTGGAAAAAGACGGGCATCAACATGTGGGAAGGATTGTGGCCAGGCAAGGCGACATTGTGGATTTGCGCGATGGGATGTTGTGGATCGATGGCGCTAGGGTGGTCGAGGAAGAGATATATTATGATTCCAAGGCGGAAGGGAAGATGCGGTTTCCCTTGGCTGTAGGAGATGGCGAGTACCTGGTGCTTGGCGATCATCGGGATGATTGCGTGGATGGCAGGGAATATGGTTTGGTTGAAAAAGACTGTTTCAGGGGAAAGATCCTGGCGGTTTTTAGGAATTGTAGATAAAACAGGAGGAAGGCATGCGGGAATATGAATCCAAGATGGTTGCGGTGAGCCTATACCGCAATGGATGTATCGCAAAGAGATTTGTCCAGGTGGAGCTACAGGAGGGAAGAAACGAGGTAGGTATTTACGGTCTTTCTTCCTACGCGAATGTAGATACGCTCAAGATGATGTTTGCGGAAGGCGTCAAGGGAGAAAACATCCACATGGTCTATGCGGATGAAGAAGATGGCGCTTCGCAAGAGATCAAGGGCAAGATTGCGGCATTGGAGAGAGAAATCAAGATTTTGCGGGAGACGCGAGAGCTATGGCTTAAGAATGGCGTGTTTGCTGGGAGTGTGAATATTCCTGTGGTGGACATGCAGGCGTATCTTGAGGCGTTGCCGGAGAAGATCGGTGGCATTGACGCAAAGATCGAGGCGCTGGAAAAGGAAAAAGGGCGATTGGCCAAGGAATACGACAAGCAAACGGCGCAGGTAATCAGGCCAATGGTTGCGCTTGATCTTGTAGCAAAGCAGGCGGGAAGCTATCAGGTGTCCTTGGAATACAATGATGGAATGGCATGCTGGAACCCGCTGTATGAGGTTTGCTACAAGGATGAACAATCACCACTGTCATTTAGGATAAGGGCGAATGCGGTGAACAAGACGGATGAGGATTGGGAGAATGTTTCTTTGAAGCTGTATACGGGAAACCCTTCCTCATCGAATGATCTTCCCGTGTTGTTTCCGCAATACCTGCGCTTGGCAAGCGAGGCGGGCAATTTCCCAAGATTTGCCAGGGGACGCACGTTGATGGCGAAAACGGAATTTGCCATGGCGGAGGAAGCGGATGATGCGGCGGATTTCTCGGACACGGTGCAGATGAAGCGCATTGATGCTGAGGCGGATGTGTCGCAAGATACAATGACAGAGTATGCGTTGCCAGGGAAAAAGAACGTTCCTAGCTCTAGCAATGGATTGTTGCTGGATCTACAGGAATTCGAGATTAACGCGAAATACAGCTTTGCGGCGGTGCCACGCAGAGAGTCGGCTGCTTTCTTGTGTGCCGAGATTGCTTCTAGCGATATTCCCATCATGATGAGTGGAAGGGCTTCGGTGTATCTAGGCGATGCGTATGCAGGGACAGTTGTCTTGAAGCCGGATATGACGGAAGACACATTCACCTTGTCCTTGGGGCGCGATGAAAGGATCAGTGTGTCACGCAAGACGATAAAGTCCCGGATGTCGAAGACTTTGTTGAAGAAAGAAAGACGCAAGGAGATTGAGCATGAGATCCGCGTGTGTAGCTATCGCGAAGAGGAAGTACGCGTTGTCTTGAGGGATCAGGTTCCGGTTTCCAGTGACAAATCAATTGTCGTGGAAGATATCCTGCTTGACGGTGGCATGCTGGATGACAAGACAGGAGAAGTCACCTGGACGCTTGATCTCAAGCCAAGGGAAATCAAGGTCATCAAGCTTGGCTATCAGGTTGCCTGGCCAAGGGACAAGGAAATCATTGGCTTGGTGGATTAAAAAAAAGGAAGCTTTGGCTTCCTTTTTCTAATCTGCGATTTTTCCACTGTTCTATCTGGCTGATATCGATCAGTGCGCGCCTACTGATCTTCAGATTCCATGCTATCAAACGCCTGTATGAATCTCTGCTACTTTGCGAATGAACGCATCCTAATTATAGTGCTGGATGACGGTCAATGCTTTTTCGAATGAATGATTCCCCAGCCTGACTTACAGCTCAATCAAGCAGATCATAACAACTTGTAATAGAAGCTTGCGGCAGGGTTTATTTCAGCCTGCCCTTAACGAATTCCTGGTCCTTTCATATCGACCTCCTGGAAGGCTTGTTCATGATTGCTAGGGCAACCTTCCTTCTTGCACTTATATAATAGCAGATATGAATTGAAAGTATAGTCTACTATTAAAAATTTTTATGTGTTATAATAACCAAGGATGGCTTTTGCGACATCTTTTTCTTTTGTGCGCATAAGAAAATTTTATGGGCATGAAAAAGAAACTGAATGTTTTCAGAAAGCCTCTTTCAAATTATGCGCCAAAACGATTGGAAACGTGATAGAATACTTGCGTTGCTAAAAGGAGAGAATTATGCAGGTACAGATTCCAGAGAACTATGACCCGGTGCTTACCGTCAGAGAAACGCAGGAAGCGATCAAGTATATCCGGGACACTTTTCAGAAGGAGATTGGCAAGGAGCTGAATCTTTCGCGTATCAGCGCACCGTTGTTTGTGCAAAGGAGCAGTGGCTTGAACGACAATCTCAATGGCATTGAAAGACCGGTATCCTTTGACATCCAGGAAATGACAGGGGAGAGGATCGAGGTTGTGCAGTCGTTGGCGAAATGGAAGAGATATGCGCTAAAGAAATATGGCTTTGGCGTACACGAGGGTCTGTACACGAATATGAATGCGATTCGTCGCGATGAGTTGCTTGATAATTTGCATTCCGTCTATGTCGACCAATGGGATTGGGAGAAGGTGATCCGCAAGCAGGAGAGGACAGATGCAATGTTGGAAGCAACGGTCAGGGATATCTTCAAGGTGATCAAACACATGGAACATGAGGTTTGGTACAAGTATCCCCAGGCGGTATGTCATTTGGCGGACGATGTGTTCTTTATCACTTCCCAAGAGTTGGAGGATATGTATCCCTTGCTTTCACCCAAGGAGAGAGAAGACAGGATTACCAGCGATAAGAAATGTGTGTTCATTAAGCAGATTGGCAAGCCTTTGGAGATCAGCGGCAGGCCGCATGACGGCAGGGCACCAGACTATGACGACTGGGACTTGAATGGGGATCTGTTGTTCTGGCTTCCTTCCCTGCAAAGGTCGCTGGAGATTTCCTCGATGGGCATCAGGGTGGATGAGAATTCCATCGTTTCCCAATGCCAGGCATCCCATTGCGAGGGAAGGCTTGGATTGCCGTTCCATAAGTCCATCATAAACAAAGAATTGCCATATACGATTGGCGGGGGAATCGGGCAGAGCAGGCTCTGCATGTTGTTGCTAAACAAGGCGCATGTTGGGGAAGTACAGGCTTCGATTTGGCCGCAGGAGATGATTGACATCTGCGAAGCCAATAACATGCATTTGCTATAAGAATGGGAGATCTGTGTGACACAGGTCTTTTCATATGGGAGAATCATGTGTTTTTGTGTGAGCGTGGTGCATTGGCTTGCAAAAGTGATATAATGCCGCTATGGCAAGGAAAAAGATTCTAATGGCAACGCTGTTGGCGGCGTTAATCATAGGTTGCACATTGTCTGCATGGGCAGAAGAAGATGTGGACTACACCGATACATCGTATTGGATGGAACGGTGTGTCTCGGACCAGATACAAGGAATGGAGGATTACCAGGCGTGCGAGGCATATCGGGAATATGTAAAGTCCACTTCCGAGTCGCTTCAAGGGACGTTGGCGTCCCTGGATACAGAGAAAGAAGCTATTAGCGAGAATCTGGCGATGTATGGCTTGGAGATCGAGCAATACCGTCAAGAGTCCAAGGAATTAAGCAATGAGATCAGCGCCCTGCAGGCAAAAATCGATGACAACGAAGTGCAGATTGCGACTCTTCAGCTGGAGGTCGAGGCCACCGAAAGGGGTATATTGGCGAAGGAAGAAGAGCTGAGCGATCTGAAAGAGAAGGTGAAGGATAGGATATCCTTCTATCAAGTGAACATGCGACTCAACTCTTATGCGGATGTCTTGCTTGGCGCCAAGACGTTTGGGGACTTGCTTAGGATTGTTGCGGCGTTTTCGTCTGTCACGCAATTCGATAATCGGGTGGCAGGGGAAATCGAAGAGGCAGTGGCGGCACTGGATGACGCAAAGGAAGCTTTGAATCAAGAGCAGTCGCAGTTGGTTGTCTTGACGAATGAAATCGCTGAAAACAAGGAAAACCTGGAGAATAAGAGAAACGATGTTCTCGCCAAGCAGTATCTAGCGGAGATGGTGCAGGAAGAGTACGAGAAACAACAGGCAGAACTGGAGGCGAGGTCCGCCACGGTTGTTGCGGACATGGAGGATATTGTCAAGAAGATGAACAGCATTAGCGATGAGTTGGACAATGTTCCTGATTCTGTGCTGCATCCTGAAAAATATGCGGCTACTGTGATATCTGAGACATTTGCGGAGTCTGGCATTGACGCTGAAGCTGCTGCTGAGGCAGAAGCTGCCGTTAACGCTGCCGCAAGCCAGGGGTGGATATATCCAGTTCCAGGGGCTGTGAGAAGCGCTGGGACATGGGCGTATAGTTCTGGCTATGTGCATCTTGGTTATGACTTTGCGGCTCCCATCGGGACAAGAATCCGTGCCGTGGGTAATGGGGTTATCTTGAAATCATCGGATGGATGCCCGACATATGGGTATATTGGTTGCCAATGCGGTGGGTCTGGATCGCCCATGGGTGGTAACCAGGTGTATCTTTTGACCAAGGTCAACGGGAGTCTGTATGCGGTGAAATATCTGCACATGGAGCTTGGCTCGCCTATTGCGCAGGGATCCATTGTGAATGCCGGCGATGTCATTGGTCGCGTTGGAACATCGGGCAATAGCTCGGGCGCGCATTGCCACATAGAGATTTTTTATCTTGGATCGGCCGATCTATTTACTACATATGCGACGACTTGGAATGGTGATTTATCGTTTGGCTGCGGCTGGGGCACGGCAGCGTTGGCGAGAAGGTGTTCTTCTGGCGTTGGAGCTCCATGCAGGTTAAGGCCGGAGGACATTTTTGGATACTGATTATGAAGAGATTCAACGGCTTGCTGATGGGGCTGATCGGGCTGCTGAGCGTCATATGCGTGGGGGTATATGCGTTAGTGGGCCTGGAGTTGTCCGACAGAAGCAAGGAACATGACATAGGCTATGAAGCGTTCACGCCTTACTATCAGTTTCTTTCCAGCGCGCAGAAGCAGGTGTATGGGCAGGCGGTAAAGGCAGCGCTGAATAGGGAGGATAGCTTTGTGCCATTGGCGCATGTGGATCCTGAGGAGCTTTCCGAGGCAATGCACGCGGTGTATTTCGACCATCCCGAAATATTCTGGCTGGACAGTGGGTTTGGCTTTGAATACAGGCCGCAAGACAATGGCGTGGTGTCGGTCACCATGGACTTTAATTCACTGGCGGAAAACCTGGACTACAATAGCCGCATATTTAATAAAGAAGCGCAAGCGATCATAGCGCAGTGTTCACGCCTTGAGACAGATAGGGAAAAAGAAAAAGCCGCCCATGACGAGCTTGTTAGAAGGGTAAATTACAAGGAAGGCGCAGAGCATCCCCAATCGGCCTTTGGCGCGATTGTGTCGGGAGAGAGCGTATGCGCTGGGTATTCCCGTGCATTCCAATACATCATGAACGCCATGGGCATTGACACATACTACGTCTCGGGAGAAACGAGCGATGGCGAGCATGCATGGAACATTGTCAGGCTGGAGGGAGACTTCTATAACGTTGACTTGACGTGGGACGACATAGATGACTCATATATGTACTTCAATGAAAGCGACATGGTTTTTGATGAAACGCATGTCAGGTGTGCCTCCGCGATGCAATTGCCTTCATGCATGCCCCGCTCAACATTGGCAGGAAAGTCCCGATAAGATAGCCGGACATGTCGATCAGGCAGTCGGTGAACATACCTGCCCTGCCGGGAACAAATGTCTGCAGGCATTCGTCGCATAGCGGGATGGCGATCATGAAGATTACGTTTGGAACGTATCTTGGCAAGGGCAGGGGATGATGGTCGTTGGCATTGAAAACGAGTGCGCCAAGAACTAGGTATTCGCTGAAATGGGCGAGCTTGCGGATAAAGAAATGAAAACTGTCAAATTCAAAATACAGGTGTATCTTGGCAAGCAGTGACAGCAGAAAGCGTGTCAATGTGCCGGATTCCATGGCGGATATGTCTCCATTCATGTATGAATTGGAGAATATAAACAAGATATACAGGGCGACAATCACCCAGGCGACTGGTATTTTTCTTTTCATACGAACCTCCTTTGACCATGATATAATGATACCCGCTATGATTGGAAAAAGATTGATGGATTTTGTGGAAGTAGCGCTTGGGACGTTTATCCTAGCGGTGTCCGTGGAGATGTTTGTATTGCCGTACAATATTCTTTCGGGCGGGGTTGCCGGGCTTGCGGTTGCCTTGGAGCCTTTCTTCCACATAGACGAAACGTTGTTTGCGAATGTCAGCGTTTTGGTGCTTTTGGCGGTTGGGGGATGGATCCTGGGCAAAGAGTTTGCAATGAAGACATTGTTGTCTTCATTGCTGTATCCAGTGTTTACCACAATGCTGTTGAAAAGTGGAGCTGGCGTTGAAATAGATCCCATGCTTGCATCGTTTTGGGCGGGTGTCACTGGCGGGGTGGGCATTGGGATTGTCATGCGCACTGGTGCCAGCACTGGCGGAATGGATATTCCGCCCCTTGTCTTGCATAGGGTGACAGGAATCAAGATCTCCACGCTTGTCGTGCTGGTGGACACGCTGACGGTTTGTTGCGGGCTTTTGGCGTATGGGCTTGAGGAGACACTGCTTGGCATGTTGTCGGTGTTTGCGTCCGGTGTTGCCGTGGACAAGGTGCTAGGGCTTGGTCAAAGCAATGCCAAGTCTGTACAGATTATTTCCGATGAATGGGAAGCCATCGCCAAGGCGATACAGAAGGACATCAGGCGTGGCTGCACGGTGATTGACGCAATCGGCGGATATACCGGCGATGCCAAGAAAATGCTGTTATGCGTTGTGTCTTCCCGTGAATACATCAAGCTGGTCGAGTTGGTCAGGGAAATCGATGACAAGGCGTTTGTCATTACGACAGATGCCACGGATATGCATGGGGAAGGCTTTACGTACAGTTCGGCGAAAGTCTGACGAGATACAATGAAAGGATACTTCTATGATAGAATGCATGCATGTGTTCAAGCGATATAAAAACGGAACGAATGCGCTGTATGACATTAATGTCAAGGTGGACCAAGGGGAATTTGTGTATATTATCGGTCCCACGGGTTCGGGAAAATCAACGTTGATTAAGCTCTTGGATGGCGAGGAAACACCGACCAAGGGGATGGTCAAGGTCGTTGGCATCAATGTCGGAGAGTTGAAGGCGAGGCAAGTGCCGATCTATAGGCGTAATATCGGTGTTGTATTCCAAGACTACCGACTATTGCCAACGAAGACAGTGTTTGAAAACATTGCGTATGCTCTTGAAGTGATTAACATGAAGAAGCCCCAGATCCAAAGAAGGGTCAGGGAAGTGATGGATGTTGTTTCCTTGAACGACAAAGGAAACTCTTTTCCAAAGGAATTGTCGGGCGGACAGCAGCAACGTGTCGCGATCGCAAGAGCGCTGGCGAATAGGCCGAAAGTATTGATTGCGGATGAGCCAACGGGAAACCTTGACCCGGGCAAGTCGGATGAGATCATGGAGCTACTTGAAAAGATTAACCTGACATATGGAACGACCATCCTGATGGTTACGCATGATTTGACGCTTGTCAACAAGTTTCGCAAGAGGACGATTGTCCTTGAACACGGGCATATCGTGGCAGACTTGAAAGAAGGAGGTTATGTGCGCCATGATCAGTAGGCCATTGATAGAGGGGTTTCGCGGGGTTGCGAGACACTGGGCGATGGCGCTTTCCTCGGCGGTTGCGGTTACAATGACATTGATCATTGTCTCGGTGTTTGCCATATTTACCTATCACTTAACGAAATTCACAACGAATTTCGAGGAAGGAGTCATGATCTCGGCAATGATTGATTTTGATCATGAGACGCCAGAGGAAGAGCTGGCGATACGCAACCAGATCGCTAAGATCGAAGGTGTCAATGAAATCACCTACTACACCAAGGAACAAGAGTACGAATATTTTCTGCAGATGTGGGAGGATGATGAAAGGACGCAGCAGTTGTTCGAGGGTTTCCGCGATGACAACTACATGCATGATGCGTATTATGTTACGGTTCACAGTGGATACGATATTTCCGTGGTTGCCGGGCAAATCAAGTCAATTGCCGGGATTGCCAATGTGTCTTATGGCGGGCAAAGCACGCTGGACATTGTTTCGGCGCTACAGGCAATTCGTCGTTTTGGAACGTTCCTGGTTGGTGGATTGTGCATTCTGGCGGTATTCTTGATCCAGAACACGATCAAGCTGACAATCTACGCAAGGCAGGATGAGATTGACATCATGAGGAATGTCGGTGCCACAAATATGTTTATTCGTTCGCCGTTTTTGTTCGAGGGGGTGATTATCGGTACAATCGGTTCGTTGATTCCGATTATCGTGACGGTGTGGTCGTATAACACGTTGTACACGAGGACAGAAGGGATCATTGTCTCGAACATGTTCAGGCTGGCGCAGCCAAACCCGTATATCTACTATGAGGCTTTGTTCTTGTTTGGAATGGGGGTTGGCGTTGGCTTGCTTGGCAGCTTGCTATCGGTAAATAGATACCTGAGGTGGAAACGATGAGGCGATTTTTACGAATCGCCGTTTCGTTTATCCTGTGCCTTTCGGTAGGACAGGCGATTGAGGTGAATGCCGAGCCGGATTATACGGACAGCGAATACTGGAACGAAAAGTGCAACCAATACGAGGATGAAGACGAAGCCGCATGCAAGGCCTACTATGACTTTCTAATGGATTCGCGAGAGGATCTCAAGGAGATGCGAAAAGAAGCGGAGGAAAGGATTGCGAAATACGAAGAGGATATTGCGGCATACCATGAGGAATTGAAACAAATACAAGAGGACATAGATGCGAGAGAGTCGGAGATCGAGGACTTGAACCAAAAGATTAATGCGCTTCAGGCTGACATTAACATGAAGCAAGCGCAGATTGAGGTCAAGGAAACAGAGATCCAGGCAAATGAGGATGAAATTGAAAAGATCAGGGAAAAGCTCAAGAGACGCATGGAGATGGAGCAGGTGACAATGCGCACCAGCCAATATATCGATGTAATCATGGGGGCAGAGACTTTTGAACAATTGGTTCGCATCTTGGCGGGAATGTCGTCGATTACGCAATTTGAACAAAGGGTCATTGGGGAGTATTACGATATCATCGCTGATCTGACCGCAAAGAAAATAGAGATTGCCGAGGCAATGGCTGCCTTGCAGGAAGCGCAGGCAGAAGTGGATGAAAGCCGCGCGCAGATTGTGGAAAAGAGGGATTCATTGATTATCATGCGCTTTGAAGTGCAAAAGACGGAAGAACTTGCTGAGCAACAAAGGGCGCAAGCTGAGGCAGAAGGAACATCGTTGGTGGCAGATATCCAGAATATCAATGCGCTTATGGCATCGATCGCAAAGAAGGGTTCGCTTTCTGGCATTGCGATCACCGAAGGTTGGACATTCCCGGTGCCAGGTTCCAACAAGAGCGCTGGAACGTGGTTCTACAATTCCGGGGGTGTGCATCTGGGGTTTGACTTTGCGGCTCCGGTTGGGTCGAATATCTACGCTGTTGGCAATGGGGTTATTCTTCATAGCGCCAACGGATGCCCGACATACGGTTATCTAGGCAATACGTGCGGTGGACAGATTGGGGGTTCATCGGGTGGTGGAAATCAAGTGTATCTGTTGACGATCGTCAACGATGGCCTATATGCCGTGAAATACTGCCACATGATGCTGGATTCCCCCTTGGCAACGGGAACGATTGTGGAAGCAGGCGACATTGTTGGACAGGTGGGTTCATCGGGAAATAGCTCGGGCGCGCATTGCCATCTTGAAGTGTTCTACCTTGGTCCTGCCAGAGACTTGGCGGACTATGCGTCTACATGGAACGGAGACCTTTCGTTTGGCTGCGGATGGTTCTACGAGGCATTGAACCGAAGATGTGAAACGGGGGTCGGCGCGCCTTGCCGTATTCGCCCAGAGACATTGTTTGGCGGATAAGGGAGTTTTTGGAAACAGGAGGAAATAGGCTTCATGCAGGAATATAAAAATGAAGAGGAATTCATGGCGCAGCGCATTGAAGGCAATGGCGGTAAGACGGGAAGAATTCTGTTTGTCAGTTGCATTGTGCTTGGCATGTTATGTGGATGGCTGCTAGGGAGCTTTGTTCCCGTGCCAGGAACGCAGAATATCAACAACGAAATTCAGATTTCACAAGTGATGAGCAGTGGCGACAAGGAAGCCGCAATCCGCAAGATCATGGAGGAAGAATGGTATTTCGCCAAGGATATCGAAAACCTTGACGAACGCTTGACCGATCAATCGCTGTATGGGATGACGACAAATGAGGAAGACCCACATACCTCATACATGTCGGCCGAGGAAATGGAAAGCTTCACACAGTCGATCAACCGCAATTTTGTCGGGATCGGCGTGCAGTTCATAGCGACCAACGGGATCAATCTGGTAGAGAAGGTATTCAAGAACTCTCCGGCGGAAAAATATGGCGTCAAGGCAGGGGACTTGATCATGAAGGTTGATGGCGTGGACGTGGTTGGCTCTAGCGCAACGGAAATCAAGGATCTTGTGCAAGGAGAGGCAGGCAGCACGGTCACCATTACATTTGACCGTGAAGGGAAAAGCATTGACATTGATATTGTCAGGGGCGCTGTTTCCGCGACTGCCTTTGGCTACATGCTCAATGACGACACGGCGTTCTTGGAGTTGTACAATTTCGGGGAAAGCTCCCATGATGAAATCAAGTCATATCTTGATGAGTGCGTGGAGAATGGGGCGAAAAAACTTGTGATCGACTTGCGCGACAATGGCGGCGGCTACTTGGATTCGCTTGAAAAGATATCCTCGTTGTTTCTTCCCATGGGAACGATTGTCATGCGTTCATCGTATGCGGATGGCAGCGAGACTTTGACGACAACGCGCGGGGGAAATTATAGGCAGTTTGAGAAATACGCGATCTTGATCAATGGCGGGACAGCTTCGGCAGCAGAAGTGTTTACACTTGCGATGAAAGAGAACTTGGACAATGTCGCGGTCATTGGGGAAACGAGCTATGGCAAGGGAACAGTGCAGGTAAGCAGGTATTTCGAGGATGGCTCGGCAATCAAGGTGACGCAATGCAGGTGGTTGTCTCCTAATGGGACATGGATCAATGGCGTGGGCATAGAGCCGGACGAGACCGTACTGTTGCATCCGGTGATGTATGAAGCGTTCAATGGCATTGGGGACGAGGAGGTTTTCCAGGTGAATCAAGTGTCGGAAGCTATTTTCGAGGTGCAGGAGGCGCTTCAGTATCTTGATTATGATATCGATAGGACGGACGGTTATCTTTCCGATGAGACATCGCAAGTCATTGCACGCTATCAAGAAGAACATGACCTAGAAGCAACGGGAGAGTTGAACGCGGAAACATATCGCGCGATCATTTCTTCGGTGAACTTGGACTGGGCATCCAGCAAGGTACATGACGCTCAGTTGTCAAGGGCGCTGGAGGTGATTGGTGAGTGACAAGTTTGAATTGGTCTCGCCGTTTAAGCCAACGGGAGACCAGCCTGCCGCGATCAAAAACCTGGTCGATGGGCTGAGGGCAGGCAAGAAGGAACAGGTGCTGGAAGGCGCGACTGGCACAGGAAAGACGTTTACCATGGCGAACGTCATTGCCCAAATCAACAAGCCAACCTTGGTTTTTTCCCATAACAAGACCCTTGCGGGACAGCTGTATTCGGAGTTCAAGGAGCTGTTTCCCCATAATCGGGTGGAGTTCTTTGTTTCAAACTTTGATTATTATCAGCCAGAGGCATACATGCCAAAGAGCGACATGTACATAGAGAAGACAGCTGCCATCAATGAGGAGCTTGACATGTTCCGCGAGTCTGCGTTGAATTCCCTTTTGGAAAGGCGCGACACGATTGTCGTTGCATCGGTTGCGTGTATTTATGCGGCAAGTGATCCCGTGGAATATCGCAATATGTTCATGACGATTCGCGTGGGGGAAGAGTATGAGCGCAATGCTTTGTTGAGAAAGTTGGTCGAGCTGCAGTATGCGCGCAACGACATCGAGCAAAGCCGCGGGACGATCCGCGTCAGGGGCGATGTCATCGACTTAACGCCATCCTATACGCATGAGTTCAATATCCGCATCGAGATGTTTGGCGATGAGATCGACCGAATTACGGAAGTCGACCCCGTTACAGGAAAAACGTTGAACGGGTATCAGTTTTACAATATCTTTCCTGCCTCGGGCTATGCCCGCAGCAAGGCTGCCATGTTAAAAGCGTGCGATGCCATAGAAAGCGAGCTGGAGGAGAGGCTGGCATATTTCGACAAGGAAAGCAAGCCACTAGAGAAAGAGAGGCTTGAACAAAGGACGCGTTTCGATCTGGAATCCCTTCGTGAGAATGGGTATTGCGCTGGCATTGAGAACTACTCCATGCACATTGATGGCAGAAAGCCGGGACAACGGCCATATAACCTGTTCGACTACTTTCCAAAAGACTTTCTGCTGATCGTGGATGAGTCGCATGTTTCCCTGCCGCAGGTGCGGGGCATGTACAATGGCGACAGGCAACGCAAGGAAGTGCTTGTGGAATACGGGTTTCGCTTGCCTTCCGCCCTGGACAATAGACCGATGCGCTTCGATGAGTTCGAGGGGATGATCAATCAGGTCATCTATTGTTCCGCTACGCCAGGAGACTATGAGCTTGAACATGTCGAGAACCATGTTGTTGAACAGATCATACGTCCAACGGGTCTGTTGGATCCTTTGATCACCGTCAAGCCGACCAAGGGGCAGGTGGATGATATTTGCTTGGCGCTTGACAAGAGAATCAAGAATGGGGAAAGAGTTCTCATAACAACATTGACGGTGCGTATGGCGGAAGATTTGACGGCATATCTCAAGGAGAGAGGATACAAGATCGCCTATCTGCACCATGAGACGAAGACCTTGGAAAGAACGGAAATCATCCGCGAGCTAAGGCTGGGCAAGGTGGATGCCATTGTGGGTATCAACCTGTTGCGCGAGGGACTGGATATTCCTGAGGTTTCCCTTGTGTGCATCTTGGACGCGGACAAAGAGGGGTTCTTGCGTTCCCATCGCTCTTTGATTCAGACGATTGGTCGCGCTGCAAGAAATGCCCATGGCGAAGTATACATGTATGGAGACAATATCACGGACTCCATGCAATACGCGATCGACGAGACGAACCGTCGCAGGGGCATTCAAGAGGCATATAACGTAGAGCATGGTATTACGCCAAAGACAGTCATCAAGCGTGTCGATGAAGGCATTCATGGCAAGGAAACCCATGAGATGACCAAGAAATACATGGAAAAGAAGGGACATGTAGGCAAGAAGGACAAGGCTTTGTTGATCAAGGAGCTGGAGGCAGAGATGAGAGAAGCTGCCTCGGCGCTGGACTTTGAGCGCGCCGCCGAACTGCGTGATGCGATTTTCGAATTGAAATCCGAAGATTAAGGAAAGCCGAAAGGCTTTTTTTGTGTGGCGTTGCTCTTTGGGATATAATAGAGAACGTTATATTTGCGAGGTGCTGCTATGGATTATGACAAATTGTTATCGAAAAAAGCACAGGAAATGAGACCTTCCGGAATTCGTAGGTTCTTTGACCTGGTTGCGGAAATGCCTGAATGCATTAGCCTTGGCGTAGGCGAACCCGATTTTGCAACGCCATGGGATATCAGGGATGCGGCGATCCATTCTTTGGAAAGAGGCAGGACAAAATATACGGCAAACGCTGGATTGAAGGAATTGCGCCAGGAAATATGCACGTACATGAAGAAAAAGTATGCATTGTCTTATGGCATTGACAATGTTCTGGTCACGGTTGGCGGAAGCGAAGCGATTGACCTTGCGATCAGGGCATTGGTGGAGCCAGGGGACGAGGTTGTGATTTGCGAGCCGTGCTATGTGTCGTATGAACCGATTACGACATTGACTGGCGGAAGCGTCGTGCATATCAATACCAAGGAAGAAAACGATTTTCGTGTCACGGCGCAAGAGATCAAGGAAGCGTTGAGCGAAAGGACGAAGGTGATTGTGTTGTCATATCCCAACAATCCTACTGGCGCAATATTGCGCCATCAGGATCTGGTGGAGATCGCCGAGGTGTTGAAGGACAAGGATGTCGTTGTGTTGTCCGATGAGATTTATGCGGAACTCAAGTATGGCGATGAGAGACACGAATCGATTGCATCGATGGATGGGATGTATGACAAGACGATTGTCGTCAATGGTTTTTCTAAGACGTTCTCCATGACAGGATGGCGCCTTGGCTACGCTTGCGGTCCCAAGGAACTGATCGCGGTGATGACAAAGATCCACCAAAGCTGCATCATGGCGGCTCCTACAACAAGCCAACACGCGGCGATCATCGCCTTGAAGGATTGTGACGATGATGTTGCAATGATGCGGGAACAGTATGACCTTAGAAGAAAGTATTGCGTCAGGAAGCTCAATGAAATGGGACTGAAGACGTTTGAGCCAATGGGTGCGTTCTACGTTTTCCCCAACATTTCTTCTTCCGGCATGGATTCGAATACATTCTGCGAGAAGCTGTTGGCGGAGAAACATGTGGCAATTGTCCCTGGCAATGCCTTTGGCGATTGCGGCGAGGGATTCGCTAGGATCAGCTATGCCTACAGCATCGAGCACCTGCGGGAAGCGATGAAAAGAATCAAGGAATTTTTGGATGACCATAAAGGAGAATAAACGATATGGATGAAATGAAACTGTTGAAATTGCTGGCGGACGATCCAAGGGCAAGCGTGACGGATCTCGCGGATATTCTCGGCGAGAAGGAAGAGGATATCGAGGCAACGAAGAGAAGCCTTGAAGAACGTAAGGTTATTTGCGGGTATCATACCGTGATCAACTGGGACAAGACCAACGAAGAGCATGTAGATGCGATCATTGGCGTTTCCGCAAAGCCGGAAAGAGGAAAGGGATACGACAATATCGCCGAGAGAATCGCAAGGTTTCCAGAAGTCTCCAGCTTGTCTTTGACATCGGGATCATCAGAGTTTTTGGTAGGGCTTAATGCCAAGACAATGCGCGAGGTAGCCGATTTTGTTGGCGAGAAGCTTGCGCCGATCGATGGTGTTGCTCAAACAGTCACCATGTTTATCCTGAAGAAATACAAGGTGAACGGGATCATGATGAATGATATCGAAGACACACAAGATGAGCGTCTTGCGATATCCTAGCCAATTGCGAAGGGAGCGCGGCTCCTTTTTTTTCACATTGGAAGATGCTAAAGTATTGGAAAAGGAGGTGAGCGACATGAAGATAATGCTTGTGGTCATGTTAATTGTTAACATGATGATGGCAATCCTACCGACCAAGGCAAAGGTCGACATGGTGCGTGTGATCGTAGAGTTGGATGATCCATCTATCATTGAGGCAGGGCTAGAGCTAGGACGACCTGAAGCTAGAGTGCATGAAGAGATGTTACAGGAGGGGCAGGACGCTTTTGTTGCTAACGCAATGACAAAAACGCATTCCATTGGTCCAAATGTGAATGTGCTTGCGTCCTTTGTCAATGTCATGAATGGTGTTGCCTTAGAGGTACCAATGGAGCAAGTCGAACCCCTTCAACAAATCCCTGGTGTCAAGCAGGTATATGCGGCGCAAAGATATGCCTTGCCCAATGTCATTGAGGGAGCCGAGGGGTTCAAGGATATGGAAAGGCTTGGTTTATCAGGGGAGGGAATGGTCATTGGGATCATTGATTCAGGCTTGGATACAAGCCATGAGGCATTTGCGAAAGACCCTCTTAGCCCAAGGATCACAAGCAAGATTGAAAGCGATGCGCTTGGCGCCAAGGGAGATACGTTCAAGAGTCTGAAGGTCCCCTTTGCGTATGACTATAGCGGTAACAATGGGATATACTCAGGACCTGATGACGATGTTCGGGGAGGGCACGCGCATGGAACGCATGTCAGTGGGATTGTGGCTGCTAACAGCAATATTCTCAAGGGTGTTGCGCCAGAAGCACAGATCGCTTTCTTCAAGGTATTCCCTGATGCAGGCAGCTACACAGACGATGTCTATATCATATCTGCGCTGGAAGATGCAGTGATTGTTCACCCTGATGTCATTAATATGTCTTTGGGAGAACCCTGCGGCTTCACCCACGGTCTTCATGGCGCACTTTCAAGCGCGTACAAGGTTTATGAAAATATTGCATCCCTCGGAATTGTCATGTGCATGTCGGCGGGGAACGAAGGACGTTTTGGTCTAGCGGAACAATTGAATACCGCCATGGTCGATACAGCGACCATTGGATCACCTGCGCTATATCCAGCTCCACTTGCGGTTGGAAGCTTGGAAGGGAATGTGGTTGTTTCGGATAATTTCACTGTTGATGGCAAGACGATTCTCTACAATGACTACGCGCTGGAAGAAAGCCAGTTTTTTAGTAACCTAGCGCCAGGAGAATACATCGTAGTCCCTGGGCAAGGAGTCGCCAAGGACTATGGCGGACTGGATGTCACGGGGAAGATCGTGGTTGTGTCGCGCGATGGAAGTACCATTGACAAGAAACAATCTGTCGCAAAGCAAATGGGCGCGTGTGGATTAGTCATATGCGATACGCAAGAAGGCATTGCGGAAATCACTGTCGCAAAAGACGGGATCCCTTGCGTCATGGTGACAAAGGACAATGGAAAGATTCTTCTTGAAGCCAAGAACAAGGTTCTTGAACAAATACGCAAGGCGACAAAGTTTACAAATCCAGATGCAGGAGAAATCTCTGATTTCTCTTCCTGGGGACCTACAAGCGATTTGACGATTAAACCAGAGATTCTCGGGGTGGGGGGACATGTCTATTCCAGCTTGCCTGGATCGCGCTATGGCGATATGTCGGGAACTTCCATGGCATCCCCCTATGTAGCGGCAGAGGCGCTCCTATGCGCGCAATGGCTGCGGAAAACAGGTGCCAAAACAGACAGCGAGACGTTGGTTTCCATTCTGATGTCTAACGCTACTGTAATTAAAGAAGAAAACGAATCATCTGTGCGTGCGCAAGGAGCGGGAATTGTTTCCTTGGCGCATGTACTACAAAGCCAAGCATATTTGCGCGTAGAGGGAAAAAGACCCAAGATCGAGCTAGGCATGGACAAGGAAAAGAAAGGAGTCTATGACCTGGATTTCACTATCCATAATCTTTCCAAGACATCAAAGAAGTACACGGTATCGGTATCAGTGATGTGCGATGAATGCGACAATGGTCGTTTGACAACAAAAACACACCGTCTTTCCCCTGAAGTGGAGAAGAAAGACATTGTTGTTGAAAAAAAGGCGGATGCACATGTGCGCATAAGATTGAGCCAAGAGGATGTCAATTACCTAGCGCAGTTTGAAAACGGTGATTTCATAGAGGGATATGTATATCTTACAGATCAGGATGGAAATGAACTCTCATTGCCGTTTCTTGCGTATTATGGCGATTGGAAACAAATCAATGCGATTGATGCGCCAGGCAGCCAAGCGATCAAGCGTCCCTTTGGGATCATGAGCTACATGGGTTTTCGCGAAGGAACAAATGGCAATGAGTATTCGCTTGCAGGCATGAATGTCTATGACCCTGATTATTCCATCTTCGATGATATCGATGAGCACTTCATCACAATCTCGGCAGAGGGATTGGTGACCAATGTAAAAAAGAATACTGGTATATATGCGATTTCTGGTGCGTGGGCAAGAAATATCGAGTGGTGCGGCTACGAGATACGCAACCATGCGACAGGCGAAGTCTACGCACAAGCAGAACAAGAAGGTCAACAGGCTCGCAGCTATGGCGAAGGCGTACCGATTTTGATGAATGTGTCGTGGAAAGCACGTGATGCAAGTGGAAAATTGTTGCCGGATGGAACGGTTCTAGATGTTGTTTTGCGCGCTAGGACCAATATAGACGACCCATCAAGCGAGACATCCAGGACGGTACATGCTACGGTGGATTCTAGTGCGCCGACAATCGTCGGGGAGGCAGTCTTGGAAAAGATAGGCGCAAAGAGTTTTTTTTCTTTTGATGCGCAAGACAACATGTGTCTTGCGGCGGTCGACCTGTTAGACGAAAACGGGAACATCTTGGAAAGAAAACTGTTCCATGAACCCGCGCAAGGAAAGATCCATTCGATTTCATTCGATGTAACAGGCATGAAGTTAGACGCATACATTGTCGAGCTTCATGATTACACAAGGTTCACGAAGAAATACACACTGAAGGATCTATCTGTCGTAGATGGCACACTAACGCTTGTTTCGCCAAAGGAAAGCATTGAGGCTGGGACATCCATCGAGCTGCGCGCGGAAGATGGCGCGGGACATGTGCTAGCGTCAGAATTGTTGCAATGGCGCATCGAAGGAAACACTTCCAAAAATACCGTTATCAACAATGGGATACTTGAAGTGGCCAAAAACGAAC
>OMYM01000494.1 GCA_900315225.1 uncultured Erysipelotrichaceae bacterium | reverse complement strand
CTCCAACGAACCCGATCCCCTTGAATCGATCGTCGACGAAGGGCAGAGAAAGAAGATCCTCGACAACGTGAACGCAATCGAGCTGTACATGCTCGTCTGCTGCATAGCGATGGGGATAAACCAGATCATAGGGCTGACGCTGGACCTTGACAGGGACAGCTTCCGCTGGCAAAGGACCCCGGCGAAGGAGATCCCGTCGGAGGCCAACGTGGCCTATGTCCTCCGGGAGGCATTTAAATCAAGTGTCAAGTACGGATTTTTCGATTGCGAGTCGTTGACACTGCAAATAATTCGAAAGGCGCAGGGGTTCAAGAAGAAAAAACGGTCTTGGAAGAAGGAAACGGCGGCGTAGCGCCGCGCAGTTCCGGGCAGCCAGCGAGCATAATACAAAATACCTAAAAAATTTGTTTTTCAGTCGAAAAACCGTCTTTTGATAATGCCCTCCACATCGTATGCTATTACTATCATTGTATTTTCATATTGTAAAAGCGATTCTAACGTATAGTACTTGCGGCAGTGCCTGAGCAGCATGAATGTGGCATGGCAGCCTGGATATTGAATGCAAGCCGGTTTGTTCATGCGAAGTCCCTGGGGGTTTCCGCCCATGGGCAAGCCGATCCGATGGCTGGTTTTTCCAGAAGTCTTGTCTGGCTGCAACACATTCAAAAATCGTGATATTTTAACAAACCGTATATAGCTAGGGAATTATGTTATTAGCCCAAAAATCATTTCATCGCAAATTTCCAAGTTTTAACTCTCAAGAATTATTTTATACGAAATTTCAGAAACTAGAAATTCGTATGCTTGGCATGTAGGTTTACCATTTCACGGATCCATGGTTTGTAAGTTCATATCAAAGTTATGATACGCTTATTATTCAGGTGTTTTATTGCGCTACAAATAGCTTTGGGTTTAGACCTTGATGTATTTTTGATCAGGACTTCTAGGCATGTCAGGAATTGTGAATTTCAACAACCTCGCTTTCATCATAGGATTCAAGATACTCCTTCGGAAATAATCCCTGGATTTAATCCCCAATAGTTCCATGATTTCCAAAGAACCCCTTGGCTCTATGCAGAAGTTTATGACTTCTTCAATTGTTCTTTTGTCCTGTTTAATGACAATTCCGTTTACCGTTGTGTTTTTGGCGTTTTTATTCTCTATGTTAATAATTGGACCGGCTCCAACTGTTGCTGAAGTACTAAGTGGAATAATGATCCGGAATAAATCACCGTCTTCAATGAATGCAGGCTCGCCCCCGCTGTACAGTCTTGTGTATTTATAGCTGTTTCTCATGCCTGACCCCAGTTCATCCGCAAGGCCGATCTCTCTGAAAACCTTGCTGATGGCAGGGTTTTTCTGGTAGGTATCGAAATTGTTTATATCCAGGGTCCCAAACCCATGTGGCTGGTTGGCATTTATGATTTCAACCTTTTCCCTTTCGATCACCATTTTTGCGACATAGCCGCTCGAAAAATCCCGATGCATCAGCATGTTCCCAACAATCTCGCGGAGGATTTTATCCCTGGCGCTTACACTTTGGATGCTTTCCAGCCCATGTCCTGTTTCGTTGAGAACAAACCTATCATTAAGATGCCTCTTTCCAAACGCCATGAGACGGTCATATGATTCAATCAGATTGGTAATTATGATGTCACGATCATCATAGCGATCCGTATCGATTATCCTGACAATCGCGTCCGTCTTATGCTGATAGCAAGCCGACATGATAAGGTTATCATCGCCAAACAAAAGGATTGCCGCAAGTGTAATTCCTCTTTTTCCCGTTTCCAGATCGGTCAAAATCAATCCACATGAGCGCAGCATTTCCTCGTCATCCATGGTTGCCCATTCATGGTCTGGCTTCTTCGCAATAGCCATTTTTCTGGCGCGATCAATCAAATCCTTTCGTAAATCCGAAACCGAGAGCACAGGATAAATCTTGTTCACATAAAAACTGTCACGGCTTCTTGCCTGAATCCTATTTACAGCCATTTCCAGATCCTGTCCCTCAAGCATCTGCAGTGTTGAACCTGACCTGGTATATGCCTTTCCATCATAGGTGACAAGATGGCCATAATGTGGAACCTCAATTTCAAGATAATAATATCTCCCATCATCATCCTGGCAAACCGGGTTTTCTTCTTCCCACTTCCTCAGCTTCTCTTTTTGTCTCTTTGTCACTGCAACAAATGTTCCGCAAACATACTTGTTAATGTCCTTTTCCGCTATATTTAAAGGCACTCCATCAGGGTAACGAATATTTGTCCCTCTTTCTGTAGCATAATGAAGCTTAACTTTTGGCGTTATTCTAAGCCTGTCCCTAAATTTACTAGGCAGGCTTTCAAGAAGGGCACGGTAATCATTTAATCCTACCACATAGCCATCATCATTTACCCCGATGTTAATTGATCCTCCATCAGTAATAGCAAAGGCCGCCATCCACTTCATGTATTCGTCTCGCCATGACCACTTCCATTCGGAAATATCAGATTCTGGAAGCGATTTATTCTTTTCTTTCATACTTTCAACCCCGCAATTTCAAAATAACCAGCCTAAAGCTTGTCAACATATAACATTGCTTAAGAATCACCAATATTCACTGACTATCTTTTTTGTAATATATAGTTCTATGACTAAATCATTATTTTCCACCGTTGAACCATACTCCAGTTAGCCAGCTATATTTGGAAGATTTGTTTTCACACCATTTTTCTTTGTTCTACTCTCTCATAACTCTTAACAGGATACTTTCGTTTCTGATTCTATGCCTCTCAGCTTGCCAGTGATAAACCCTAGCGCATGCAATTCATCTAGATTGTTTACCAGAAACAGTATCCGATGATTTACAATCAGTCGGTATAATATACACAGGCTCCTGAAGGATATCCGTTCTTCTACATGTTTTGTACAAGTACCAAACGCTATACTAAGCTATGTTACTACACAGAGTTCTTGGTCGCCAATGTTTCTTCATTATCTTATCTGGTATCTTCTCCTCATCTAAATAGTACTCGTTGATCTGCATCCCCTTTTCCGTCATCAATGTCCATTTCCAGCATATTCACAAGATACAAAGAATAGCCAGAAAACATCAACTATTCTACAACATTGTTGCTTTCCACGCATAGCAAGCAATTATTCTATATGCCCTCTCTCCAACAGAATGTTGGCAGCTTTAGCAGCACAACGTTGGCATAGATCAATATGCAAACCATTATCGCCCCCGTTCTTTCAAATATGATTTCATACATGTGCTTCATTGCCATCATGCGATGCCTTTTTCTGCACAATGTCATTCCTCAAGCTTGCACACAAGCTTCGCACTTCTACATGCCATTTTTAGGTGCAAGCTTGCGAAGCTATTGTAGAAAGGAACAACAATCATTGCGATTTCCACAACGTGACATCATCAACAGTAGCCAAACCGATAGGCAAGCCACCCCGACTGCGACAATCTGGTAATTGATAAACACCGAAAAACACAGGACGAATGGCTATGTCAACTATTCTAAGCCAATACAGAGCAAACATCAAGAGAGAATGCCGCTTGTCTCATTATCCGTAATTCCCGCTACATAATTCTAACCAAGACCCATGAGACTTAACTCATCCGCTGTCACGGCATAGATGGATTCTGGACTCCATCTGGGACAGAGTATCCTATACTCAGATGCACAACTAGCTGGAATTCTGCATTGTCTGCCTGCTGTTATATGCGGAAGCCTTGTAGAAATCTGTTCCAGATTT